>NZ_CAIPNF010000316.1 GCF_903866365.1 uncultured Thiocystis sp.
CGTGCCAGTTCAGGTGGACGCCGAGCAGGTTGCGCAACAGCTTGACGGATTGGATCTCGGACATCGAATCTCCGGGCGATCGTGGCTCTAAGCGAGATCCATATATATCAAATGCTTAATGAGATATGTACTGTACTGAGATCGCGAGGTTCAGCTATGCCTTTGACCGACTCGAAGTGTTGATGGCTCTTGGCCACAACTATAATGACAAAAACAGCAAAGATTGGTATTGGGTGCCGCTCGGGCGCTATGCCTACAATCATGATAATCGCACGCGAATTTTCAATGAAATTAGCGAATCCATTTCAAGTCAAGGAAATGAATCAATTTACGTCAAAAGCGGTATTTTTGGGCAGTCTGAGGATGAATGCACAAAAGTAATGGAAGATTTTAAAGGTTGGGTGAAGGAACATGGCGGAAGTTTTTGGTGATTGACAGGCAACTGACAGATAGCTCAAGAAAATCTTCAGGGTTAGAAGCGTGAATAATAGCCAACTGTTCGATCAAATGACGGCGGCGCGCGTGGCCGAAGCTGACGCTGAGGCTCGCTTTCGTGCGCGGGTTCAACGCGGGCAAGGCCAGACAAAACGGGGTTTGGATCGGCTGCATCAAGCGGCGGGTGAGCGGCACCCATGACTTCAGATCAGCTCCTCGCCCCAACCGACCGCGAAGAGGCATTGTCACGCGCCTACCTGCAAGCCGTCGCCGCCGGGGCTGGCTATGTGGTGGCGAGCCTGGACTTCGACCGCGACGGCATCGACTGCGAGATCAAGGCCGGTGGGCGGATGCGCCCCTCGCTGGGTATTCAGCTCAAGGCGACCATCCATCTGGGCGATGTTCAGGAGGGCCACTATCGTTATCCGCTCAAGCGCCGCAACTATGACCTGCTGCGCGAGCCGACCCAGACGCCGCGCGTGCTGGTGGTCCTGGCCCTGCCCACGGACGAGGCCGAGTGGCTGACCGTGACCGAGGCGGAACTGGTGCTGCGCCGCTGTGCCTATTGGGTGTCGCTCGCCGACGCACCAGAGAGCGAAAACCAGACGTCCGTGACAGTGTCGCTCCCCGAGCTTCAACGGTTCGATGTGTCGGCGCTGCGTGCCCTAATGGATCAGTCCAGAACGGGGGGCATTCGATGAAAGCTCAGATTGTCGATCAACAGGCCCTGCGCGCCATTACGCCGGCCGCCCTGGCGGCTTATGCGCGGGGCGAGGGCTGGGCGCATATCGAGGCTTACGGGCGGCATTCCGATGTCTACGCCCACCCGAAACGGCCCGAGCTGGTGATTCCGCGCACCGAGAGTCTGGCGGACTATCCGCGCGTGGTGGCGGAGTTGATCGGGATCCTGGCCGAGACCAGCGGTCGGGATGAACTCGCCCTCTATCGCGATCTGATCGGGGCGGATCGGGACGTGGTGCGGGTGCGCGCGCGTGCCAGCGCCGATGACGGCTCGGTGAGCTTGGCCGCGGGTGTCGGTCTGGTGGAGAACGCCCGCGAAATGCTGTTGGCCGCCGCCTGTGCGGCGACCAATCCTCAACCGCTCTACCGCGCGGGGGCGAATAAAGAGGCCAACGAGTATTTGCAGCAGGTGCGCTTGGGCCAAACCGAGCACGGGAGCTTTGTGGTCCGCCTCCTGGCGCCAGTCCCGCCATTGCTGCAACCTGTGCTCGATGCCTCCTGGACCACGCCCTTCGATCAAGAACCCTACGAACGCAAGGTGACACGACGCCTGATCGAGGCGCTGGAGGCTTGCTGTGGAGCCACGGAACAAACGATGACCGGAACCGGGATGGCGGCCTTCGAGCGCGCGGTCAAGGTCGGAGTCAGCGCGAACCTGTGCGAGGCCGTGGCCCGCTTGGTGGCCTGCGCGGATGGCCTGGAAATCGGCGTAACCTGGGCGCGGACCCGACCGGGGACCGAGGCATATCGGCGGGTGCGGTTCTCGTCGAGCGATGCGGCGATCCTGAGCGAAGCGGCGCGGACCTTTCGCGCGCGGCACTCGCGCCCGGATATGGAGTTGTTCGGGACCGTCTTTCAGCTCAAGCGCGATCAGGACGAGGCCGAGGGTCTGGTGACCCTCAAGGCGTTGGTCGACGGGAAAATTCAGTCGGTCAAGGCCACCCTGGACCAAGCGAATTACCGCCAGGCGGTCCAGGCGCACGATCAGCAATTGCCGGTCTTGGTGCGTGGCGATCTGGAGCGCATCGGTCAGCGTTGGCGGCTCAATGGCGCGGAGCTGTTGAACGTCGGGATGGCGGAAGACGAGGACAACCCGACCGACTGAGGCCGGACGGATTCATTCACTCGGCCGTGGAGGGACGGCCCCCGCTGGACCAGGGGGCGGCCAGGATCGGCGGACACTGCGACACGGAGCGAAGGATGACCTTTCTCACGGAAGCCGACATTGAGGGGCTGTTACTGGAGCAACTGGCGGGCTTGGGCTACCAGTGCACGAGCGATGCGGTGATCGGACCGGACGGAAGCGCGGCGGAGCGCGAAGCCTTCTCGGATGTGCTGCTGGTCGGACGGCTGCAAGCGGCCATTGATCGCTTGAACCCGGAGATTCCCAGCGAGGCCCGCGCGGATGCCCTGAAACAGATCATCGCCACGGTCTCGCCGTCGCTGATCGAGGAGAACCGCCGCCTGCACCGGCTGATGGTCGAGGGCGTGCCGGTGGAGTTCTACGCCGAGGATGGCACCCTGCGGGGCGATACCGTGCGCCTGATCGATTTCTCGGATCCCGACGCGAACGATTGGCTGGCCGTGGCGCAACTGACCGTGGTCGAGAACGGCACCAATCGCCGCCCGGATGTGGTGCTGTTCCTCAATGGCCTGCCGGTCGCGGTGTTCGAGCTGAAGAATCCAGGGAGCGAACAGGCCAGCTTGCACGGCGCCTTCAATCAGCTCCAGACCTACAAGGTACAGATCCCCACGCTGTTTCGCACCAATGCCGCTCTGGTCATCACGGATGGCGTACAGGCGCGCATCGGCTCGCTCACGGCCAACGAAGAGCGGTTCATGCCCTGGCGCACGACCGATGGGCGCACCGTCGCGCCGAAGGGGAGCGCCGAACAGACCGTGCTCGTGACGGGCGTGTTCGAGCGTTCCCGATTCCTCGCGCTGCTGCGGGATTTCACCGTCTTCGGCAACAACGGCGACGGTCTGTTCAAGATCCTCGCCGGCTATCATCAGTTCCACGCCGTGCGCCACGCGCTGATCTGCACGCTGACCGCCACGCTCCCGGACGGGGACCGTCGCGTGGGGGTGATCTGGCACACCCAGGGCTCGGGCAAGAGCTTGTTGATGGCCTTCTATGCGGGGCAATTGGTGCGCTGCCCGGAACTGACGAACCCGACGATCCTGGTCATCACCGACCGCAACGATCTCGACGATCAGTTGTTTGCCACCTTCGCGATGTGCGCGGATCTGATCCGCCAGACGCCGGTCCAAATCGAGGACCGCGATCATTTGCGCCTGGCCCTCAACCGCGCCTCGGGCGGGGTCATCTTCACCACCATGCAGAAGTTCGCGCCGCCGGTGGGCGAGTCGGTCTATCCGCCAGGGCGAGCGCGTTTAAATTCTCAGCCGAACACGACCTTGGCGCGATAGTCGTCATTCCACGCGGCCTTGCGGCGCTTCTTGGCCAAGCTGATCGCCGACCCCTCCTGATCGAACAGGTTCATGCTCAGGTGGCGCA
>NZ_CAIPNF010000317.1 GCF_903866365.1 uncultured Thiocystis sp.
AGTCGCGCCCTGCCACCAAGGTCGGGTATATGGATTGGTCAGTAGGATTCACCCCCACATCTTGCGACAGGAGGCACTAACCGACTACCCCCCTTCCGGAAATCCACGAACGTCGACTCGAAGAGGGTGCTGACCTTCGCCAGCACTTCATCCAGAATCGAAGCGGGGAACGTATCCACCGTCACGAGCAAGCGTCGATCGATGCGCCGCCAGACGCAAGGAACGGCAACCGACAGGCCGGCGCGACGGGCGCCGGATGCCCGCTCTCCACGCGCCCCGGCGCTGCCTGAGTATTCCGACCGAATCCGGACACCCATTCCGATCCAAACCGGACACTAATCCGACCTGAAAGCGGACAGCATTCCGACCTGAAAGCGGACACTGATTCGAATCGAATCCGGACAGCATTCCGGTGAATTCGGACAGCCGTTCGCACACGCATCACGACGCGGGATAACCCAAGTAAGCTGCCGACCTTTTTGCTGTTGCAACGAGGAAGGCACATGCCACGAGAACGGTTATCCATGCGAAAGATCCACGAAATCCTGCGCCTGAGCTGGGGCGCACAGGTGTCGTTACGGGCAGTGTCCAAGACGCTCGGCATCGGCAAATCGACGGTGTCAGATTGCTTGAAGCGTGCGCAGGCCGCAGGACTCTCTTGGCCGCTACCGGCGGACCTCGACGAGGGACGTCTGGAGCGTCTGCTCGATGCGCAGGAGGCGTGCGCGCCACGTCGTCGCGAGGCGCTCGATTGGGTGCGGATCCAACGCGAGCTGCGCGGCAAGGGCGTGACGCTGTTCCTGCTCTGGCAGGAGTACCGCGAGTGTACCCCCGACGGCGATGCCTACAGCCGCTTCTGCGATCTGTACGGGCAGTGGCGTGGCCAGGTCGATGTCGTGATGCGCCAGAGCCATCGCGCCGGCGAGAAGCTCTTCGTTGACGACGCCGGGCAGACGGTGGACATCGTCGATGCGCGCAGCGGTGAGGTGCAGGCGGCGCAGATCTTCGTCGCGGTCCTGGGCGCTTCGAGCGATACCTACGCCGAGGCGACTCGCACCCAGGGCTTGGCTGACTGGATTGGGTCGCATGTGCGCGCCCTGGCCTTCTTCAATGGGGCGCCAGAAATCATCGTCCCGGACAATCTGCGCAGTGCCGTCAGCAAGGCCTGCCGCGATGAGCCGGATCTCAATCCCACCGACCAGGATTTCGCCCGCCATGATGAGGTCGCGGTCATTCCCGCGCGGGTGCGTAAGCCACGCGACAAGGCCAAGGCCGAAGGCGGCGTCCTGCTCGTCGAGCGCTGGATCCTGGCACGGCTGCGCCATCAGACCTTCTTCTCCCTGGCCGCGCTCAATGCCGCCATCGACGCGTTGCTGACGGGACTGAACGAACGGCCCTTCAAGAAGCTCGGAGGCTCGCGACGCAGCCACTTCGAGACCATCGATCGCCCGGCGCTGCGGCCCTTGCCCCCTGTCCCCTATGAATACGCCGAATGGCGTAAGGCTCGGGTGGCACCCAACATCCATCTCGAAATCGAGGGGCACTACTACTCCGTCCCCCATACGCTGGTGAAGCGTCCGCTCGATGTGCGCCTCACGGCGACCACGGTCGAGGTGTTGCATCAGGGGCAGCGTGTCGCCTCGCATGTCCGTAGCACACGTCGCGGCGGCTATACCACCGTCGCCGCCCACATGCCCGAGGCCCATCAGCGCTACCTGGATTGGACGCCCGAGCGCCTCCTGCACTGGGCCGAGCAGCATGGCCCTTCAACGCGCGCCCTGATCGCGTGTCTGCTCGCCAAGCGGACCCATCCCCAGCAGGGCTTCAACGCCGCCTTCGGGGTGATGCGCCTGGGCAAGGACGATGGCGAGGTGCGCCTGGAGGCGGCCTGCGCCCGCGCGTTGGCCATCGGCACCGTCAGCGACAAGAGCCTCGCCTCGATCCTCGCCAAGGGGCTCGATCAACGTCCGCTGCCGAGCACGATCCCTGAGTCAAACCCCATTGTTCACCCCAATGTGCGCGGCGCCGGTTACTACCACTGACGCCGTCACACCACGCCCCGGCATCCCGCCGGGGAGCCCTCTCCCTGCCAACAACCAGGAGACTGTCCCAATGTTGCTCCATCCCACCCTCGAGCGCCTTCAGCAACGACGCCTGCCCGGCATGGCCAACGCCCTTCAGGAGCAGTTGCAACAGCCTGACATCGCCGCCCTGAGCTTTGAAGAGCGCCTCGGCTTGCTGCTCGACCGCGAGTCCACCGAGCGCGAAAACCGCCGTCTGAAGACGCGTCTGAAACAGGCGAAGCTGCGCCAAAGCGCCGCCATCGAAGACATCGACTACCGCGCCCCGCGCGGGCTCGATAAGGTTCTCATGACCCGCCTCGCGACCGGGCATTGGATCGGCGAGCACCTCAATGTCTTAATCACGGGTCCGACCGGTGTCGGTAAGAGCTACTTGGCCTGCGCCTTGGCCAATCAGACCTGTCGACTCGGCTACACCGCGCGCTATCGGCGATTGCCGCGCCTGCTTGAGGAACTGGGCATCGCCCGCGCCGATGGCCGCTACAGCAAACTGCTCGCCGAGCTGGCCAAGACCGACCTGCTCATCCTTGACGATTGGGGACTGACACCAATGAATAACGAGCAGCGCCGCGATCTGCTCGAAATCCTCGACGATCGTTGTCGCATCCGCTCGACGCTGGTCACCAGCCAGCTCCCCCTCGAGCACTGGCATGAGTATCTTGCCGATCCGACTCTGGCTGACGCCATCCTCGACCGCCTCGTGCACGCCGCCTACACGATCACCCTGCGTGGCGAATCCATGCGCAAGCGCACCTCAACCTTGACAGACGAGGGTGTCACGCAGTAACAAGAAAGTACCCGCATCGTGATTCGAGGATCGCTGTCCGGATTCACCAGATTGAGTGTCCGCTTTCCTTCGGACTGACTGTCCGGTTTCGATCGGAACGACTGTCCGCTTTCCTTCGGACTGGGTGTCCGGTTTCATTGGAATACGCACGCTGCCCCCGGTGTTGCATGGAACCGAGCGGCCAAGCGGCGCCAAGGCAGACGACCCCGCCCGTCGGTCCACTGCCATTAAGTTAAGGATTTTCCGCTCGCCCTTCGACAAGCTCAGGGCGAACGGAAAATCCTAGCCCCTTGAAAGTCTTCGACAAGCTCAGGGCGAACGAAAAATCCTAGCCCCTTGAAAGCCTTCGACAAGCTCAGTGCGAACGGAAAATCCTAGGAGCCTGTCCGGCTTAGCACCCGCATCGCGAGTACAATCGTGTGTCTCACCCCGAAGCCCAGCGGAGTCTCCATGGCTGTCGAGTTCATCCCCATCGACCGAGACACCCCACTGCTGTTGCCGCCGTGCATCCAGGATTATCTCCCGGAGCGACACTTAGCGCGGTTCGTGGTGGAGATCGTCGAGCAGTTGG
>NZ_CAIPNF010000318.1 GCF_903866365.1 uncultured Thiocystis sp.
CCGTCTTGCGCAAATGCGGGTGTACCTCGCGTAGCCCGCGCGCCACTTCATCCGCCAATCGTTTGACGCTTCCCATGATCTCCAATCACCTCAACATGACCTCAGCGTCACAGTTTGCCAGAAAGTGATAGGTGATGAGGTTTAAGTCATACCATTACACACAACTTCCCGTGTGCGGTAAAATCGGTTGTTGACCGTCACGTTCATTGGGGGCCGTATGGGTTGGGCAGAAGAAGAATTTCGCGGGATCGATCTGGGCGACGCGCGTCGCGACCGCCGGGCGGTGCAGTTGGTGGAGCGTCTGGCCGAGCGGCCCACGGCAAGCCTTCCGGGTGCCTGCAACGGGTGGGGCGGAAACCCAGGCGGCGTACCGCTTTCTGTCCCAGGAGACGTTCGACTGGATGGACATCCTTGAACCGCATCGTCAGTGCACCCGCGAGCGCATGGCGACTCAGCCGGTGGTGCTGTGCGTGCAGGACACCACCGAACTGAACTTCAACGGACAGGCGATCGACGGACTGGGTCCGCTGAGTTTTGAAGCGCCGCGCGGGATGTCCCTGCACCCGACGTACGCCATCACCCCCGAGCGCGAGCCGTTGGGCGTCGTGGATGCCTGGAGGTGGGCGCGGGAACCGAAAGGTCCAGACGGAACCCGTCCGGGGATCAAGGAGCGCGTGCGCTGGGGCGAGGGGTACGCGCGGGTGGCGGACTTGGCCGCCGAGTTGCCGCAGACGCGCCTGGTCGACGTGGCCGATCGCGAAGGCGATCTGTTGGACCTGATGCGGGGCGCGCGCGACTTGGGCAACCCCGCTGACTGGTTGCTGCGCGCCAAGCACAACCGCGCGTTGCCCGAGGGTGATCGCTTGTGGGCACGGGCGAGCCGCTGGGCGAGATCCGCTTCGTCCTGCCGGCGGGGCGCGGACGGGAGGCGCGCGAGGTCCATCAACCGCTTTATGCGCAACGGGTCACCCTCCCGGATGGACGCCGCCGCACCTTGGAGGCGACTGGCGTGATCGCCCGCGAAATCAACGCCCCGCCCGGCGTCAAGCCGATCGAGTGGCGCCGACTGACCAACCGCGAGGCCACCACCTTGGAGGCCGCCGTCGAGTTGATCGACGGGTACCGGGCGCGCTGGGAAATCGACAGGCTGTTTTTGGTCCTCAAGGAAGCCTGCCGCGTCGAGGCCCTGCAACTGGGCACCCTGGCCCGTCTCGAACGCGCCCTGGCGCTGTTCCTAGTGGTGAGCTGGCGCATCGCCCGCTGGATGCGCCTGGGGCGTACCGTCCCCGATCTGGACGCGGGGTTGTTGCTGGAAACCGAGGAATGGCAGGCGGCGTCCATCCTGGCCAAGAAGCCCATCCCCCAGGAGCCGCCGCGTCTCAACGAGGTGATGCGACTGATCGCCCGCCTCGGCGGATTTCTCGGACGCAAGGGCGATGGCGAACCTGGACTGAAGACGATTTGGCTGGGAATGCAGCGCATCATGGACTTCGCCGCAGGGGTCAAATATGCCAAGGAGTTATCGGACACGGAAAGTTGTGTGTAATGGGATGCGTTTAAGTGTACGGGCTGGAGTTAGGTTTTCTGAGACGTCTTGGAGCTGACGATGGGCTGGGCGGCGGACGAGTCGCCATCGCCGCCGCATCTTTCGCATCCTCGCTCCTCGTCGGCGGACGCACCCATGGCGCACGAGGGCTCAGCGGACGGGAACGGTATTTTGGGCAATTCCAATAACCAAGCGTAATGAGCGGCTGATTGAGGCAAAAAACTGCCAAGTCTTCGATGGCCCTGCGCTGGCCGCTGGCTGCTCTATTTAGCGCTCCCAGCCCAAAACGCCGCCCCGCATGAACTGCCAGGTGCGGATGATGTCTAGCACATCGGTTTCGGCGGCGATGTCCGGCGGAAAGGGCGAATAGGGCGCAGCTAGTTCGACAATCTGGATCGCGGCCTGATCCAGCAGATCCAGGCCGGAGGAGCGCACCACGCGGATGCGTTCCACGCTGCCGTCCGAGCGCAGCGCGACATGCAGGATCAAACTGCCATAGAGCTGCTCCTCCTTGGCCGCCTGAGGATAGTTGAGGTTGCCGATGCGCTCCACTTTCCGCGCCCACGCACCCAGATAGCTGGCATAGCGAAATTCGCGGGTGCTGGCGCTGATGGATTTGCGGCGCACGCGATTTGCGTGGTCGGATGCCCGCGTCTCCAGGCTGGCGGTCAGGCGCGCAATCTCCGAACCCTGGCTGGCGAGGATGCTGGCCGTGTCCGCGGGAGTCTGCCGTCGCGACAGAGTGTCGGGCGGCGGTCGAGGCTCCCGCGTGGGCTCGACCCTGGTGGCGAGCACCGCTGGATCATCCCGCGCGACAGGCTCCCGCGATGGCGGCTCCGGGACAATGTCGTTGCGGTCGACCGACGGTTGAGCCGCCTCATCCGGAATGGGCGGCTCGGCGGAAACGCTCTCCGGACGGGTCTCCGCGATGGTCTGATTCGCCGCTGGCGCTGGGTCGTCGCTGGGTTGCCGCGCCTGGTCAGACCGGATCGTCGTAGCGGAATCGCCGCGGGGCGATTCTCCCAACTGATTCTGTCTCGCGAGTGCCGCGTCTGGCGATGGCTGGACGATCGCCGATCCGGCGGCGTTCAGAATCAGAACCTCGAGAGCCGTTTCCGGGATTGGTTCCGGCTTCGGTGGAGCGACAGGCACCAGCAGGATCGCGAGCAGGTGGATCAATCCGGCGCCGATGAGCGCCGGGGCGAAGGCCGGCGTCACGCGGCCTCCATCCGCGGCAGTCAGGAGACGCGGCAGCGTCCTCGGCGCGTTCGGGTCACTGGAGAGGGTCATTGCAATTGGGTTTTCGAAGACTCGGCGGTCATTTGCAGCGGCGCGCTCAACACGATTTCATCCTGGTCATCCACACGTTCGATGCGTTCCGCCATGGCCGGGTTCATCCGCACCCGGCCCTGACGATCCATCAGCAGAACATCGCGCACCCCCATGTTGACCGCGATCCGGTGCCAGTCCTTCGGCCCGGCGATGAAGAGCGCGGTGGCGGCGGCCGCCGCCGTCGTCGCATCGTCGTGGATGACGGTGACCGCCCGCGTTTCCTGGGCCGGCGAGCCGGTGCGCGGATCGATGACATCATGGTACAGCGTGCCCTCGAACAGAAAATTGCGGTCATATTCGGCGATCGTGGCCACGCTCTCATTGCCCCGGATCGGCAGGATGGCGAAGACGCCCGAACCGTTGGGGCGGCGAATCGGAATCCGCCAGGGCTGGCCGGCACGGTCGCCGATGGCGCGTAGATGCCCACCGGCCTGGATCAGTGCATTGTCGATCCCGGTTTCCATCAGCTGCCGGATGGACAGGTCGATCGCATGGCTTTTGGCGATTGCGTTGAAATCCAGGCTCAGCGCGGCGTTATGGCCGCGCAGATCAAGACCGTCGATGTCGATCTGCGCCATGGTCGGGTTGGCCTTGACCAGGCGCGCAATCCGATCGGGAGATGGCGGCGGACGGCTGCCCAGCCGGTCATCCTGAAATCCCCACAGCTCCATCAAGTAGCCGATGGCCGGATTGAAGAGTCCATCGCTGCGCGCCGCTAGGGTTTTGCTAAGACGCACCAATGGCAGCATGGAGGGCGGCGCGACGAATGGCTGGCCGGTTGCGAGCAGTCGATTGACGCGAGTCATGGGGCCGGGATTCCAGGCATGCCAGTCGCGTTCGAGGTAGGCAAAATCCTGCTCGATCCGGTCCGTGGCCTGTTTCGCCTGCGCCTTGCCGACACCCACCAGACTCACGTCGACCTGGGTTCCGAACGCCGTGAAGCGAGTGACGATGACTGGAGACCGGTCTTTACAAGCGGTCAGCGCGAGCAAAACGATCAGGACGATCAGGAGCATTCGTCGACGCATCGAACGGTTCACGCCAGGATCGGTCGCGGGGGACAATGCAGACAGCATGGTGTCGCCTCAAGGCTAGGGGTTGGCTGAGTCGCGCTTAAACCGCGGCAGCCGCAATCTTCATTGTATCAGGCGAGCCCGCTCTCACGGGCGGGCGACGCGGATCAAGCTTGGATGCCGCTCAGTCGAGCCTGGATGCATTCCATCAAATCTCCCGCGATGTCGAGATGATTGGCGGCATCCAGTTCGCGGATACAGGTTGGACTGGTGACATTGATCTCGGTGAGATAGTCGCCGATGACGTCCAGGCCCGCGAACAGGATGCCTCGCGCCTTGAGTTCGGGGCCAACCTGCCCGGCGATCCAGCGATCCCGCTCGGTCAATGGGCGTGCCTCGGCGCTGGCCCCGGCGGCGAGGTTGCCGCGGGTTTCGCCTGGGGCGGGGATGCGCGCCAGACAGTAGGGCACGGGTTCGCCATCGACCATCAGTATTCTTTTGTCGCCGTCGCGGATGTCGGGAATGAAACGCTGGATCATGCAGAACCGTCGGCCAAAATTCGTCAGCGTCTCGATGATGACGCTCAAATTGGGATCGTCCTGGCAGACCCGAAACACCGACGCACCGCCCATGCCGTCGAGGGGTTTCAGAATGATGTCCCGATGGCGCGCGTGGAAGGCGCGGATATCGAGCGCGCGACGGGTGATCAGCGTGGGTGGCGTACACTGAGGGAAAGCGGACGTAAAGACTTTTTCGTTCGCATCGCGCAGGCTGCGCGGATGATTGACCACCAGACAGCCCTCGCGCTGGGCCTGCTCCAGAAGGTAGGTCGTAAAAATGTATTCCATGTCGAACGGCGGATCCTTGCGCATCAGCAGGGCATCGAGCCGGGCGAGCGGGCGCGTTTCCTCCGTCCCGAAACGATACCAGCCGCCGGGGTCGTCGGTGACCTCGATGGTCCGCAGGCGCGCCATGGCGCAACCGTCGAGCAGGTAAAGGTCGGCAACCTCCAGATACCAGAGTGTCCAGCCACGCCGTTGCGCGGCCAGCATCATGGCGAAGGTGCTGTCTTTTTTGATGTTGATGGATCCGATCGGATCCATCGCAAAACCGATCTCGATGGACATGCTGGCAGTGTACTTCAGCCGCCAGTCGTTTGTCAGTGCATTCGCTCGGGCTTGCATGCCACATCGCTTGACTCTAGGATCACGGATCATTGGAAGGCGCCGGGCATCCTGCCGTATCCGGAAGCCCGGTCGCTAGGCATGTTGTGTCGCCTATTTGCGGAATGGTGACGCCGTTCGCATCGACGCACCGCCTCGACCATGGTACAAATCCCAGCTATGTATAGCCGTCTTACAATTTGCCTCGGCAAGGGGCCGCAACCGTGACGGACCATGTAGAGAATCGTGACTTGCGTGGCGCCAGGATCCTGGTGATCGATGACAGCAAAACCATCCGCCGCACGGCGGAAAACCTGTTGGTCAAGGCCGGCTTCGAGGTCTGTGTCGCGGAGGATGGATTTGAGGCGCTCGGCAAGATCGTCAGCTTCAAACCTGAGCTGGTCTTTGTCGACATCATGATGCCGCGACTCGATGGCTACCATACCTGCGCGCTGATCAAGAGTAACTCCGCGTTGCGGCATACGCCGGTGGTGATGCTCTCGAGCAAGGATGGACTCTTCGATCGCGCCCGGGGGCGGCTGGTGGGCGCGCAGATGTATCTGTCCAAGCCCTTTACCGGCGAGGAACTGCTGCGGGCAGTGCGAGGCAATCTGGGACAATCCACCCCACCCCGCTCCGGGTTGGCGGACGGACGGAGCCCCTCCGACTCCTGAATACCTGTCAGCCAACAACCGGCCAGGAATTTGCGCAAGCGGATGCTGTGTCGATACGACCTCGTTCATGAGCAAGGACCATTCGCTGACAAGCCTTAGGCACACCATGAGACGCTTAAACCCGAACGCAAACCCGCCAGCTCAGGACGTGAGTGCTACCAGCGTCTCATCCGTGACCGCAACCGTGCTGGTGGTCGACGATTCGCCCACCGAGACGCGCATCCTTTTCAATACGCTCACCAAGGCCGGATACCGGGTCGAAACCGCGGCGAATGGCGAGGAAGGCGTCGACGCCGCGCGCCGCCTCCATCCTGACGTCATTCTGATGGACGTCATCATGCCGGTTCTGAACGGTTTTCAGGCGACACGGATTCTGCGTGGCGACGTGGAAACTGCGGATATCCCCATCATCATGGTGACGACCAAGGATATGAAAACGGACCGCACCTGGGGGTTGCGTCAAGGCGCCAACGACTACCTGGTCAAACCCGTGGATCGCCAACTGCTCCTCGAACGGATTCGCATCCTTTTGGGCGCCTGACGCAAATGGCGCGCACCAACCGTTCCAGAACCGACCTGCACGCGCTGATTCGCGATCTTGACGCACGCTGTCGGGCGCGTGCCGCTGGCTTGCCGGACGACACCAAACCGCCCGATAGCTGGGCGGCGGTCTTGTTTCTGGTGCGCGCGCAGCCCTTTTTGACGCCGCTGGAGCAGATTGCCGAAGTCCTTGAGCTGCCGCGCGACATTACACGGGTGCCGGGTACCCGGCCGTGGCTGCTCGGCGTCGCGAATAATCGCGGAATCCTGCTGCCAATCTTCCATCTGGGCGCCTTTATCGAAGGGGGGCAACCCCGGCTTCAGGGCAGAATCCAGGAGTCTGGCTCGGATCGCCGCCGCGAAAGCCGCGGTCGCGAGCGCGTGCTGGTGGTGAGGCAGGATGAATTGCCCTGCGGTCTGGTCGTCTCCGAGGCGATCGGCATGCGCTACATCAAACGCGGCGACCGGGTCGCCGAGGTGCCGTGCGGACTGGGCGCGAGCGAACCCTACGTCGATGCCTCGTTTCTGCTCGACGGTGCGCCGGTTCCGGTCGTCCGGCTGGGTCGTCTGATTGCCGATCCACTGTTCAACGCGGCCATGGTTTAGGCGCGCGCGAGCGACCTCGGCGGGGAGTTTGCTCGGTGGTCGAGGTTGCTTGATCGAGCCTGAAAAGCACGTCATGGACCGCTAGGCGTGGCCAGGATATTCAATGGATATTCGCAAGAAAACAACGCATCGGGAGTCGGCACTAGATGGCGAAGCCAATTGACATGACTTTGAACAAGACTGCGGCGGGACGGTTCCTGGGAGGCACGCATTGGACGACGCCGGCGTGGTTGTTGGTCGCGTTGGTCTTTGCCGCGCTGGCGTTGCTGAGCGATCTTCAACTGAGCAATGTCGACGCATCGAATCGGCGGCAGTCCCTCGCCGCGGCCACGCGGACGATCGAGGCACGGAATCTGGTCGACGCTGCGCGCGAGGCGTCGCGGGGCGACAGCGACGCCCTTGAGCGGATGCGCCAGGCGCACGAGCAATTGCAGGCCAGTCTTGCGACCCTGATCGGCGACGCCGCTGGCTCGGTGGCGCCAATCAGGGATCGCGTGACGCAAGCCGAGACATCCTGGACCGCGGTGAGCGCCGCCGCCCAAGGGATTCTGGCCGAGAAGACTCGTCTGCTTGCTCTGCGCGAACACATCGAGAATGTGCAGGCAGTCTTGCCGCAAGTCAGCGAGAAGATGGCGGCGGCGCAGCGGGACATCGCCGAGACCGCCACACCCGCTCAGGCGCTTCAGGCCGGTCTGCAAACGGCCCGGCTGGAGCGCATGAGCGCGGCGCTTGCGCAATTCCTGGCGGGCGATCCGCTAGCCTCCCAAACGATCAAGGATTTTTCGGCGGGCATCGACGCGTTCGCTGCCACGCTCGACGACCTGATCGAAGCATCCCGGAGCGGTTCAGCGTCGAGTGCCGGCACCCGTTCCGCGCTCGCCGAAACGAAGCGCCTCTTCGACACCCTGCGCGCGTCGGCCGAAAAACTGCTGGAATCGATGCAAGCGGTTCAGCCAGCGCTTGACCGGCTGCCGAGCCTGGAGACCGAGGGACTTCGGCTGGAAACGTCATTGCAGGCCCTGATGTCCGACACTGGCATGAGGGGAAGATACTTCACGGTGGCTGGCATCCCCATTGGCCAAGGCGCGGTTCTGCTGTTCGGCGCCATCGCCGTGCTGAGCCTCGTTCTCTTGACCCTGTTGACTTTACGCGACGCCAAGCGCCGGGAGGAACTCTCGACCGCCCAGACCGAGCGCGACGAGGGCGCGATCCTGCGTCTGCTCGATGAAATGGGCGACCTCGCCAGTGGCGATCTGACCGTCGAGGCCACGGTCACCGAGGACAAGACAGGCGCCATCGCCGACGCCATCAACTACGCGATCGAGGCCCTGCGCAGCCTGGTGACCACCATCAACACGACTGCCGCCAGGGTGACGCACTCGGCGCAGGAGAGTCGCGCGATCGCCATGCGGCTCGCCGAGGCGAGCAGCGTGCAATCGTTGCAGATCACCCAGGCCTCGGCGGCCGTGCAGTCGCTCACGGTCCAGATCGACGAAGTGGCCCGCAATGCCGGCGAGTCCGCCGAGGTGGCGTCCCGTTCGGTGGAAGTGGCCGGACGCGGCGCCCAGACGGTGCGCGATACCATTCAGGGCATGGACGCGATCCGCGAGCAGATTCAGGAAACCTCGAAGCGTATCAAACGGTTGGGCGAAAGCTCGCAGGAGATCGGCGAGATCGTCGAGCTGATCGACGACATTGCCGATCAGACGAACATCCTGGCGTTGAACGCGGCCATGCAGGCGGCGATGGCGGGCGAGGCCGGACGCGGTTTCGCGGTGGTCGCCGACGAGGTACAGCGCCTCGCCGAGCGTTCGCGCAACGCCACCAAGCAGATCGAGGTGCTGGTGCGGACCATCCAGGCGGATACCAACGAGGCGGTCAGTTCCATGGAGGCCAGTACCGCCGGCGTGGTCGAAGGCGCCAACCTGGCCGAGAACGCGGGCGAGGCGCTGCGCGAGATCGAGAACGTCTCGGCCTACATCGCCGATCTGACCAAGCGCATTTCCGATTCCTCCCAGCGTCAGTCCCGGCAGTCCGCCGAGATCAACGATACGGTCCAGGCGATTCGCGCCATCACCGAGGAGAACACGGATGGCACGCGCCGCGCGGCGGACTCGGTCGAGGAACTCGCCAACCTGGCCATCGAATTGCAGCGGTCGGTGGCAGGTTTCCGGCTTCCCTAACGGACAGGCTGACCACGAGTAGCGGGTCCATGGCAGAAAAAAAGGTGGTTGAAGGTCTCAAGTGGGTCAAGGGCGAGATCGCCGCGACCCTGCGTCCAGTGCGTGACTTGGTCGAAGCCGGAGGTGCCTCTCACTCGCCGGGGAATCTGGCGGCTGCCATTCAAGCCCTGGAACAGGTGCAGGGCGTCCTGCTGGCGCTGCAATTGAATCTGCCTGCGCGCCTGGTGCAAGAGATGACCCGGCTGGCCGAGTGCCTCAACGAAGGCGATTCGACGGCGTTCGAGGCGGAAGACACACAGGACTTTCACGCGATCGCGCGGGTGATGGGTCAGGCGCTTGCTCAGTTGAACAGTCACCTCGACAGCCTGGATGCCGGCGTCGACGAACGCCCATTGAACCTCTGGTCGATCATCAATGAGGTTCGCGCTGCCTGCAATGACCTGCCACTGACCCATTCCGAACTCCTGACGTTCGCGGCAGCGGAGACCGACGGCGATGCTCAATGGCGGCCCGAGGCGCTGGAGACTCTGGCCGAGGTCGTGCGTCAGGTACGGCCTCAATATCACCGTTATCTGGTCGAGTGGTATCGGGGCGGTCCTGACAATCAGGGCCTGACCCGTCTCGGAAGTCTCTTTCGTCATCTGCACGGCTACCTCAAGGAGGGTGTGCTCGCCGACCTGTTTTTTCTCAGCGAGGCATTTGCCGAAGCCGTGCGGGACGAACGTCTGGCCACCGATGCCACAACGCGCTCATTGATGGGGCATATCGATCGGGTCTTGAAGCCGTTGGCCCAAAAGCCGCCGCAGTGGCCGGACGTTGATGTACTGTTACTCATCGAACATCTCCTGAATAGTCTTTCCGCGGTAGCGGTCAGCACTCCGGCCGTTGCCCGGCTGCGGTCCTGGTATGGTCCAGATCGGTCCGGTACGTTCCCGCCACGCGAAGACATGGAGGGCTTTGGTGGCGATGTCGCGCTCGCCGAGCTTGCAGGCTCGCTGTTAAGCGAGTTCTCCCAGCTCAAAGAGCAGTTCGATCTGCTGACGCGCGAGGAGCCGACCGATCGCGACGCGTGGGATGCTTTCAGCGCGCGCCTGTGTCGTCTCGCCGACACCCTGGACGTGGCTGACGTTGGCAACCTGTCGGAGCGCCTGCGCACGCTTGCCAATGATTTCAGTGGCTCGGCGCGCGACGAGATGGCGAGAGACCAGGCGCGGCTGGAGTCGCAGGCCATGGAACTGCTTGGCATCGAGGCGGTTCTGCTCGCCCATGCCAGCCATCGCTCGACGCGGGCCAAACAGATCATCGTGCCCGAGATGGATCTGTCCGAACTCACCGCGGCCACGTTGCGCGAAGCGGGTTACGAACTGGTGCGAGTCAAGGAGGCCATTGCTGGCTGCCATGCCGAACAGGGCACGCTGGATGCCCTGAGCCCGGTGAAGCAACATCTTCTCAGTGTCTCCGGCGCCTTGGCCATTCTCGGCGAGATTCCGGCTGCGGAGCTTGCCGATTCGATCGGCGAACTGGTCCAAAATCGCTATATCAAGGTCGGGCGGACTCTCACGGATGCCGAATTCGAGCATCTTGCCGATGCCGTCGCAGCACTCGAACTCTATCTTGGTCATCTCCAGGAGGCGATGCCCTTCGGCGGCAGCCTGATCGAGCGCGGGGGCGAGTCTATTCGCGCCCTTCAGTCCGAGCCTGGACCAACCCTGGCGCTTTCGCTCGAAGAGCCAACCGGCACGATGGCAGCTTCTACCGATGTTGAGCTGCCCCTTGAGCTTGATCTCCCTCTCGATTCCGGCATCGTCCCCGACTCCCAGGTATCCATCCCGGATCAACCTGCTTCGGAGACCGTCCCCGGCTTGATCGAATCGGAGTTTTCCGACGATGACGAGACGGAATTTCTCGATATCTTCATGGAGGAGGCCCGCGAGGAAACCGCCTCGGCTCAGATCCAGTTTGCACGCTGGGAGTCCAATCCCAACGATGTCTCCGCCCTGGCCACACTCAGGCGCAGCTTCCATACCCTCAAGGGCAGCGGCCGACTGGTCGGAGCACTGCAGGTAGCCGAGTTTGCTCAGGCGATCGAGTTTCTGCTCAATCGTCTGATGGAAGAGCACGCGTTCCCCACCGAGGACATCCTGAGCTGCGTGGCAGAGGCGGTGAGACTGTTGCCCGGTCTTGTCACGGCCGAGTCCGAGGGTCTTCAGTTCGACGTCGATCCTCTCGTCTCGCGCGCTAATCGGTTGCGGGAGACGTCCGGCTTTGCTGCTGGTCAAGAGCCCGTGACCGTGATCGAACCGGCCGGGCCGCCAGTCGAACTGGTGGGCGCGGAGCTGGCGGATCTCGCGGATCAGGTGACCGACCACGACAGTCTGTTCGTCGCCGATGAAGAATTGCTGCGGATCTTCCAGGCGGAAACTTACGAGCATCTTGACGAATTGCAGGTCTTTCTTCGGCGAGCCGAGGCGGGTGACGCCAGGGTGGACGAAGCGACCCGACGCGCCTTGCATACCCTGACCGGCAGTGCGCGAATGTCTGGCATCGACTCCATTGCCACGGTGACCAAGGGGTTGGAGCAATGCATCAAACCCCTGCTGGCCTTGGGCGGCGTGCTGGATGCGCGTCTGCTGGCCCTCATCGGACGTGCTGTCGACGCCATTCGAGAACGTGTCGACGAATTGCCCGCCCTGGGTGCCGGCGCGGCGGCCCTGGTGAGCCTTGCCGCCGAGATCGCCCAACTTGAGCCGCCCGTTCTGGCGGACGACAAGATCGAAATCCCCGCGGCAATCGACGCTCTCCAGATCGAGGTGCCACTCGAGTCGGAACCTTTGCGCGAGAATCTCATTCCGCCAGAGACCGCTCTCGACGACTCGCCGCGGCATCCCGCGGCGGCCGTCGAACAGGATGCAGGCGGTTGGCGGTCGGTGGCTGAATACGAAGGCGAGCTGGAGACAGCGGAACCGACCGACGTCATGCCGGTGCCCGATCCGGAAATGGTCAGTTTATTCCTGGAAGACGCGCGGGATCTGCTCGACAAACTGGACACGCAATTCCGCGAATGGCAATTGACTCCCCAGAACCTTGGTGCGCTGGATGGCATCAATCGTCTCCTGCACACGCTCAAGGGGAGCGCGCGCCTGTCCGGGGTAGCGGCCATCGGCGATCTCAGTCACGCACTGGAAACCCGCCTGAAGGCATTGAGCGAAGATCCGGGCGCTGTCAATGAGACGACGCTCGAATTGACCCAGCGTGCCGTGGACACCCTCTCGGCGCAGGTCGACACATTGGAGCAGGGAGCGCCACTCCGGCGCATGACGACCCTGATCGAGGCGCTTGGCCGTTCGCCGCTGGAGATTCCGGGCGTCCCCGAAACGCCGGTGGAAGCGGCCTTGCCGCCGGCCGCGCCGTTCCGGCTCGTCGGAGCGATCCCCCAAGAGGAATTCGCGGATCTGGCGAGCTTCCGCGAAGGGCCTGCCCCGAGCGGAGTCGAGGGGCCTGCGGCACTTCCCGCCAGTCCACAGATCCGGGTGCGTTCCGATCTGCTGAACCGATTAGTCAACCACGCCGGCGAGATCAGTATCTACCGCGGGCGTTTGACGCAACGCAATGGATTGTTGGGTTTTGGCCTGGGAGAACTCGACCAGACCGTCGCGCGCCTGCGTGAGCAACTCCGACTGCTGGAGATCGAAACGCAGACTCAGATCATGCATCGCTTCGAGCGCGAGCGCGAGCGTCAGCGCGAGGAAGAAGCACGCGGGTATGACGGCGAGTTCGATCCGCTTGAAATGGACCGCTTCTCAAGACTCCAGCAGCTTTCCGGCAGCCTGGCGGAGACCGTCAACGACTTGGTCAGCGTCAAGGAAATGCTGGGCGGCTATCAGCGCGAATTCACGGATCTGCTGACCCAGCAGGCGCGCATCGCCGACGATCTTCAGGACGGACTGCTGCGCACCCGGCTGGTGCCTTTTGTCCAGGTGGTTCCGCGTCTGCATCGCCTGGTGCGCCAGACCGCCGACACCCTCGGCAAGTCGGCGCGCCTGGAGGTGATCGGTCCCGAGGTGGAACTGGATCGCACCATCCTGGATCGGCTGGTGGCACCGCTCGAACACCTGCTGCGCAACGCGGTGGATCACGGCCTGGAGGATTCCAACACCCGCATCGCGAACGGCAAGCCGGCGACAGGCAAGGTGACGCTCGCGTTGCACCGCGAAGGCAATGACGCGGTGATCAGCCTGAGCGACGATGGCAAGGGCATGGATCTCGCCGCCATTCGACAACAGGCGATCGCCCGCGGACTGCTGGCGCCCCAGACCATCCTGCCGGACGAGGCGCTGCTGCAATTCATCCTCGAACCCGGCTTTACGACCTCCGGCAAAGTCACCCAGATCTCGGGGCGCGGCGTCGGTCTGGACGTGGTGGCCTCCGAGATCAAGGTTGCCAATGGCTCGATCGCGCTGGAATCGGTCCCCGGCCAGGGCGCCCGCTTCACCGTCCGGCTGCCCTTGACGCTGGCCATCATCGAGGCGTTTCTGGTCTCCGCGGGGGACAACATCTATGCCGTGCCGCACAGCACGGTGGAGGCGGCGGGCCGTATCGGCCGCGAGGATCTGCTGGCCATCTACCGGGGCGAGGCGACCGAATTCACCTCGCGCGGCAATCGCTACAAGGTGGTCTATCTGGGCGGCGTGCTCGATCCCACGCACGAGCCCGATCTCGGCGAACGGCGCTGGCTGCCGCTGCTGATGATCCGGCTCGGCGAGCAACGGGTGGCACTGCATGTCGACAGCCTGCTCGAAAGTCAGCGAATCCTGGTCAAGCCACTGGGACCGCAGCTTGCCGGCGTGCGCTGGCTGAGCGGCGGGACCATCCTGCCGGATGGACGGGTCGCGCTCATCCTCGACGCCCTGGCGCTGCTGCGATCCGGCGCGGCTCAGCTCTATCGGCCGGCTGCCGCGGCGGTGGAGACCACGAAGGGGCCGCTCTGTGTGATGGTGGTGGATGACTCGCTGACCGTCCGGCGTGTCACGAGCCGTTTGCTGCGGCGTCAGAATATGGAAGTGCTGACGGCCAAGGACGGGGTCGAGGCCCTGACCCTGCTCGACGAGCGCATGCCCGACCTGCTGTTGCTGGATATCGAGATGCCGCGTATGGACGGCTACGAACTGGCGCGTCACATCCGCCGCTCCGATGGCCTGCGGGATCTGCCGATCATCATGATCACCTCGCGCACCGGGGCCAAGCACCGCGAGTACGCCATGCAGTTGGGAGTGGACCGCTACCTCGGTAAACCGTATCAGGAATCCGAACTGCTTAACGAGATCAACTCTCTGCTGGCGGAGCGTGCCGGTTAAACCTCCTGGAAATCCCCCCACAGCGCCTGAATGACCGCGATGGCGGCCAGTGGCGCCGTCTCGGTGCGGAGAATGCGCGGTCCCAGACGCACGCCTTGAAAGCCCTGGAGTCGGGCCTGCTCGCGTTCGCGTGAACTCAATCCGCCCTCCGGTCCCACCAGCAGAGTCACGTCCGTCTCCGGGGCGGGGAGCCCGGTCAGTGCCAGCGGCGCCAGGGGGTCGAGCAGCAGACCGCCAGCGGGCGCGGTCGCCAACCAGGGTTCCAGCGTGGCGGCCGGTTCCAGCGTCGGCAGCCGTCGGCGCCCGGACTGCTCGCAGGCGCCAATCGCGATGCCGCGCCAGTGCTCCAGGCGCCGTTCCAGGCGTGCGCCATCCAGGCGTACCTGACTGCGTTCGGTGAACAGGGGCGTGAGCCGTGCGACGCCGAGTTCCACCGCCTTTTGAATCGCATAGTCCATGCGTTCGCCCTTGGAAACGCCAAGCGCCAGATGGATACGCAGTCGCGGGGCAATTTCCGGCTCGCTCGCACCCTCGACGAGTACGGTCGCGGCCGTGCGATTCGGCTCGATCAGGCGGGCGTGATAGTCGCGGCCATCGCCATTAAACAGGATCAGCGGGGCGTTGGCTGTCAGTCGCAGAACCTGGGTCAGATGGCGGGTCGGACCAGCGGGCAATGCCAGACTGGATCCGGCGCTCAGGGGCGACTCGACGAAAATGCGCGGGAGACGCATCCGACCGCTCAGACCGGATCCGAGGTGGCGCGCCAGGCGCCCAACGCTAGGAGTGCCCAGCCGAGGATCAAGGCAAGACCGCCCAAGGGCGTGATCGCGCCGAGCCAGCGCGCGCCGCTGAGCGTCATCAGCAACAGACTGCCGCTGAACAGGGTGGCGCCGATCAGAAAGGCCCAGGCGGCGGCATGGACCAATCCGGCGGCCGGGCGTTGGATCAGGAACAGGCCGCAGACCAGGATGGCCAGCGCGTGCAGTCCCAGATAGTCCGCGCCGGTCCCCCAGTTGGCGAGCAGATCGGGCGCGACGCGCCCCTTGAGTCCATGGGCGCCGAATGCGCCGAGAACCACTGTCAGCAATCCGCCGACGGCTCCCAGCGTCAGCCACGTTCGCGCCCGCTTCATGGCGTGATTTCCCGATCGCGACTCGCGCATGGTGGACTGCCTCATCAAATCAAATGAAACCGGGACGATTTCAGGTCTTGTCGATAACCTTACGGCTCAGGCCGCTGGAAACGATACGGGTCGTGCTGGGCGCGCGGTCGATCCATTCGACGGGTGCATCGCCATCAGAATTACCTAATAAGGCAATTTTATGAAAGCAGCCGGAAATACTGTTTTGATTTTACCGCGTCGAGTCACTACGCTCCGATCCCCATAGTACCCGGTCAGGACTTGAACGTCCTCGTTGCAGTCGCCCCGCCAGGCTTGCGCCAGGGGTGAAAAAAGGACGAACCTAGTCGAACCAGGCGCGGATGCAAACTTCCAAACCTCTCCCGAGGGCCAAATGCCGCGGGAGCCGATAGCCGCCTCCCTTCCTTAAAGCAACAAAGGCGGCATTCACCGCAGTGAACCGTTAGGAGATCGAGCACCATGCCAACGTTTGTGCGTACCGATAAGTGCGATGGCTGCAAGGGTCAGGACAAGACCGCTTGCATGTATATCTGCCCCCACGACCTGATGAAACTCGATCAGGACGGCTCCGAGACCGGCCATGCCATGAAGGCGTTCAACCAAGAACCCGAGCAGTGCTGGGAATGCTACTCCTGCGTCAAGATCTGCCCGCAGCAGGCGATCGAATGCCGCCACTATGCCGATGTGGTGCCGATGGGCGCCTCGGTTCAACCCCTGCGTGGCACCGATTCCATCATGTGGACGATCAAGTTCCGCAATGGCAACATGAAGCGCTTCAAATTCCCCATCCGCACCACCCCCGAGGGCTCGATCGATCCCTACGGCTCCAAGCCAGAGGCCGACATCGCCAAGATCGGCGACGCTGGGTTCTTCACCCTGGGCGGCGTTCAGAAGCCCGGCAATCCGAGCGAACTGATCCGTAAATAATCGGTTCCCGGCCCGGCAAAGAGCCGGCCAGGATCAGGCGACGATCAACCGTCGCCCCAAGAACACCTAGAACAAAAACTCTGAGGTAGACGAAATGGCTGGAGAATTCGGCAATCCCGAAATCGTTGAGGAAGAAGTCGACATCCTCATTATCGGTGGCGGCATGGGCGCGTGCGGCGCCGCCTACGAGATCGGCCCCTGGCTCGATCAGGCAAAAAAACAGGGCTATGACCTCAAGGTCAAGCTGGTCGACAAGGCCGCCATGGACCGCTCCGGCGCCGTGGCTCAAGGTCTGTCCGCCATCAACACCTATCTCGGCGAGAACGATCCCGCCGATTACGCCCGCATGGTCTCCAACGACCTGATGGGCATCACCCGCGACGACCTGGCCTATGACCTGGGCCGTCACGTCGACGATTCTGTCCACCTGTTCGAGGAATGGGGCCTGCCGATCTGGAAGCAACCCGGCGACGAAGGCAAAAATCTGGTCGACGGCGGCAAGCCGGTGCGCTCGGGCAAGTGGCAGATCATGATCAACGGCGAATCCTACAAATGGATCGTCGCCGAGGCCGCCAAGAAGGCGCTGGGCACCGACCGCATCCAGGAACGCGTCTTCATCGTCAAGCTGGTCAACGATAAAACCGATAAGAACCGCATCGCCGGCGCCATCGGCTTCTCGGTGCGCGAGCACAAGGTTTTCGTCTATAAGTTCAAGGCGTGTCTGCTGGTCGCCGGCGGCTGCGTGAACATCTTCCGTCCGCGCTCCGTCGGTGAAGGCACCGGTCGCGCCTGGTATCCAGTGTGGAACGCCGGCAGCACCTACGCCATGGCCGCCGAGGCCGGCGCCGAGCTGACCATGATGGAAAACCGCTTCGTGCCCGCCCGCTTCAAGGACGGTTACGGCCCGGTCGGCGCCTGGTTCCTGCTGTTCAAGGCCAAGGCCACCAACGCCTTCGGCGAAGTCTACATGGACACCAACAAGGAACTGTTGAACGACTATCCGCCCTACGGCCAAGCCGCCGTGCCCGCATCCTGTCTGCGCAACCATCTGATGATGAAGGAAATGCGTGAAGGTCGCGGACCCATCTACATGGACACGGTCAGCGCGCTCGGCAAGCTCGCCGAGACCATGACCCCGAAGGAAATCAAGCACCTCGAAGCGGAAGCCTGGGAAGACTTCCTCGATATGTGCATCGGTCAGGCCGGTGTCTGGGCCGGCGAGAACATCGAGCCGGAGAAGAAGAACTCCGAGCTGATGCCGACCGAACCCTACCTGCTTGGTTCCCACTCCGGCTGCTGCGGCATTTGGGTCTCGGGACCGACCGACATCGGTGCTCCAACCTCCGAGGATCACGCCGACGCAGGCAAAATCCCGAGCCACCTGCCCTCTGGCTGGAACTGGGGCTATCGTTCCATGACCACGATCAAGGGTCTGTTCACCGCCGCTGACGGCGTGGGCGCTTCCGGTCACAAGTTCTCCTCCGGCTCGCATGCCGAAGGACGCCTTGCGGCCAAGGCGATGGTCAAGTTCTGCATGGACCACAAGGACCACAAGCCAGAGCTGGCCGATTCGGTCGCCGATCTGGTCGATGCGATCTACCGTCCGGTGCGCAATTTCCTGGAGAACAAGGACTACAGCACCGCCATCGACGTGAACCCGCACTACATCACGCCGAAGATGCTCCAGTTCCGTTTGCAGAAGCTGATGGACGAATACGTCGCCGGCGTCTCGACCATGTACCAGACCAACGCCAAGATGCTGGAAGTGGCGGATATGAAGCTGGAGATGCTCAAGGAAGACGCCCTGAAGATGCGGGCGAAGGATCTGCACGAGCTGCTGCGCGCCTGGGAGAACTACCACCGCATCCTGACCGCCGAAGCGCACATGAAGCACATCCAGTTCCGCGAGGAGAGCCGTTACCCCGGCTTCTATTACCGGATGGATTACAACTTCGTCGACGAAAAGAACTGGAAGTGTTTCGTCAACTCGGTCTACGACAAGGAAAGCAAGACGTGGAACTGCTTCAAGCGCGCCCATGTCGATATCGTCGATAAGGCGAAGCTGTTCAAGTAGGCCCAAAGGGTTTGGCTGACCCGCGTTGCGGGGAAGCTCCGCCAGTGAGCCAGAAAGTCCGGTCACCGTCAGGTGTCCGGGCTTTTTCATGATGGACTTAAACTCTATCGAACAGGTTGCCAGCCGGACGGGTAGATCGGATTGATGTTTTTCCGGACTCGCCATAAAGTAAGAAACACATGATTCTTACTGTAGGATCACAACTTCGCAATGGCCTGCGTCATCAAGACAAGCTCGTCATCAATCCCATCGTGTTCGCCAAAATCGCCTTTGCGTTCGAGACCATCGAAGCGGTCAACGACATGCTGCCAGCGTGTGATGATGACTTCTCGCCCATTTCGCGCGAGGCGGCTTTTCTGGCGGCGCGCTGCCATGCGCAGTATCGAATGGCTGGCGGTTCACGCGCCATGATTCTGCCCGATTTCCTGATTGGCGCCCACGCCGTCGTTGATCGGTTGATGCTGCTGACGCGCGACGTTCGCCGCTATCGAACGTATTTCCCTGGCCAGCAACTGATTTGTCCAACCGGAGACGGAATGGCTTGAATGCCAGATGCCTGCATGATCCCACGGATGCGAGAAAAGCATCGCGATTGGCGCCACCGACCTCTTTCGTGTCGGATATGAAATAGAAAATCGCTAATAACGCCACCCTTTATCCTGAAAACCCGTCGATTGCTTAGCAGCCATCGGACCTCGCCGAGGATCCTCCGCCATGAGTCAGACCAAACCCGTCATTCCCTTTCAGAGCGTCGTGATGCCCGAGGCATTGCAGGCGGAAAACCGGATCCAGTTCCGCTGTCATCCGGGCATCTCCTGCTTCAACGCCTGTTGCCAACGGGCGGATGTCACCCTGGCGCCCTACGATGTGCTGCGGCTCAAGCGCCGGCTCGGACTGACCTCGACCGAGTTTGTCCGCCAGTACACGGTTCCTTTTCAGATGGACGGCGACGGACTCCCCGGCATCAAGCTCAAGACCGACGACAACGGCACCTGTCTCCAGCTCGCTGGCGACGCCGGCTGCGGCGTCTATGCGGATCGCCCGACCGTCTGTCGCTACTATCCGCTGGCGCTCCTGGCCCTGCGCGAAAAGGACTCGCCACATGCCGAGGAGCGCTATTCGCTGGTCCGGGAGGATCACTGCAAGGGACACGAGGAACCGCGCGAGATCAGCATCCAAGACTATCGCGCCGAACAGGGTTGCGAAGACTTCGATGCTCACAATCGCGAGTGGTATCAGTTAGTTCTGAAAAAGAAATCCGCTGGCCCCACCGTCGGGCAGCCGCCCCAGACGAGCCTGCAACTCTTTTTCATGGCATCCTATGACATCGAGACCTTCCGCCGTTTCGTCCTGAGCGAGAATTTTCGCAAGACCTACGCGCTTCCCGATGGCTTTTATGCCGAGGTGGAGCAGGACGACGAAGCCCTGCTGGCCTTCGCGTTCCGATTTTTGCGTCAGGTTCTGTTCGGCGAGCGCACGGTCCAGGAGGTCGCGGACGCCTGGGAGCAGCGCGTGGCCCAGCGCCGGGAGGTCTGGGACGCGCGCAAACAAGCCGAAATCGAGCGTCGTCTGGCGGCGGAAGATCGGAAATATGCCGAGGGCGGCGATGGCGTCTGTACCGAGTAACTCGCGTTCCGCGTGACATCCGCCGTTTCGATCGCTCCTAACCGCGCGTTCGCCTAGGGGGAGCGGAGAGACGCGATTGACGTCTTTTTCCTTTTTGACTCGCGACGATGGACGCACCATGAATGAACCCACCGATCCGCGCGCACGGCTCGCGCTACGACTCGACGCGACAGCCACGCTGCTGGCGGCGGTGCAGGCCGACGCTGGGCTGCTGGACGCGACCCTCCAGGCCGCGACCCGGACCGCCGAATCCATCAACCGGGGCGGTACGCTCTTCATCTGCGGCAACGGCGGCAGCGCCGGGGAAGCCACTCACCTGAGCGGTGAGCTGATCGGCCCCTTCCTCGACAAGACCCGCCGCCCGCTCCCGGCCATCGCGCTCGGATTCGACACCAGCGCCGTCACCGCCGTGGCCAACGATTTTTCGTTCGACGAAATTTTTTCGCGACAACTCGCCGCCCTGGCGCGTCCCGGCGATGTGCTCTGGGCGCTCTCCACCAGCGGCCGATCGCCCAATATCGTGCGCGCCCTGGAGACCGCCGCCGCCCGTGGCGTCCTGACCGTGCTGCTCACCGGCGCGCCTCACCCGGATCTGCCCGCCGCGGCCGAGATCGTCCTCGCGGTTCCTTCGCGGGAGACGCCCAGAATCCAGGAATTGCATCTCGTCCTTGGGCACTTCCTGTGCGAAGTCGTCGAGTCGTCGACTCGTTGACAGCCGACAGCGGTGCACCTCATCACCATCGCATTCAGGCAAACGATGCCGCACAGGCGATGCTGGTGTGATTGAGAATCATGGAAACCTCAGTCGCGAGAATCGCTTCGGCTTCGCTCCCTGTGCTGAGCGGCTTGCCCCGAGCGACGTCGAAAGGAGCCGAAGCAAAGACAGACCTGGTCCCGTCCAGCTGACGGTGCCGAAGCGAGGGCGTTTTCCGCCCCTTCGAGGCCACTTGTGCACATCGAGCGCAGGTTGACATCCGTGGCGAAATCGCGGTTGGAGGCTTTCTTCCATCCTCGGGGAAATCTTGTAAGACCTTGTTTTCGATTTTCTAAATAACAAATAAAAATACAATTGTTGGTTATTTAAGCTTATTGAAATGAAGAGCCTGACGCGCTTGTCCAACAATTTCGCACAGACTTATCCACAGGATTGCGCACCATCCGTAACAGCATCGGCTAAATCGTCCCGCGACCCGATCATGTGTGTCTTTAGATCCATGCCGTCGCCTATAGGTGTTCTCATGCCGCACGCACTGATGACGACCCCCTTCGGTTTGATCGGTCTCCGCTGGAGCGACGGCGCCTTGACCGGGGTTGACCTGGATCCGCGCCTCTCGCGGCGCGACGACGCGACCGCTGCCCAAGAATCGTGCGTGGATCTTGCGGACCGCGAACGTTCGGAGGCCAGCATGACACGAGAGGTTAGCGGCGAAGACATGCGCGCGACGATCATGCGTCAATTGACGGATTATTTCGGTCGCCGGGAAGTCGGCTTCGACCTGCCGCTCGTGCTTGCCGGCACCCCATTCCAACACCGCGTCTGGGCGCTGCTGCGCACCATTCCGGCTGGCGAGACCCGTACTTATGGTGAAATCGCACGCGCGCTTGGCACCGCCGCCCGCTCGGTGGGTCAGGCCTGTCGAGCGAACCCCTGTCCCATCGTCGTGCCCTGTCACCGCGTGGTGGCTGCGCGGGGACTGGGTGGATTCGCGGGAGACACCAGCGGCCGCCGGCTCGCCATCAAACGCTGGTTACTGCATCATGAAGGCGTGGCGGAGCGGTCATTCTGAAGGCGGAGTCGCTTTTGACGCGCCGTCCGCCTAGTTTCACACTGACCGACCACCGACCACCGACCACCGACCACCGACCACCGACCACCGACCACCGACCACCGACCACCGACCACCGACCACCGACCACCGACCACTGCCAATCATGATCCAGGACGAGCGGACAGTCATCGAGAGCTTCGCGGACGCGCTCTGGATCGAGCGGGGCCTGAGCGCGAATACGCTCGCGGCCTATCAGTCCGATCTGCGCGCCTTCGCCAACTGGTTGGCGGCGGAGCGCGGCCATGGCCTGGTCGCCGCTGCGCGCTCGGATCTGCTGGACTATCTGGCGCTGCTCTCCCAGCAGGGACGCAAGCCCCGCTCGACGGCGCGCCTGGTCTCCTGTCTGCGACAGTTCTATCAAAATCTTCTGCGCCTGGGACTGATCCGCGAGGATCCGAGCGCCCGCGTGGAGGCGCCGCAACTGGGCCGCCCGCTGCCCAAGAGTCTGAGCGAGTCCGAGGTCGAGGCGCTGCTGGGCGCGCCGGATACGCAGGACACCCGCGGACATCGCGATCGCACCATGCTGGAGGTGCTCTACGCCAGCGGCCTGCGAGTCACCGAGCTGGTCACCCTGACGCCGAGCCAGGTCAGCCTGACCCAGGGGGTGGTGCGCATCGTCGGCAAGGGCGGCAAGGAACGCCTGGTGCCCCTGGGCGAGGATGCCTGCGAGTGGCTGAAAGACTATGCGCGGGGACCGCGCCTGGATCTGCTCGGAGGGCGGGTCAGCGATTATCTGTTTCCGACCTCGCGCAGCGATTGCATGACGCGCCAGGCGTTCTGGCTCCTGATCAAGCGTTACGCGATCCAGGCGGGTGTGGTCAAACCGCTGTCCCCGCATACCCTGCGCCATGCCTTCGCCACCCATCTGCTCAATCATGGGGCGGATCTGCGGGTCGTGCAGATGCTGCTCGGCCATAGCGACCTTTCAACCACGCAGATCTATACCCATGTGGCACGGGAGCGGCTCAAGCAGCTGCATGCGCGCCATCATCCCAGGGGTTGAGCCATGGCGAGGGTCGCGAAAGCGCGAAAATTCCAGGTCCAGCGGCGATCTTTGGTATCTTGTCCCGCGGGATTCAAAAATTTAAACACGTCAACCGCGTCAACTCCGACGCTTGTTCCGGTGGGTTGGGTCCGTGTCGTCGCCCCGACGACGCAGACCCCGCCGGACGCGGTTTAACGAGAGAGCCAGCCATGCCATCGTTCGATGTCGTTTCCGAAATCGATCTTCAGGAAGTCCGTAACGCGGTCGATCAGGCCAATCGGGAGATTGGAACCCGGTTCGATTTCAAGGGCGTCGACGCCAGTTTCGTGCTGACGGACACGAAGATTCTGATGACCGGAGAGCAGGAATTCCACCTCCAGCAGATGATGGATATCCTGCGTCAGAAGCTGGTCAAACGGAAACTCGATCTCGCCTGTCTGGATCCCGCGGAGCCGGTGTCCACCCTGAACGCCGCCCGTCAGGAGGTCACGCTCAAGCAGGGGGTGGACACCGACACCGCCAAGCGGATGGTGAAGGCCATCAAAGCGGGGAAGCTTAAGGTTCAGGCGCAGATTCAGGGCGACCAGGTGCGTATCACCGGCAAGAAGCGCGACGACCTGCAGGAGGCCATCGCGCATCTGCGCGCGGAAGACTGGGGCTTGCCAGTACAGTTCACTAACTTCAGAGACTAGAGATCCCATCGTCATGAGAAGATTCCGTAATTTTGCCCTCGCAGTCGTCGCCCTGACGCTCGCCACCGATGCCCTTGCCGCCTCGCCCGAGCAGACCATTCGCGACGCCCTCGAAAAGACCGTGCCCGGTATCAAGATCAGCCACATCGAAGCGGCTCCGATCAAGGGGCTCTATGAGGTTATGGTGGGCACCGATTTGATGTACGTGACTGGCGACGGGCGTTATTTCGTCAATGGCCATATCGTCGATCTCAAGACCCGCGAGGATCTGACCGAGCCTCGCTTGGCTTCGGCGCGTAAGCTGCTGATTGATGGGCTCGGCGAGAGTCAGATGGTGATCTTCGGTCCGGCGGACGCCAAGCACACCATCACTGTCTTTACCGACATCGAGTGCGGCTATTGCCGCAAGCTGCACAGTCAGATCGATGCCTACGGCAAGGAAGGCATCCGGGTCCGCTATTTGTTCTTCCCGCGTGCCGGCAAGGGCAGCCCGGCCTACGACGAGGCGGTCTCCGTCTGGTGTGCCGGCGACGATGCCGCGCGGCGCCAGGCCATGACCGATGCCAAGGCTGGAAAAACGATCGAGGTCAAGACCTGCGATCATCCGATCGACGCGCACATGGCGCTGGGCGCCGAACTCGGACTACGGGGCACACCCGCCATTGTGACTGAGAAAGGCGATCTGATCCCCGGCTACGTGGAGCCTAAGCGACTCGCGGCCGAACTCAATGGCGGGGCGGGGAGTTGATCGCGCCCGCTTGGATTGATCGCTAGCCGTTTCGCTTCATGTCGCAGCGTCCAATCTCCGCCTTTCATCTCGCCTACGTCTGGCGCACCGACCAGGGTCGCGTGCGCGCGCGAAATGAAGACGCGGTTGTCGTCGACCCCGAGTGGGGGCTGGTGGTCGTCGCCGATGGTGTCGGGGGCGCCAGCGCCGGCGATGTTGCCAGCCATCTGGCAACCGAAACCATCGCCGATCGCTTTCGACGCCAAGCCATACCCCGCAACGAGCCCGAGAAGGCGCGTCTGTTCGTCGAGGCAGCGGTCGCGGAGGCCAACATCAACATCTGGCGGCAGGCAAGGGAACAGCGCGACCTGGCCGGAATGGGCACGACGGTGGTCGTTGGTTCCGTGGGTTGGGATTGGCTGACCATCGCCCATGTCGGCGATTCACGCATCTATCGATTGAGAGAAGGCGATTTCGAGCAGCTTTCTCGCGATCATTCCTTTATCCAGGAAGTGATCGACCAGGGTTTTTTTACGTCGCGTGAAGATGCCAAGCGCTATGGAATCGGCGAAAATATCCTGACACGCGCATTGGGCTCGTCGCCGGTCGTCAAGATTTCCTCCGATGTCATCGAGCTAGCTGCGGATGACCTCTTTGTGTTCTGCACCGATGGCTTGACCGGCATGATTCCGGATGACTGGATGCGTCAGATTCTGATGTCCGTGGACGAGAACTCGCTTGACTCGGCCGCCGATGCACTGATTCGTATCGCCAATGAGCGCGGCGGCAATGACAACATCACGTTCGCGCTGATTCAGGTGGGCGAGCGCTGAAGCCGTTTCCAGAGCGAAACGCGCGCTGTTTTGAGCGGCGCGGCGTGCATCCGAGTTGAGGGTTGAGAATGGAGTGATTGCGGGTTTCTTGAGAAATGAAAGCCCGCGGAATCGCGGGCTTTTCGAGCTAAAGCAGAATTCGATCAAGCGAGTTCGTCAGTCTCGATCTGCTGCATCAAGCCGAAACTTTTAACGAAGGGATTCGCCATGCGCGGATCCTTGAGCATGGCCTTGTAATCGCCGACCTTGAACTTGAGCTTGCCGGTCGCGAAGGCGGTCCCCATGCCCATCATGCCGATGCCTTTTTCGACCCATTTGAGCCAGTCCTTGAGGTCGGCGCGCATGTCCCAGTTAGCGGGCGGATCGCTTTCCGACCAGCTTCCGGCGCGCACGCAGACGCCATTCTCGACCACGAAGACACCGCGCGGGTTCTCCTCGTCCTTGAAGCCGCAATAGATCACGGAGTCGAAATTGATCTCGGCCAGTTTGTCCTTGACCTCGGGCTCGGCATTCCAGGCGTCCTTGAGATGGTTCATCCAGTCAGCGGAAAAGAGTGCGGCCATAGTTCTAAGTCCTCCAGTGTGGGCAGCGAAAAAGCCAGCGCGGTGATCGCGGTGATCGCGGTGGCCGAATGAAAGCGTCTGATTCCGTCGGATGAGTCTTGTGCGGCATGGCATGCGCCAAGCTTTCAAAAACTCAGGGACGGGGGGAAACAATACCCTGGACGCAGGTTTGCGTCGCTCTAAATTTTATCAGGAATCAACCGAGCGTATAGCCGGCATCCACATTGAGCGTTGCACCGGTGACCAGCCGGGCGCGCGAGGAGGCGAGAAAGAGGACGGCATCGGCGACATCCGCGGGGGTGACGATCTGTTGTTTGAGGACATGGCGAGCCTGGACGGTGGACGCGATCAAATCGGTCTGGCCGCCCCACATCTCCGAGGCGACCACCCCCGGCGCGACGCCGTTGACGCGGATGCCCCTTGGCCCAAGACCCAGGGCCAGCCGCCGGGTCAGCATGTCGAGCCCGGCCTTGCTAACCGAATAGCTGGTCGAGGTGCAGGCGGCAAACGGATGTTGTCCGCAGGCCGACGAAAGATTGATGACGACTGGGGCATCGCTGCGCTCCAGGAGTCCGGCGCACGCCTGGGTCATCGCGAACGGGGCGATCAGATTGGTTTCCAGGGTCGCCCGCCAGGCATCGACGCTTTCTTCCAGCTCGCCGGAGTCGAGGATGACGCCAGCGTTGTTGACCAGGACATCCAGCCGCCCGGATTGCCCGGCGATGGTCGAGACCAGTTGCGCGCGAAAGTCCGCGTCCGTGACGTCGCCGACCAGGGCGATCAAGGTTCCGTTGGCGATCTGGTCCGGCCAGCGTTCGGTCAGCCGCTCCAGCTTTCCAGGATCGCGTCCGAAGGTATAGACGCGATCGCCGGACGCCAGAAATCCCGCCACCAGTCCGGCGCCGATGCCAGAGGCGCCGCCGCTGATGCAGACCGTGCGGCCAGATTCGCGACCTGGAACGCTCATCGTTCGCGCTGCCCCAGATTGGCGTGGATCAGCGCCCCGTTCAGCACCGGCGCATGGGCCGCGAAGGCGACCGCCTCGGCGATCTCCTCCGGCTCGATCAGACGGTCGAAGGCGGAGAGTCCCGTGAGCGCGGCCAGGGTGTCCGGGTTGTCGCCGATCAGCGCGCGCAATTGCTCGGTGTCGGTGAAGCCGGGACAGATCATGCAGGTATGGATGCCGCGCCCGGCGAGATCCTGACAGGTCGCGCGCATCATGCCGGCCAGCGCATGCTTGGCGATGACATAGCTCGCGACCCCCGGTACCGCCTTTTCGGCCAGGGTCGAGCCGATGTAGATCAGGCTCGATCCCCGGCCCATGCGTGGCACGATCAGTTGGTTCAACCCATTGGCGGCCAGGATGTTGAGTTCGAGCGCCGCGCGCAGATCCGCGCTGGGAAGGCCGTCGATCCGATCCGAGCGCATGACGGAGGCGTTATGGACCAGACAGACCCGCCCGGCATCGGCAAGCCACGGCTGAAGCGGCGCATCCAGCGAGGCTACCGCATCGGGTTCGGCAAGATCGCAAGCGAGATTCTCGACTCCAGACTCGGGACAGGGACGGCGCGAGAGGTTGACGACGGCCCAGCCGTCGACCAGAAAGCGGGTGGCGATGGCGCGCCCGATGCCGGAGCTGGCGCCGGTGACGATCAAAAGGTTCATGCGGAAGACTCCCAGGATGAAAAGGCCCATTGGTCGAGTCCGGAGGAGACGCCGAGTTCGATGGCGCGCAGATCCTGGCCGGCCAGTTCCGGGCGCGCGCGCAGCCGGACGAGCAACAGCGCCGCCAGTTCCTCGATGGTGACGTTGCGGATCGGCAGCGGCAGGACATCGCGTTCCAGAAAGGGGATCCGCTCGTCGGCGAAAAGGGCGAAGACCATGCCTTCCCGATGTTCGAGGCGCAGATGAGGCGAGCGTTGCGGCAGTAGAACGCGCTCGTCGAGCTGGTCGCAGAGCGCCTTCAGCACCCGTTTGAGCAACACATAATCGAAGGCGAGACCGTCATCGCCCACCGCCGCCGTGACGGCGCAGCGAACCTGAAAGTTGTGGCCATGGAGGTTTTCCCGCTCGGTCGCCGAGAAGAGGGTGAAGTGGCCGGCGCTGAAATTAAGATAGTCCTTACTGATCTCGATTCGGGTCAGGGGTTGCTGGGGCGTCACCGGGGAGTCTCTCATGATCTGCAAGTCTATCCACTTGGGGCGTTTAGCCCGGAGGATAAACCCCCGTCGCGATCTTCATCGAAACGTGCGCCTGACAGGGGCACGAAGAACACCACCGGGTTGACAGGCGTCAGTTCCGCCTCGCCCCGGCCGTCCCTGGTCGCGTAGTGGATCAGCGCTCGTTGCAGGGCCGGAAAACCGACGAAAAGCCCGAGCGCGGCGGAATCCAGACGGTCCGGGCGGGCGCAGCGGAAGCGGTAGCGTGCCGTTAAATGCGCGGGTTCCGCGGTGCCAGGGTCTTGACCGCGCGTGCCGGTCTGCCGATGGTCGGCGAAATGGGCATCCACACTGGAATCGACCAACCGACACTCGGCATTCGTGTTAAAGCGGATCATGCCGTCGCCGGCCTTCAGGTTTTCCCTGGCCAGACGCAGGGTTTCCTGCTCGTCGGCGGTCCGTGGCTTCTGTTGGAAGCCGAGCAGAGTGGCCGCCGGCGCGCCCAGTTCAACGAGAACCTCGGGACCGTCGGCGTTCATGGCAATGCGCGCGACCCCCTGGACATGCGCGCTCGGCTGGCGGGGCGGCGCTTCCCGCGCGCTCGCCGCTCCCGCAAGCCCGATGGCGACAATCAGGATCGCCAGTCGGCGGCGTGGTGCGAGACGTGGCGACAGGCTCATTTCGCGCGTCAATCCGTCGCCTTTCCGGCGCAGTTCGCGCAGGTGCCGATCACCTCCACCACCCGCCGCCGGGGTCGGAAGCCGGTCTCGCTGGCGGCGGATTTCAGGCTGGCGGCGATGGCCTCGTCCTCCAGCTCGGTCACCAGGCCGCAGTCGGCGCAGATGAGGAATTGGCTAAAGTGCGGATGATCCGGGTGGGTGCAGCCGACATAGGCGTGCAGACTCTCCAGCTTGTGCACCAGTCCCTGCTCCAGCAGGAAATCCAGCGCCCGATAGACCGTCGGCGGTGCCAGCGGGCGCGAGCCGTCGCGCATGGCCTCCAGGATTTCATAGGCGCCAAGCGGTCGCCGCGCGGCGCAGAGGATCTGTAGCACCTGTCGTCGCTGCGCCGTGAGACGCACGCCCCGCCGCTGACAGAGCGTATCGGCCTCTTCCAGCGCGGCCTCGGGCGGCTTGACGTCCATCGGATCGACCTCTCGTTCAGGCTCGGGTTGCCTGACGCAGCGCGCCGCGCCAGGTCAGAAAACGGCTCAACAGCGCCGACAGCACATAGACGCCGCCGGCCAGCAGAATCATGGTCGGCCCCGCCGGCAGATCGGGACCGTAGGAAAGCCCCAGGCCCAGGGAGGTGAAGAGCCCGCCGAGCAGGGTCGCGATCACCATCATGCCGCCGAGCGAGTGGACATAATGGCCGGCGATGGCGGCCGGCAGGGTGAGCAGCGCGATCACCAGGATCAGACCGACCACCTGGATCAGCAGCACCACGGTCACGGCCACCAGACAGAGCAGCAGCAGATAGAAAAAGGTCACCGGCACGCCGCGCAGTCGGGCGAATTCCTCGTCAAAGGTGACGGCGAGGAATTGACGATAGAAAAGCGCCACGGTCAGCATCAGCACCAGATCCAGGCCGGCCATGAACCAGAGTTCGCGGGTCGGGACCAGCAGGATGTTGCCGAACAGAAAGCTCATGAGATCCGTGGCATAGCCGGGCGTCTTGGCGATGAAGAGGATGCCGACCGCCATGCCGATCGCCCAGAGCGCGCCGATCAGGGTGTCTTCCTGCATCTTCCAGAACAGACGCACGGTGCCGATCAGCAACGCCGAGAGAATGGCGGCGAGCAGCGCGCCCAGCAGCGGATCGAAGCCGTAATAGAGCGCGGCCCCCATCCCGCCGAGCACCGAATGCGCGATGCCCCCAGCCATGAAGGCGATCCGCTTGACGACCACGAAGGTGCCGATCACCCCGCAGCCGAGGCTGGCCAGGAGACCGGCCAGCAGGGCGGTCTGGAGAAAGGCGTGCTCGCTCAGGGCGGAAAGAAATTCGCTCATCTCGAATGCCGATGCGCGACTAGGCGCACATGCCCGCCATAGAGTTGCTGGATGGTTTCGGCATTCACCGCGTCGGTCCCATGATAGATGAGCGTGCGATTCAAACAGGCTACCCGGCTGACATAGTCCGAAATAAAGGCGATATCGTGCGAGACCAGCAGAATCGTCAGGCGTCGGTTGAGCACCGCAAGCAGATCGAAAACATCGCTTTCGACCCGCTGATCGATATTGGCGGTCGGCTCGTCGAGGATGAGGATCTCTGGCTCCCCGGCCAGCGCCCGCGCCAGCAGCACCCGCTGCAACTGGCCGCCGGACAGGGTGCCGATCCGCCGCCGGGCCAGATCCAGCGCCTCCACTTCCTCCAGCGCCCGTCGCGCGGCGTCCCGATCGGCCGCCCGCTGCCAGCCAAGCATCGGCCCGATGCCCAGCCGCCCCATCGCCACCGCCTGTTCCACCGAGATGGGGAAATCGCGCGGAAAACTCGGGAATTGCGGGACATACCCGATCCGCCGCGTGACCTGTCGCGGCGGCTGGCCGAGCACCCGGATCTGTCCAGTCTGAGGTGCCAGCAGACCCAGGATCAGCTTCAAGAGGGTACTCTTGCCGCCGGCATTGGGTCCGACCAGGCCCACGAATTCGCCGGGCGTGATCGACAGATTCACCTGCTCCAGCACCAGCGAATCGCCATAGGAAAAACTAAGATCACGGACCAGAATGACCGGTGCCTCCGGGCGTTCGGCTTCAGGCGGGATTACGGACGCATCCTCCCCGTGATCGAAGGGGGACGGCGGAAGAGTGTGTGCGAACATGGCGGGTATCCGGCGGAGCGGCTAGGCTGCGTTCTAATGGGGCGTGAAGCGGATAGAGTATAACGTCTTTCATTCCGCTGCCGCGATCCCGCCATCCGAGAGGACATTCCGCGCCGGGAGCGTTAGGATTGCCCGCACCCGGAATCCGACGCGACGCCAAATCGCCATGACCATCTCCACGCAATTTTATTGGGCCGCCGGCCTGAGCCTCTATGTGCTGGCCGTGCTCTTCCTGACCCGCCTGCCCTATCGAAAGATGGTTGAGCGTGGCATGGAGCCCATCCGGGCGGTCTATTACAACCGCAAGATCGTGCACATGCTGGCCGGCGGGGTCGGCTCGGTGATGGTCCCGCTGGTCTTCACCGATCCCTGGTATCCGCTGGTCAGCGGATTGCTGTTGACGCTCCTGCTCGATGTGGCGCATGTCACCGGACTGAGGTTCTACTGGTTCCAGACCGGCGAGAACCGCAACGATGTCAAGTTCGCGCTGATGTGGGCGACGTCGGTTTCCCTGCTCTGGTGGATTCTGGAGAATCCCTGGCTCGCGATCCTGCCGTCGCTCTACATGGCCTTCGGCGACGGCGTGACCGGGATTGTCCGCAATGCCGTCATCCGCAAACGCTCCAAGAACCCCATCGGAAATGTCTTCATGCTGCTGGTCTGCGCCCCCATGGGCTGGATCATCGGTGGACTGGCGACCCCGGCCATCCCGCTCTGGGGGCTGCTCTCGGCGATCGTGGCGACCGTGATCGAACGCTACGAGTTTGGCCCTATCGACGACAATATCCTGATCACGGTCTCGGCCTCCGCGGTGCTCTTGTTGGGCACCTATTGGGGACCGCTGATGTAAAGCACGGCTAAAAAACCTTGGTGAGCGCAAAGCCCGCGAGCAGCAGGAAAAAGACACCGCTCGCCTGATGCAACCGATGCAGCGGGATGGATCTCAGCAACCGGCATCCCACCAGCACACCCAGCGCCGAGGTCACGGACAAGGCCAGGGTGGCGCCGATCCACACCGAGAGCGGCGGCAGGCTGCTCGCCAGACCGGCGACCGCCAGTTGCGTCTTGTCGCCCATCTCGGCCAGCAGGATCATCAGGAAAGTGGTCAGCGCGATACCATCGACGCGGCGTTCATGCACAACATCGCTCTCTTCGTCCTCGGTGGCGCGCAGTGACAGAACCCCGAAGACCGCGAAGAGGATTGCGACAACGCCGGCCAGCACCCGCTCCGGAATCCACTGGGACAAACCGACGCCGAACACCACGGCCAGGGTATTCAGTACCACGAAGGCGGCAATGGAGCCGAACAGCACCGGCCCGTGGCGATGTTTTGCCGCGAGGGTCATGCAGACGAGCTGCGATTTGTCGCCCAGTTCAGCGAGAAAGACGAGACCAAAGGTGGTGATTGCGGGGGGCAGCCAGGCAATCGAATCGGACATGGAAGACGCTGCTGGGGGCCGGGCAAGGAAACCTTTGGACCAGACGAAACGCGCCCAGCCCCAGCCAGACATCGCGCCAAGCCCGAGGTTTCGCCAAGCCGAATGACCGCCTGCGTCATGGTGTTGCCACCAAGTCCGTTGACACCGGCTCCTTCCGTGGCGCAAGCAAGGGGGGCTAAGCCCATCAAGCCCGCAGAAATCTATCGGACTGGTATCGAGCTGTCAATTTTTCGACTGCAAACGCGCATCGGTGAAGCCATTCGCAAAACATCCTGGGACATTGGCGGATACGTCGCCGTGGATTGCAATCGCGCCCGCTTGTTCGACAATTACTCCAATAAAGACCGGTTGAACCCATCGACGCATGCAGTCTAAACCGCGTCCACGACGAGACGCATGATGCAGCGTCCGGACACTGCCGGACAGGAGGAAGCGATGATTGCCGATGCGATGAAGACGGTCGTCCCCACGCTCTATTGGCACCGTCTTGAAGACGGGCGAGTGCAGTGTGATCTCTGTCCGCGTTTCTGTCGCATCAAGGAGGGACAGCGCGGTCTCTGTTTCGTGCGCGCCTGCGAGAAAGGCGAGATCGTCCTGACGACCTACGGGCGATCTTCCGGTTTCTGCGTCGACCCGATCGAGAAGAAACCTCTCAACCACTTTTTGCCGGGTACTCCGGTGCTTTCATTCGGCACCGCCGGGTGCAATCTGACCTGCCGTTTCTGTCAGAACTGGGATATGAGCAAGTCGCGCGAGATGGATATTCTCGCCGATCAGGCCGCGCCCGAGACCATCGCCCGCGCGGCCGAGTCGCTGGGCTGTCGCAGCGTGGCCTATACCTACAACGATCCGGTCATCTTTCTGGAATATGCCGTCGCTGTGGCCCAAGCGTGCCGGGCGCGCGGGATCAAGTCGGTCGCGGTCACCGCCGGCTACATCTGTCCCGAGCCGCGCGCCGAATTCTTTGCGTGGATGGATGCCGCGAACGTTGATCTTAAGGGGTTTTCGGAGGATTTTTACCACAGACTCTGTAGCGGTCATCTGCAACCCGTGCTGGAGACCCTGGAATACCTGGTCCACGAGACCCCGGTCTGGGTCGAACTCACCACCCTGCTGATCCCCGGCGAGAATGACTCGGATGCCGACCTGGAGGCCATGACCCAATGGGTGGTCGAGCATCTGGGGCCGGATGTGCCCCTGCATTTCACCGCCTTTCATCCCGATTACAAGATGTTCGATGTTCCGGCGACGCCGCCGGGAACCCTGACCAGAGCGCGCGCCATTGCCTTGAGAAATGGCGTGCGTCATGCCTACACGGGAAACGTCCATGATGACGCGGGCGGCAGTACCTATTGTCATCACTGCGGTCACAAGCTGATCGGGCGGGATTGGTACGTGCTGTCGGATTGGAATCTGACGGCGGAAGGCTGCTGCAATCGGTGCGGGACGGTGTGCGCGGGAGTCTTCGAGGCGCATCCTGGAACCTGGGGCGGGCGGCGCCTGCCGGTGCGGTTGCGCGATTTCGCCGGTTAAGCGAATCTGGCGAGCCAACCGCTGTCGTCGTCTCCGCGACAGCGATTGGCCAAATGGCAGATGTGAAGAGGATGGCGAATCCCCGCCAATCATTGATTCGGAAAATTCAATCTTTCCGCTGATCGGCGGGGCGGTGGGACGTCTCAGCCAGCGATCGCCGCGAAGGTCTCCGCCGCCGCGTCCAGCGTGTCCTGGATGTGTCCGTCAGTGTGCGTGCTGGAGACGAATCCGGCCTCGAACGCCGACGGTGCCAGATAGACGCCGCGTTCCAGCATGCCGTGGAAAAAGGCTTTGAACCGCTCCTGATCGCATTGAGTGGCCTGTTCGTAATTCGTCACCCGCTCGCCGGTGAAGAAGAGCCCGAACATGCCGCCGACCTGATTGGTGCTGAAGGGGATGCTGGCGGCATCGGCGCGTTCCTGCAAGCCACCGAGCAGCTTGGCGGTGGTGTCGGCGAGTCGGTCATGGAAACCGGGCACGGAGATCAGTTCCAGGGTCTTGAGTCCGGCGGCCATGGCGATCGGGTTGCCGGAGAGGGTGCCGGCCTGATAGACCGGGCCGAGCGGCGAGAGACGCGACATGATCTCGCGCCGGCCGCCGAAGGCACCGACCGGCATGCCGCCGCCGATGACCTTGCCGAGCGCGGTCAGGTCGGGCGTGATGCCATAGAGTCCCTGGGCGCAGCCGAGCGCGACCCGGAAGCCGGTCATGACCTCGTCGAAGATCAGCAACGCGCCGGACTGATCGCAGACCTCGCGCAAACCTTCAAGGAAGCCCGGCACCGGCGGGATGCAGTTCATGTTGCCGGCGACCGGCTCGACGATGATGCAGGCGATCTCGGAACCGATGGCGGCGAAGGTTTCGCGCACCTGTTCCAGATCGTTGTAGCGCAGCGTGATGGTCAGTTCGGCCAGCGCCGCCGGGACGCCGGGCGAGCTAGGTTCGCCGAAGGTCAGCGCGCCAGAGCCGGCCTTGACCAGCAGCGAGTCGGCGTGACCGTGATAACAGCCCTCGAACTTCACGATCTTGTCGCGCCCGGTAAAACCGCGCGCCAGACGCAGCGCGCTCATGGTCGCCTCGGTGCCGGAGCTGACCATGCGCACCATGTCCATGCTCGGAACCAGTTCGCAGACCCGGTTGGCCATGACGGTTTCGAGTTCGGTCGGGGCGCCGAAGGAGAGCCCCTTGTCGAGTCGCTCGCGCACCGCCGCCAGCACCTCGGGATGGGCGTGACCCAGGATCATCGGACCCCAGGAGCCAACATAATCGATATAGCGTTTGCCGTCGGCATCGAAGACATAAGGGCCTGCGGCGCGCTCGAAGAACACCGGATCGCCGCCGACCCCGCGAAACGCCCGCACCGGCGAATTGACCCCGCCGGGGATGTGGCGTAGCGCGGCCTGGAACAGCTCATGGGAACGGGTCATCGGGTGTTCTCCTTCGGAAACAGGTTGGTGTAGGCGCGGGCGGCGGCGGCGATGTCAGGCTGGTCGAAGACGCCAGAGACAACCGCGAGCATGCGCGCGCCCGCCGCGATCAATGAACCGCCATTGTCCGGCGTGATCCCGCCAATCGCAACTGGTGGGATGCGCAGACGCCGGCGCGACTCGGTCAGGAGTCGTGGATCGGCGCGCGCGGCCTGGGGTTTGGTGGCGGAGGGAAAGAAGCTGCCGAAGGCGATATAGCTGGCGCCGGCCTGTTCGGCGGCCTCGGCGAGTGCCAGATCATCGTAACAGGAGACGCCGATGATCGCTGCGTCGCCGAGTCGTTCGCGGGCCTGGCGCGGATCGGGGTCGTCGCGGCCCAGATGAACGCCGTCCGCGCCCAGGTCGACCGCCAGTGCCAGATCATCGTTGACGATGAGCGGAATCCCTGCTTCACGGCAGAGCGTTAGCAGTGCCGCGCCGCGGTCATGGCGTCCCTGGGAGTCGGAATGCTTGTCGCGATACTGGATCAGACGGGCGCCGCCTTTGATCGCTTGGACGACCTGTTCGGTCAGCGAGACGGGGCTGTTCGATGCGTCCGGGGTGATGGCGTAGAGGCCGTTCAGGTGATGGATCATGTTATCGGTGGTCGGTCGGGTTGAGATCATAAAGCCGGTTGGGCGTGAGTTGGCAGCGTCCGGACCGAAACGCCCGTTGCAGGCTGTTCCAGGTATAGGCTTGCGCCGAGTCGACGGCGTCCACCATGCTCATCCCCAGCGCGATCCGGGCCGCGATGGCGCTGGCAAGGGTGCAGCCGGAGCCATGATACTCGCCGGGCAGTCGCGGCCAGTCCCAATCCCGCCGCGCGCCGTCGGGGCCATGGAGTCGATTGGTGACCTGCCGGGTGTCGTCATGGGTGCCGGTGATCAAGACCCAGCGCGCGCCCATCTCCAGCAGACGCGCGGCGCAGTCGGCGGGCGAGTCGGCGTCGGTCAGCGTGCGCGCCTCGGGCAGGTTGGGCGTGATCAGTGTGCTGCGCGGGATGAGTTGCTTGCGTAGCTGCTCCAGCAGGGCCGCGTCGGCAACCCGCTGACCGGCGCCGGATGCCAGCACGGGGTCGAGGATGACCGGGAGTTCCGGGTGCGCGTCGACGAGGCGGACGATCGCCTGCGCGATCCGTGCATCGCCGATCAGTCCGATCTTCAATGCGCGGGGGTCGCTGTCGTGGATGAGCGCCTGGCATTGGGCCTCGACTTGTTCGGGCGGTTGCGGATAAAGGTGGCGCAGACCGCAGGTATCCTGGTCGGTCAGCGCGCTGATGACGGTGACGGCAAAGGCGCCGCCCGCCCGGATCGACTCGGCGTCTGCGAGGATCCCCGCGCCGCCGCTCGGGTCATGGCCGCCGATGCAGAGCACGACGGGACGCTGTGTGGAGACGTGCATGTTTGCGAGTCCTCGCATGATTGCATTGAAATCTCAGAGAGAATCCCTAGATTTTGGGGGATTTCCCATGAAGACACGAGGTGTCTATCGAGCGTGGCAATGGCGGTCAGGTCTGCCGTTGCCGCTGAACTGGAGTGGTGCGATGAAGACCTATCAGTGCGTGGTGTGTGGACTGATCTATGACGAGGCGCAGGGCTGGCCGCAAGACGGTATCGCTCCGGGGACCAAATGGGAAGATGTCCCGATGAATTGGAAATGCCCGGAGTGCGGAGTCGGCAAGGACGATTTCGATTTGGTCGAGATTTAACCCTAGTACAGCGGCGCCCAAGTCCCTGTAAGGGCTTTGGCGATTAATGGTATCCTATTGACTATCTTGTTCGCACAGTACAGTCAGTATGATCGGCCAACCCCGTTACCGCATTAACCTGCTGGCGTCAGAACGGACCACGC
>NZ_CAIPNF010000319.1 GCF_903866365.1 uncultured Thiocystis sp.
GCGATTGAGTCCGGACACCTGCGTCAGCAGCGGCACGGAGGCGGTATTGAGATCCACGCCGACCGCGTTGACGCAGTCCTCGACCAGGGTATCCAGCGCGCGGGCCAGGCGGCTCTGGTTGACATCGTGCTGATACTGACCGACCCCGATCGCCTTGGGATCGATCTTGACCAGTTCGGCGAGCGGATCCTGTAAACGGCGGGCGATGGAGACCGCTCCGCGCAGCGAGACATCCAGCTCGGGCAGTTCCTTGGACGCGAATTCGGAGGCCGAATAGACCGAGGCCCCGGCCTCGCTGACCACCATCGAGCGCAGACCCAACTCCGGATGACGCGCGATCAGGTCGCGGGCGAGCCGGTCGGTCTCGCGCGAGGCGGTGCCGTTGCCGATGCTGATGAGCTTGACGCCATGCGTCTTGGCGAGCGTCGCGAGCCGCGCGAGCGAGGCGTCCCACTGATTCTTGGGGACATGCGGATAGATGGTGTCGGTGGCCGCCACCCGCCCGGTCGCGTCGACCACCGCGACTTTGACGCCGGTGCGCAGACCGGGATCGAGCCCGAGGGTCGGCAGCCGGCCCGCCGGCGCGGCGAGCAGCAGAGCCTTGAGATTGAGTCCGAAGACCCGGATCGCCTCTTCTTCCGCCGACTCCAGCAGACGCCCCTTGAGTTCCAGATCGAGCCGGGTCAACAGCTTGATGCGCCAGGTCTTGCGCACCGTCTCGGCGAGCCAGTCGTCGGCGGCGCGTCCCTGGTGACGGATGCCGAACCGCGCGGCGACCCGTGCGCGACAGAGCGCGTCGGGATCCTCGCCCTCCCCGGCCAGCAATTCCAGGCTCAGAACGCCCTGATTGCGGCCCCGGAAAAGCGCCAGCGCGCGATGCGACGGCACCTTGGCGATGGCCTCGCGGTAGTCGAAATAGTCCGAAAACTTGCTGCCTTCCTGCTCCTGACCCTCCATCACCTGCGAGACCAGGATGCCGCGCTCCCAGAGATGGTCGCGCAGTTGGCCGGTCAATTCGGGATCTTCGGCGAAGCGTTCCATCAGGATCTGGCGTGCCCCTTCGAGCGCGGCGGCCGGGTCGGCGATCCCTTTCGTCGCGTCGACGAAGTCCGTGGCGCGGATCTCGGGGATCAGGGTCGGATCGGCGAGCAGCGCATCCGCCAGCGGCTCCAGCCCGGCCTCGCGGGCGATCATCGCCTTGGTGCGGCGCTTTTGCTTGTAGGGCAGATAGAGGTCTTCGAGCCGCTGTTTGGTCTCGGCGGACAGGATCTCGGCGTGCAGTTCGGCGGTCAGCTTGCCTTGTTCCTCGATGCTTTTGAGCACCGCTACCCGCCGTTCGCCCAACTCGCGCAGATAGCCGAGCCGCTCCTCCAGATGACGCAACTGGATATCGTCGAGACCGTCGGTAACCTCCTTGCGATAACGGGCGATAAAGGGCACGGTCGCACCCTCGTCCAGCAGCCGGATGGCCGCCTCCACCTGGGCCGGGCGGGCGGCGATTTCCTGGCTGATGATCTCGATCATGCTAATCATAGGGTTCAAAGTGTCCGGTACAGGCTGGAATCGGCGTCGACATGCACGGTCGATGCGCTCGGTGGGGTTCAATCGAGACGGCAGGTCTCGCCATAGACGGCCATGATCTGCTTTAATTCGGCGATCAGCAGGGCGCGTTCGCGGGGGCTCAGACCTTGAGTCTCGGGAAGCTCGGCACCCGCCTCCAGGGCGGCGAGATCGCGCCGCACCTGACGACAGCCCTTCTGACACAATGCCTCGATACGCGCCTCGACGCGGGATTCTTCTAGCGTATGCACAAACGCCTCCTGATCCTGGGGCGAGCATTATAGACAGGATCATGCAGGATTCACGATGTCGGAAGTCATCCATTGGAAACCCGCCCGCGGATCGTTGGATCTCGAATCAGGGGATTTCCATCTGTGGCGGATTCGCACCGACGACCGCGGCCTGGATCTCGACCAGGGTCTGTCGCTGCTCGGCGAACGCCAGCAGGCGCGCGCCCGGCGCATGCGTCATGCGGCTTACCGCGAACGCTATGTCCGCTCGCACGCGGGATTGCGTCTGATCCTCGCGCGCTATCTCGACCTCGCGCCCCGCGCCATCGCGTTTGAACACGGGCCGGCCGGCAAGCCATTCGTTGCGGCAAGCGCGATTTCGTTCAACCTGACCACCACCGGCGATCTGGCCCTCGTCGGCCTCTGCACCGGACCGGCGAGCGAGGTGGGCGTGGATTGCGAGTGGATTCGCCCACGTGTCAATCTTCAGGGCGTCGCGGAGCGCATGTTCGAGCCGGACGCGCTCGGGAGACTGGCGGCGGCCCCTGATGCGGAGCGCCTGGACGCTTTTTATCGGGCCTGGACCGCGCTCGAAGCGGATGCGAAGTCGGATGGACGCGGATTGTTTCGTCCGCGCGCCACCGACGCGATCCGGCCGATGATCGCGCATTGCATCCCAGAAACCGGCTATATCGCCGCCGTTGCCCGTGCTTGGCTTCCACCGATGACGCAATGGCTGACGTTTGACTTGGATTCGCACTAAGATTTTTGAGGGGGTGCGAATTGGGGAATGGCTTGAAATGCCATTGCGAAGCCCATGAATGATCACCTGCAAGATCCCCGTTCTCGACACCGAGGTCGCTTCAAATCCATGACATCGCCCCCCACGCTCCCCCAACGCTTCCGACACACGGCCAAACGCTTCGCCGAGACGCCGGCCATCCTCGCCCAGGAGCGAACCTGGACCTATGCAGACCTCGACGAGGCCAGCGACGGCATGGCCGCCGGCCTGATCGCGCGCGGCATCGCGCCCGGCGATCGCGTCGGGCTCTACTGCCCGAACGGCGCCGCCTTCGTCGTCTGTTATCTGGGCATCCTCAAGGCCGGTGCCTGTGCCGTGCCGATCAATCTGCTGCTGCCGCCAACGGCCATCGCCTTTGTGCTGAACGATGCCGGCGCCCAGGCGATCTGCTTTCATGCCGCCTTTGCCGAACCGACGGCGGTGGCGCTGACCGAGGCGCCGGGCGTGACCTTGCGCATCGGGATCGGCCCGGTCGATCCCGAAGCGGTCGACTGCCGGTTCGACGATCTCGCCGTGGCGGCGGACCCGCCCGCGCCGCCCATCGATCCCGAC
>NZ_CAIPNF010000320.1 GCF_903866365.1 uncultured Thiocystis sp.
ATAGCAACCTATCTTTTCAAGAGGTTAGCGTTTGCCGGGAATCGCTGTTATCAAGCTTTGATGTTTAGATCTATGCAGTAGCTTGTCCCTTTTTTAACCTAGACCTATCTAGCTTATCCATTTAGTTACTACTTCTAATGCGTGTTCTACGCGCCATAGCTGCCTTGCTAATCTCTTCAACACTTTTGTCATTCCATAAATTTCTTTGCCATTCAGTATAATCGAATCGTTCTCGGTTTATCAGGGTTATAAATTTTTCAGCCATTACTTCCCCTAAAGCAGCAATTAATGCCTCCATTCCTAGCACCTTCAATTCCGTATCAGTCGTTGCGTTCATCTATAATTCCCGCCAGAGCGATAGGATTTATTGCGGTAATTTCAATTAAATCAATCATTTTCTTGATTAATTTGTCATCGGTTGTGACAAAATATTTCGCCTTTCCTTCAATGGCAGACGCTACATGTAGAGCATCTTTAGCTTTGATTCCTAGCTTGACAAGTTTCTTTGCCTGCTCCAGGAGGGATTCTGTTTCATCAATATCAATGGTGGCTAGTACATCACGCCTGAAATTCTCAGGAGAACTCACGCCATCAGCGGCTTGCCAATGTAGGTCCAGCGAAACGGCTTGGCCAGGGTCTGGTTGAAGAACGTGATGAAGGCCAGGATGCGTTGCTTGAGTTCCTCGGTGGAGGCAAAGCAGCCACGCTTGAGGAGTCGACGGGTCAGGATACCGAACCAGATTTCGACTTGGTTGAGCCAAGAGCAATGCTTCGGGGTGTAGACAAAACGGATGCGGTGGGTGGGATCCTGGAGGAAGGCGGCGCGCGAGGCCATGTTCTTGAGGATGCCGGTCTTTTCCTTGCGCCCAAGATCCACCTCGATGGCGCAGCGCTGGGCGACGAGGGCCACCAGGCTGGCCGATTGGTGGGTATTCAATTGGTCGGCGATGAAGATCCACTCGGCTTGCGGATCGGTCTGCACGGTGGCGGCGATGTGTGCCACAAAATCCGCTTCGGTGCGGGTGTCGCCGATGGAGGGGGCGATGACGCGCCCGGTGGCGACCTCGAAGTTAGCGATCAGCGCCTGGGTGCCGTGACGTTCGTACTCGAACTCCACCGCCTCGGGATGGCCGGGGCGCATCGGCTGAGACGGATGAATCGGCTCCAGGGCCTGGATCCCGGTCTTCTCGTCCGTGGAGATGACATGGACCCCCTGTTCATGGAGTTCCGGCGCTTGATGGTACAATTTGCAGATCGTGCGGACCTCCTCCCGGAAGGTGGCCTCGTCGTCGAGCTTGGCATTGAGCCAGTACCGGGTGCGATGGGGCTTGAGGTCCGCCTGATTTTAAAAAACGGCCGATGGTGCTGGCCGAAATCGTCGGGGCAATGCCGCGCGCGATCGTCTCGCGCACCAGGTCGTCGCGCGTCCAATGCGTCAAGGGCTCCGGCGGCGTTTCGCAGGCCAGGGCGATGATCTGGCAGATCTGCTCGGCGCTGAAATCGCCCGGGTTACCCGAGCGCGGCCGGTCGGACAACAGTTCCTCGATCGCGGCGCGCAGACGCTTGGGCTGGCCCGCCAGGGCGGCGAGCTGGTCCTGGGCGTTCGCCCACCGCCGGCGCCACTGCCCGACCCCGTCTTCATCGAGATCCAGGGCGTGCGCAATCGCTGAGTTGTGCTCGCCGTCGGCGGCGCGCAGCACGATCCGCGCGCGCCGCACCAGGCTGTGGGCGGTTTCGCGGCGTCGGGAAATCCCTTCGAGCAGGGTGCGTTGCTCGTCGGTCAGGTCAATCAAAGGGGCTGGACGTGCCATCGTCTGTGACTCAATCTGAAAGCGGTCGGAGATCGGCTGGCGATCACCAGCCGGCGTGGCTCCATACATGCCCTTTCGATTGCGCGACGTCAATCAAGGCTCACATCGATGGGGATAGTATGAGCATCACATCCAATGGCTATATTATCCTAAAAATTATCAGCGCGTGGTACTAGCCACCCGCGTGGGTGCCATTACCCAGATCCAGAGCCTGATCTCCACGGCCAGCGCCAACGCCATCATGAGCGGCGTCTTCTCGGTCTTCAGCTTCGTGCTGATGTTCCTCTATGACGCGCACCTGGCGCTCTGGGCCAGTCTGGCCGTGCTCATCTATGTGACGGGCAGCGCCCTGCTGCTGGCGCGGCGTCTGCGTCAGGAGCGACCG
>NZ_CAIPNF010000321.1 GCF_903866365.1 uncultured Thiocystis sp.
CAACTCCACGCTCTGTATAAAAGCGGTGAACTACCGGCTCTCTAAAAGGAGCTTACACAAGGCTTGAGCCGTGTGCGGCGAAAGTCGCAAGCACGGTTCTTAGGGGGGGATGGTGCAGCAATGCACGGTCCCTACCCGACTGGTCATCGGCGCTCGGGCGCGAGGTCGAAACCGTCTGGCCCGGCATCGCCGAAGTCCAGACCACGGCGGCGCGCACCGGACAATGGGCGGGCATGGACCCGGCGCGGTTTGGCCCGGAGATCCCACGGACCTTCAAGGGCAATACGAAGGTCAACGACCACTGGAAAGAGATCGAAGTCGATCTCTCCTTTCCAGAATGGTGCGAGGTCACGGTCTACCGGATCGTCGGGGGTATCCGCTGCCCATTTACGGAAACGACATTTTGGGAGGAGTCGTACTCCCGGATCGGTAAAAGTGAAGTCCCCACGGCCATGTGGGTCAAACGCCCGCGCGGTCAACTGCTCAAATGCGCCAAGGCCGCCAGTCTGCGCGCGGCCTTCCCCGAAGAGGCCAGTTATACCGCCGAGGAAATGGCCGGCAAGCCGATTGACGGCGAGCCTGGTCGCCACGGTCACGGCCGTGGCAACGCCCATCGCCGGAACGCTCATCGCGCCCACCAGCGCGAGCGCCCCTGAGTCGACACCTGAGCCGGAACCAGCGCCAATCGCGGCCAACGCCGCTGACATCGACACCGCCACGCTGACCCAAATCGAGAGTCTGGTCGCGCGTGCCACGAAAAGCCACGCCTGGGCGTCGGCGCACGACTACTTCATCACCCGCTTCGAGGGCGGCGTGCTTCAGTATGCCCTGGAGTGTCTGGTGCAAGCCGAACGCGAGGCGGAGCAGCCAGCCGCCGCCTAGCGGTACCACCCCGACCGTTTCGACGGTCGATTCCCCCCACGGGACACCCGCTCCCGTGCGGGGGCGGTGTCTCTTTGATTCGGAGAACACCCCATGAAAGTTGTCAATCTGTCCCAGCGATCCTCGGAATGGCTGGCTTGGCGCTCGCAAGGCGTCACGGCCTCCGAGGCGGCGGTCATTGTCGGGCGCTCGCCTTACAAGACCCTCTGGCGCTTGTGGGCCGAAAAGACCGGCCTGTGCGAGCCGGACGATCTGTCGGCCAATCCCTTTGTCCAGCGCGGCATGGCGCTGGAAGACGACGCCCGCCAAGGGTTTGAAGAACGGCACAGCACGATGCTCTTGCCGATCTGCGCGGAATCGGACCTCCATCCCGCCTTGCGGTGCTCGTTCGATGGCATCGGCGACGATGGTGAACCCGTCGAACTGAAGGTGCCCGCCCAAGGTACCTGGGACGACATCGCGACCCAGGGCACGGAGGCCAAGGCGTACCAGATTTACTGGGTTCAAGTGCAATTCCAGATCCTGGTGGCGAACGCCATCCGGGGCTGGCTGGTCTTCGATCCGCAACGCGCTGGCGTGTCGGCAATGGAATTTGAAATCGCACGGGACGATGCCTTCATCGAAGACACTTTGATCCCGGAATGCCTCGCCTTTCACGAGGCTGTCCAGAAGAAAAAGGAGCCAACACCCGATCCTACCCGCGACTTGTTCGTGCCCGTCGACGACGAACGGTCGCAATGGACCGCGTTCGCGCGGCAGTACCGCGAAGCCGCCGCCCTCGCCAAAACGCTTGAAGACGAGCAGAAGGCGATGAAAGCCCTCATGGCCAACGCCCAAACGGGCCTGGTCGGCCTGATGGGCGAGTTCTTGCTCGCCGAACAGGACGGTGTGCGGATCACCCGCTATCGCCAGCAGGGGTCCGTCGATTACCTTTCGGTGCTCGCCGAGGTCGCACCGGATCTCGATCCAGCGATTCTGAACGCGCACCGTCGCGGTGCCTCCGAGCGGGTCAAAGTGACCGTCAAGGACGAACCAACGGCCAAGGCGGCCAAGATGGAGAACACCGAGAACACGGACACCGCCAAGCCCACACGGGCGCGGCGTCAGCCGAAAGCCAAGCCGGTCAAAGTCGAAGAGGTTGCACCAACCGAGGCCGCACAAACGCCTGTCGAGTTTGGGTATTTTTAACCGTGCGCCCACCGTTGGGGGGCGGTCAACCGAACCACTCCCGCGCCAAGGATCTGTCGTCTGCGCGTGGCCGCATTGCCGCGCCGCGTCCAGTCGTCAGATTTCCCGCGATCTCACCTAGTTGAGATCGTTCATCGCCTGCGCGGGCGATTCATCAAGACCGTGCGCACCATCGGCAAGCCTCGCGCTTGCACTCAACCCGCCAGCCTCGCGCTGGTTCACCCATTGGGGAGTCCACTCCCCTCAAGGGACGTGCGTCTCCTCGCTTTTGAGAGACGACGCATGATCACCATCACCAACACCACCAAGCTCTTCGGCATCGCTGAAACCTTCGGGCTTCCCGCGCGCCCGGAACTCACGATCGAGGGATTCGCCGACGACACCCATCCGATGATTCCCCGACAGATCGAATATCTCTTTCGTCCGGGCATGTCGGGGTTGATCGCGTTTCTCGGGGATGCCGCTGGAGATGCTTTCCTGCTGACCGGTCCGACCGGCAGCGGCAAGACCTCCTTGGTGTGCCAGATCGCGGCCCGGCTCAACTGGCCGGTCCAGTCGGTCACTTGCCATGGGCGCATGGAACTGTCCGATTTGATCGGGCAGTTCATTCTGCGGGACGGAAACACCGCGTGGGTCGATGGCCCCCTGGCCGTGGCGATGAAGGAGGGTCAGATATTGATCCTCAACGAGATCGATCTGATGGACCCGTCCGAACTGGCCGGGCTCAACGATGTGATCGAAGGCCAGCCCTTGGTGATTGCTCAAAACGGCGGCGATGTCGTCCGTCCGCATCCGAAGTTTCGCGTGTTTGCGACGGGCAATTCCGCCGGCGCCGGGGATGCCACCGGGCTATACCAAGGCATCTTGCGTCAAAACCTGGCGTTTCTGGACCGTTTCCAGGTCATCCAGGTGGGGTATTTGGATGCCCGCGTTGAGATCGGCGTGTTGCAGAAGGCGATTCCATCGTTACCCGAGGAGATCGGCAGAAAGATGATCGCCGTCGCGAACGAGATTCGTCGCCTGTTTTTGGGTGAAGGAGAGACGGGGGCCGAACTCACGGTCACGATGTCCACCCGGACCTTGATTCGTTGGGCACGCTTGTCGCTCACCTTTCGGGGTGCGCCCCAGCCGATCGCGCATGCCTTGGAACAAGCTTTGACGAACCGGACCGATTCCGAGCAGCGCGAGGCGATTCACCGGATTGCCGAAGACGTGATGGGGAATCTATGGTCAGGAGCCTGACCATGGATCAGTACGAGATGTACGCATTCATCCATCCTGACGGCCGCGTCAAGCACTGGGCCTACCGCGTCACGCACACGGGTGAGATCGACGTGCGTTGGGGGCCGGGAAATCGGCTCTCGCAACACAATCGCTACCCCACCTCCGCGTACCGCAAGGTGCAGGAGACGGCGAGCGCGAAGGTTCGCAAGGGATACCGCCACGTCGGCCAGCAGGAACTTGACCGGTCTGGTTCTCTCGTGCCCAAGCCGGTCTCGCCGGTTGGCCGCGCCGCGGTCGTCAACCAGACGGGTGCCAGACGTGACGCCTCCGCCGCATCCTCGCGTCCCGGCCTTCGATCTCTCACAGATCGACACCGAGGTGCCGGATTTCGGTTTTTTCTAACCAGCGTCGCCCCTCCGGGCGTCATTCAACCGCCAGCATCCGCTGGCCTTCACCCCCCTGGGGAGTCCACGCCTCCCCTTGGGGGGCGTGCGTCTCCCCGATTTCTGGAGAGACCGCATGAACAACGTCAACAGTCTGAACGACACGCTGATCACGATCACCGAGAAAATGGCCCTGATCGTGTTGACCGTCAGTCAGTGGTCCGGACGCAAGAAGCTCCGGGCCGACGATTTGGAACTGACGGAGGGCGAAATTCCTTCCGAGGAACTCGTTTCGCTCGGCAGTAAACGGATCTGCAACCCGGATGCGCTCCGGGTCTTCGGCACTCTGAAGGGTCAGGCCGACCGGGCCTGCCTGAAGGTCGGTACACGGTTTCTCGGGGGCTACTTGATCCCGAATGACCAGATCGGCGCGCTCAGTGGCGAACTGGATTTACTGAAAGGGGGGTGGTCGGTTAGTGCCTCCACGCCCTATATGTTGTGGTCACCACTTATAGCCATGCGTCACTGCGGCTTCAGTGACGGGCTCGGTAACGACCGCCTGCTCCATGAGTCGGCGGAAGACGAGTCCACGGCTCTGC
>NZ_CAIPNF010000322.1 GCF_903866365.1 uncultured Thiocystis sp.
ATCAATCGTCCGGCGTGAGTGTGCATTTCCGAATGGTCGCCGGGTCAGGCTCACCCTGAAAGAAGCTGTCGAGCAGCCGCTGGAACACGGAACCCTCGGGTGACACAAGCGCGAATAGGGTGGCGCAGGATCGCAGTTTCAGGTCATCCGGAGTGCCAAAGATCGCCTGCGCGGAGCGCCCCTCCAGGCAGATGAGCGCCTCGGCGCACGCGCGCAGGCGTGGCCCGAGAACCGGATGGTTTAGGTACGCCTCGGCTTCGGCGAGACTGTTGATCGCATATCGCTGGGACATCGCACTGAGCCCTAGCAGCCTGTCGGACTTTCCCCTCGGTATCGCCGGTTTAGGGCCAGGGAGGGCCGTTCGTGGCGAAAAATAGCCTGTTGTCGGGAAAAAGCGCGGTTTTCCTTTGCGTATCCCTGACGGCGGGCGCAACACGGCCAGGCGTTTTCGATTCCAGGCCAGGCACACCAGCGTCCACTCGTGTTGGACATTGGCCAGGCCGCGGGTGAGAAACTGGCGAAAGCCCATCACGGACTTGATGATCCCAAACACCGGTTCGACGGTTTGTTTGCGCAGGGCGTCGGCGGCCCGGCCGGCGCGGCTTTTGAGCCGGTGGGCCAGGCGCTCGACCGGGGTCGCGTCCGGTCTCAGCACCGGCGGTTCGCCGAAACGCTCCGACCAATGGGGATGATGCTGTTCACGTTTGATCGCGATCAACGGCGTGCTCCCGGGCGCTTCGCACGCCACCACGTTGCTTTCGCGGAAGTCGCCCGCCTCGGCCAGCCACTCTTTGGGCGGGTTCAGCCCCTCGGGGAGCGCCTGCACCCGCTCGACCATGGGCGCCAGTGGCTCCTTGTCGTTGGGCGCTTGGGTCACCGGCGCCACCAGGATCAGCAGGGACTCGGTGTCGACGACGGCCTGGGCGTTGTCGCACGGCTCGAAGCCGCCACCACTCACCGGCAGGATGCGCGATGCTTCATCGGTCAGGTTGCGTTGATCGTTCGGGCGTGGGCCGGGGATGGGCGCCTGGGGCGGTTTCCCGCCGGGCTTTCGTCCGCCCGCCGCGGCGTTGGCCGCACGAGCGGCAAGCTGGGCCTCGTGGTCGGCCTGCTCACAGGCAAACCGTTGCGCCGCCCGGGCTTCGCGCTTGGCGTTGGCCGCGGCGATCGCCGCCAAGCGATCCTCGCGGCGCTGGAGTTCTTCAGGCAGGTTCAGGCCGTCGGGGGTATTGACCCCATCGGCTGGCGCGGCCAACGCGAGCAGGTCTTGAACCGCGGCCTTGAGGTGCGCCTCAAGGGTCTCGGCATGCCCGTCAGAAAGCGCGCTGTGGCGGCTGGCGTTGGCGTGGATCCCTTCGGCTTCGCTCAGGACAGGCTTGGTCCCATCCAGGCTCACCCGTCCGAAGCAACGGAGCTGGTTCGTGCGGGCGACCTCCAGCACCTGGACGAACACCGCTTCGAACTCCGTCGCGAAACGCCCCCGAAACGTGGCCAGGGTGGCGTGGTCGGGATGGTGATGGCAGGCGATGAAGCGAAAGGCCACCGAATCAAACGTGGCCCACTCGATCTTGCGGCTGGAGTAACCGCCCGTGGCGTATCCGTCAATCAATCGCGAAAGCCTCATCGCCGGGTGATCGGGCGGGCTCCCGCGCCCGGCGTACGCCTGCTCCAGGGCGCTCAGATCCAGCGCGTCCACCACCTCCACCACGTCGCGCGCCAGATGCCCCTCGGGCAGCCAGTCCTGTAACGACAGGGGCAATTCCAATGGGGTGTCGCGATCGATCGGTTGGAATCGGGGCATGGTCAACGTTCCTGAGCGAGAGACGCGGCAGTCTACCAAGCCGGTCAATGCCCAGCCGCGCCAAAGTCCGACAGGCTGCTAGGGCGATGGCCACGGTCACCGAGCCGCTGCCGCCCACGTCACCGGCATCCGCGCCCGGCGCTGGCAGTCCGTGGTGACGGTAAGTGGGAGCGAACACAGCGCCTCAGCGGTGAGACAAAAGCATCGGCAGCCCGTAGCGGGGACGCAGAGTCAGGCGCCCCA
>NZ_CAIPNF010000323.1 GCF_903866365.1 uncultured Thiocystis sp.
AACACCCATGACTGTGACGCCTCTGTGACGCTAGCCAGACACCGTTGGGCTGTTGTAAAAACCAATTGGACAACTAACATGATTCCTGTCTCTAACTTATTCATTGGCTCCAATATTTTTATCGTTCCAACTTTTCAGCGTCCATATTCTTGGGAAGAGCCGCAGTGGCTGGACCTGCTTCGGGATCTTAGCATTGCCGTCGGTAGACACGCGGCAAGTAGGAATGCAATACATTATTTTAGTGCCATTCATACGATCATGGTCGCTCCTCATGACGCATTGTTAACTCACTATAGTGATACTGATAACGTCGACATCCAGGATCTTCTTCACTGCGGTTTCATGGCAAATTTTCAGAACTACGAAGCTCATTTGGTCATTGATGGTCAGCAACGCCTCATCACGCTATTTGCATTACTCGAATGCTGTGGGCACACAGCGCAAAGATATGTCGATTTACCAAATGGAAGACGTATTCCAAGACTCATCCTGAATCCGGCCTCGGACCATGTGCACTGGCGCAATTTGTTGAAGTTAGACCCTGCTGCCCCACCGTGCACAACACGCAGCCAGCAGCGCCTGCACGATCTGTTTGGCCATTTCGCGATACATGGTTTTCAACAGGGCCATCCGAACAACCCTGAATGTGCGTTTCTGATCGGTCAATCAACAAAGTTAAACTGGATAAGTCTTCCGGCTGGCTTCACATTAGCTCCATTCCTGACTTTGAACGACCGTGGCAAGGATTTGACAAAGCTGGAGAAGGTCAAAAGCCTTGCGATGGAAGCTGACGAGAACTGGAATGCAGGAGGATTTTCCCACGGTCTCAATACTTGCTTTGGCGAGATCTACCGATCGATTGACCGCAATGAAAGCCTGCTAACAGAAAACGATTTATTGCGCCAAATTGCCATTATCCTTTGGGAGGCCAAAATTGGCCAACCTGATGGTCTGCATGACAATAAAGGCCAACCGACGACATACCCCAGAGTTCATGATGAAAGCCTCGAAAATATCTATCAAATCTATCGCGTTTATCTCTCTGATCAGACAGTTCATGCCAATCCGTTAGTTGCGGATCTCCTGGCGCGGGGCAATGTTCTAGTCAATGAGCATAATGCACTGACGGCGCATCTCGCGGATGCCCGTCAGGCAAGACTGCTTGGACAACCAAGTTTCGCAGATGCACTGTTTCCACACTCGCCTCGGCGAGATGCCCGCCACGACTACCAAATGGTCCTGGATTCGCTTGGTTTACAACCAAAACAACTCGCCATTCTGCTCGCAGTGCGTAATCGTTATGGCGTCGAATGGCATCAGTCTCTTGGACTGATGCACGTTTCTAATCAAGGGATCGAAAAGGAACTTCATGATCTGTATTTGCAATATGTCAATCTAAAAAATGATTTAGCTGAACCAATAGGGGATACTGAGTGGGCAATCCAGATACAGCAAGAAATTGACGATATTCCAGATGAAAGTAAGCGTGATGTCACGCCACTGTATCTCGCCGAGTTGTTACGTCTAATCGTTGGTAACGCTAAACCAGGAAATTTCGGGGGTACTTGGGGATATGGATTTGGCAACCATACAATCACCAGCCAGGAATTTCTCAACGCATGGGTCGGCTATCTGCTCGGTAATTACAGTCGAGACAGATTTATCATCTGGCAGATTGCACGCAATTTACGGCTTGATAACCAGTCTCGGGAGCTGCGTTATCTGCTGCGTGAGTTTGAATGCTGTCTTCCAGGTGGTTTAAATGCGCATGTTCAAATGTCAAATTTTCAGATCGAACATTTCTTTGGGCGTGATTTCAATCTGATTGCTGGTATACCAGGTCACGGCTTTTACGGGCACAGCAGATTACGAACAGGAATTCGTGGATCGACCGGGTAACAAGCTGATGCTTCATGCGCAATATAATCAGAATCTTAACGTGACGCCGGTTCATCAAAAGGTGCTGCAATATAACAAACCTAGCTTTACGCAATCGGCGCAACAGATCGCCCACGATCTTAATGGCAACCAGAACCTTGGTCTTTTACGCCAATATGTGATGCTGAGACAGTTGCGGCTGGCGGCCTTTGCCGCCAAGCGTTTCTGACTTCAGGCGCCTGACTTCCTGGATTCCTGACAGAAACGCTCGTCTGCGCCAGCCCGGATCGCAAGTGCTGACGATCCGGAATGGTGACCCATCTGGAGCAACACACCATGCCGAATCTCTATGAGCAGGATTTCTACGCCTGGACCCACGAACAGGCCGAACTGCTACGCGCCGGTCGTTATGCCGAATTGAGCGCCGAGCATCTGATCGAGGAGATCGAGGACTTGGGAAAGCGCGAACGCCGGGCCGTGGCAAGCCGTCTGGCAGTTCTGATCGGTCATCTGCTGAAATGGCAATACCAGCCGGAATATCCGTACCGCAAAAGCTGGCGCGCCACGATCAACGAACAGCGCCGCCGCATCGAGCAGTTGCTGGCCGAGAGCCCCAGTCTGCGTGCGCAACTGCCCGAACTCATCGCGGACGCCTATCCGGACAGCCGCGATCTGGTGGTCCGGGAAACGCCGCTCGATTACGATGCCTTGCCGCTTGCTTGCCCGTATCCGCTGGAACGGGTACTCGATAACGGTTTCTGGCCGGATTGAGAAGCCGCTTAGACCGCTGGCGTTTACCGCAGCTAGTTTTCCACACGCAGGCCAGCGACACGCGAGAACTCGCCGGTGTTGCGGGTGACCTGATCCGCCTGATTCATCCGCCGAGAACCTGATCCGATGACCGACGCTTACCAACTCATCGCCTCTCCCGACACCTGGATCGAGGGCGAGGCCCTGCGCCAACTGGCGCAGACCGCTGCCTTGCCGGGGATGCGCGCCGCCGTGGGACTGCCCGATCTGCACCCCGGCAAGGGCTATCCCATCGGCGCGGCTTTTTTGAGCGAACGCATCTATCCGGCGCTGGTCGGCAACGACATCGGCTGCGGCATGGCGCTGTGGCGGACGGATCTGGCGGTGCGCAAGTTCAAGCCCGAGCGGGCGGCGGAGCGGCTCCAGGGACTCGAAGCCCCCTGGGATGGCGATCTGGCCGACTGGCGCGCGGACTTCGCGCTGGAACCGACCGCCTTCGATGCCGCGCTTGGCACCATCGGCGGCGGTAACCATTTCGCGGAAGCGCAGTGCGTCGCGGAGGCGACGGATCCGGCGGCGCTGTCGACGCTGGGGATCGACCGCGAGCGAATGCTGTTGCTGGTCCACAGCGGTTCGCGCGGGCTGGGCGAGGCGATCCTGCGCGCGACGATCGAGACCCAGGGGCATGCGGGACTGGATCCCGCCGCGCCGGCGGCCATCGACTATGTGCGTCGGCACGACCAGGCTTTACGCTGGGCCGAGGCCAATCGCGCCCTCATCGCCCGCCGCCTCCTCGCTGCCCTGAACGCCGAGGGCGAGCGCACGCTCGATGTCTGGCACAACCTGGTTCAACCCCTGGACTGGCACGGTGAACGCTTGTGGCTGCATCGCAAGGGCGCGGCGCCGGCGGACCGGGGAGCGGTCGTCATTCCCGGCTCGCGCGGCAGCCTGTCCTATCTGGTCCAACCGCGCGAGGAGAGCGACCAGAGCCTGCGCTCGCTGGCCCATGGCGCCGGGCGCAAGTGGAAACGCGGCGAGGCGCGCGGTCGCTTGAGCGGTCGGCAACGGCCCGAGGATCTGGTGACGACGGCGCTCGGCGGACGGGTGATCTGCGAGGACAAGGAACTGCTCTACGACGAGGCGCCGGAGAACTACAAGGGCATCGAGCGGGTGGTGGCGGATCTGCGCGAGGCCGGGTTGATCGATGTCATCGCCACCCTACGCCCGGTGCTCACCTACAAGCTGCGGCGCCCAGCTCATCGGCAACCCGGCGCGCGCCAACCGCCGCGCGGCCGTCATGCGTGACGCGACCCTGTGGCTGCAACTCTCCGCCGGACGCTGTCCGGCGGAGTGCGAATGGGTGGTGGGACGCTTGGCGCCGATCCTGATCCGCGACGTGACGGAACAGGGGCTGACCGTGGACGAGATCGCCCGCACACCCGGCGCGCAGGGCAGCGACGCCCGCTCGATCCTGCTGCGGGTGACCGGTCCCGATGCCTCGGTCCAGGTCGCGTCCTGGTTGGGCACCATCCAGTGGATCGGCGCCAGCCCCTACCGACCGTGCCACCCCCGCAAAAACTGGTTCGTCAGCGTGGCGGCCTTCCCGGAACACCAGGCCGATGCCTGGCACGAGCGGGAGATCCGCATCGAGACCCGGCGGGCGAGCGGCCCCGGCGGACAGCATGTCAACCGCACCGAAAGCGCCGTGCGCGTCACCCATCTGCCGACCGGACTGAGCGCGCTCGCCCAAGAGGATCGCTCGCAACACTTCAACCGCCGGCTCGCGCTCGCGCGGCTCGCCGCCCTGCTCGCCGAGCGGGCGGACACGCAGGTCCGTGCCGCCGAGGACCAGCGCTGGCGACAGCACACCCAGCTCGAACGCGGCAATGCGGTGCGCGTCTATCGCGGCGCCGACTGGACGCGCGAGCGGTGAACGACTGCCCCACTCCTTGGCGACATCTGCTGTCGCACCGCGTCGCTACACTCGCCCGCAGGCAGCCTCATCCAAGCGTGGAGACCAACGATGAAACCCAAACAGCGCGAATCAGCATCGTCGCTCAGGCCGCCAGCAGTTGAATCCGAGACAATTCGTCGCCTTGGGCGCGCAGCACTTCTTCCGTGTCGTAGTCAGCCTGCAAGGCGAGCCAAAACCCCGGCGACGTGCCGAAGGCGCGGGAGAGCCGCAATGCGGTATCGGCAGTGATTCCACGCTTGCCAGCGCAGATTTCGCTGATGCGCATCGCCGGCACGTGAATCTGTTTCGCGAGACGGTATTGGCCGATGCCCATCGGCACCAGGAATTCTTCGCGGAGTACCTCGCCGGGGTGAATGTTCCTGATCGTGTCCATGCTGCTTCCTCAGTGATCGTCGCAAATTTCAACGCGCTCGGCGTTGCCGTTGTTCCACACAAAACAGATGCGCCATTGGTCATTGATGCGGATGCTGTGCTGTCCGGCGCGGTCCCCCGAGAGCGCCTCCAAGCGATTGGCTGGCGGGAGACGCAAGTCGTCCAGGCGCTGCGCGGCATTGAGCATGCGTAGCTTGCGGCGCGCGACCTCTTGGATCTGATTCGGCAGCTTTTTGGTGAAGCGGCCCTGCCTACAGGTTTATGAAACATCCGGGCTTAATGGCAGTGACCCGTCGCCCGCAAGCGGGCTCTTACGAGGTTTGACGCTTGGTAAGGTCATGTCAGGAATTCGCCAAAAGTGAGGTTCAAACGGAGAATTGCCGGGGCGCGGGCGTTTGGAATTCGGGCGACATCGACCTTGATGTACAATCCCAGCGACAGACTATTGCGATATCCATCAGCTTTAGGTGATTTCCGTGAAACCTTGTACCCGCGATCCGCCCGGTCATCGACAGGATTAACAGGATTTCGCAGGATTGACAGGATTTATCGATCGCTGTTTTTAGTCCTCTCAATCTTGAAGAATCCTGCCCGGAAATCGCCTTAAAGAGCCCCGTTTTCATCGGCTTGTCCGACGCGCGCGGAGCATCGAACCGTTCCCAATTCACTGCCCAAATCGCAGCAACCCTGATCGTTTCGCGCCATCACAACCGTGCCAGAGACCGAGACCGGAACCCGAGCCGCCCCATGAAAGTCACCTGCATCGCCCATGCCCGCCGCCTGAATCCAGGAAAAGACCGCGCCCTCGCGGAGCAGGCGCGGCGCTTGGGCGCGGTGCGTTCCGAGGTCTGGCAGCGCGACGGCTCGGTCAGTGGCGCGTCGCTCGGCGACCGCCAGATCCGCGACGCCTGGCTGGCCGAAGGCCGCACCTTCCCGGTGTCCTGGCGGCGCGCCGCCGCCAGCGCCGAGCGCCAGCGCCTGTTCACGGCGCTCAAGCGCAACGCCTGGCCGAGCGATCCCTGCCTATCACGGATCATGCGCCAACACCGGCGGCGCGGGCACAACCAGACTCACCATCAGATCGTCGTGCGCTCGGACATCCGCCAGTTCAATCTGGGCCGCCAAAAGCTCGACCGCCGCGCCCGCAAGACCAAGTCGCGCCTCCGCGATGTCGTTGACCAAGCGACCCATGCCGTCATCGACAAGGCCGCCACGATCGCCGCCGAAGACCTGACCGCCCCCCTGAGCGGTCGGCGCTTCGCCAAAGACACCAACCGCCGCCTCGCCGCCTGGACCAAGGGCGTGATCGCCGAGGCGTTGGACACCGTTTCTCAGCGTCGAGGTTCGACGCGCGTGCTCGTCAATCCTGCCTACACCTCACAAACGCATTCTCGTCACGGTTGCCTACTGGGCAAGCGCCAAGGGGATTCATTTCACTGTCTCGACGGGGTGGTGTTGCAGGCCGACGAGCTGCTCAACCCGGACTCCAGTTGCTCGCCAGCCACGGCGCGATCAACGGAGAGCGAATGGCTTGAAAACAGCAAGGCGCAACTTTGCGCATGTTTTTAGGAGCAGTGAAACTTGGAACCACAACCCAACCGGGCGCAGTCGACGTCTTCCCCGCACACCCCACCGGACACCGCCGCCGAACCGGATGCGTCCCGGCAGGCGAGTGCGGGATCCCAGCGAAAAACCCCGGTGTCGCGGCCGGTCAGCCGCGCGCCGCGTTCCTTTTTTGGCTGGCTGGGCCATTTCCTGAGCATCCTGGGCCTGCCCCTGCAACTGCTGGCCCTGGGCTTGCTGGGTCTGGCCGCCTTCATCAGCGTGACCCTTCCCGACTTGCCGGATGTCCAGAGTCTGCGCACGGTCCAGTTTCAGGAGCCGCTGCGGGTCTTCAGCGCGGACGGCGCGCTCATTTCGGAATTTGGCATCGAGCGCCGCCGACCGGTCGCCATCGGCCGGATTCCTCCGTTGGTCATCAAGGCCTTTCTCGCCACCGAGGACAGTCGCTTTTTCGAGCATGGCGGCGTCGATACCGTCGGCATGGGACGGGCCTTGATCAGTTATCTCACGACCGGCGAAAAGGCCCAGGGCGGCAGTACCATCTCCATGCAGGTCACCCGCAATTTTTTCCTGTCGTCGAAAAAGACCTTTCAGCGCAAGCTCATGGAGGTGCTGCTGACGTTGCATGTCGAGCAGGCCCTGACCAAGGACGAGATCCTGGAACTCTATCTGAACCAGATTTTTTTCGGGCATCGCACCTACGGCATCTCCGCCGCCGCCTCTCTGTATTACGACAAGACCCTCGACGAACTCAGCGAGTCCGAGGCGGCGATGCTGGCCGGCATTCCCAAGGCGCCCTCCACGAATAATCCGGTGACGAATCCGGCCCGCGCGCTGGAGCGGCGCGATTACATCCTGGAACGCATGCGCGAACTCGGCTACATCGACGCGAATCGCTACGAGATCGCGTTGAAGGAGCCCGATACCGCGCGCCTGCACCGCCGTCAACCGGAGCTGGACGCCGGTTTCATTGGCGAAATGGTGCGCTCGGAAATGCTGCGGTTTTACGGCGAGGACGCGGTCAGCCAGGGGTATCGGGTGACGACCACCGTTGAATCCTGGCTGCAGACGGCTGCCCAGAATTCCCTGCGGCTGTCGCTGAATCAATATGACCGCCGGCACGGCTATCGCGGTCCCGAGGCGGTCGTGAATCTGGCCGGGATGTCGGAGGAACGGATGGACGAGTCTCTGGCGACAGTGGTCCAGATTCCGGAGCTGGAGCCAGGGCTGGTGACCAGGGTCACCGCGGCCGGGGCGGACATTTATCTTGGTCAGGGTCGGCGCGTCACGCTGGACGCGGGTCGTCTCTCCTGGGCGCGGACCCAGCGCAATCTGGCCCGCTGGAACGGTGCGCGGCGCAAATCCTTCGACGCCGTGCTCGCGGGCGACCTGATCCGTCTCCGACAGGGAAAAAAAGGCGGCTGGGAGTTGAGTCAGATCCCGCGCGTCGGCGGCGCCTTGGTGTCCATTGCCCCGCGCGACGGGGCCGTGCGCGCATTGGTCGGCGGTTATACCTTTAACGAGAAAAAATTTAATCGCGCCGTGGACATGCGCCGTCAACCCGGTTCCAGTTTCAAGCCATTCATCTACGCCGCCGCGCTCGACAAAGGCTGGACCCCGGCCAGTCTGCTCAAGGACCAGGCGGTCAAGATCCCCGGCAACGAGCGCTGGAACCCGAAAAACTTCGATCACAAGGAGATGGGGCCGATCCGCATGCGCAAGGCCCTGGCGCTCTCGCGCAACCTGGCCAGCATCAATCTGTTGCAGAGCGTCGGCATCGAGGAGACCCAGACTTACCTCCGCCGCTTTGGCTTTGAACTTGAAGCCCTGCCGCTGGGCCTCTCGATGGCGCTCGGCACCGGCGAACTCTCGCCGGTCAAGCTCGCCGAGGGCTACGCGGTCTTTGCGAACGGCGGTTATCACGTCATTCCCTATTTCATCGCGCGCGTCGAGGATGGCAACGGGCGGATCGTCTTCGAGGCCAATCCGCCGCAAGCCTGCGCCGATTGCTGGTACCGGACCGGCGCGGCGACGGCCAGCACCCAGGGGCTCCAGCCGACCAATCCCGCCGAACAGGCGATCGATCCGCGCATCGCCTATCAGATGACCTCGCTACTGCGCGAAGTGGTGGAGCATGGCACGGGAACCCGCGCCAAGAAGCTGAATCGCGAGGATATTGTCGGCAAGACTGGCACGACCAACGATGTCCGCGATTCCTGGTTCGCGGGCTATCAGGCCAACTTCGTGACCATCGCCTGGATGGGGTTCGACGATTTCGGCAAGCTTGGCCGGGGCGAGGAGGGCGGCAAGGCCGCGTTGGGAATGTGGGTCGATTTCATGCGCGTGGCACTCAAGGATCAGCCGCTCGCCACGCTTGAGCCGCCGCCCGGTCTGGTGCAGGTGCGCGTCGACCCGAATCGGGGGACCGAAACCAAATCCAAGAGCGGGATCCTGGAGATGGTGAAGGAGGAAAGCCGCCTGCTGCTACTCGGTCCCGAGCCGATCAAGGTCGCCGGCCCATCGGCTGGCCCAGCCAAACGAAAACCGGCCACGACCGTCAAACGCTCGGCGCCGCGGGTCATGGACGATCTGTTTTAACCGCTCGTCCAAGGCTGGCGGGCGGCGTTGGCGCATCGACTCACGCCGCGTCCGGCGCTGGCGGGGTCGACGCGGTGTCGGCGCGATCGGTGTTGTCGTCGTGGTCGAGCGGTTGCGCCTCTGAAGGCTGCTCCTCGCCGGCGACAGTCTTCCGCTGCTGCTTCTCTTCCTTCTTCTGCTTTTTGGCGAGGTCTCGCTGACGCTTTGCAAACGCGTAGTTAGGTTTGGCCATTTGACATCTCTTCCGCTCGGTTTGAGGATAAAGACAACAGAATAAAGCATTTCCCCGCCGGCTGCTGTCGGCAGTTCGCGGGGGCGGCCAGGGACCGCGCCGCGAAGACGCGAGCGCCGAAGAATCCATCCACGAGTTGTCATACTCGACTTTGGCCATTTCAGGGCGTCGCCGCCAGTTGGTTGAGCAAGGCTTCCAGGCGCTGGGGCGAAATTAGGACCGGCTCTTGGTCTGGCGTTGAGTTGACGCAATTGTCCTCGGCCCAGATCGTGCGGCGCACCAGC
>NZ_CAIPNF010000324.1 GCF_903866365.1 uncultured Thiocystis sp.
CCCGCGATGGCGACGGTTACGGCGCGGCATCGCCGGCTCATTTTAAATGAGTAGCGGAATATGGTTACACGTATTTTTTAGATCATAAAATGCGGCGTTTGTCAATGCGTAAGTCCTGAACAAGATATTTTAGTTTCCGAGTGTTCTGGCACCGATACTGCGTTTACTTCATCAAGACCCAGCGTCTTGTTTTCTCCGTGTTCTAACCTCCTCAGTGGTGATTAACCCCGCCTTCGCGGGGTTTTTTTTGCCGATTCAATCCTGCAACTTATACGCGGTATTCTTCGAAGAGGGGGGTGTCCAGCTCAGTGCGGTGGATACCAGATATTGTGATCTTGGCACTCGAAGCGTCCTTTGGATGGTGTGTCGAGATCCAACTCATCGGCGCTACCGCACTCAGATGGATACCCCCCTCTTCGAAGAATGCCTCATCGACTTCGTCAATGACCTTCGGCCTGACACCGAATTGGCGCGCGAGCCGAAAAGCCACACCTGATTTGGGGCGCCAAGCACACGATCCACGGTTTTTTTGCAGGATCAGGATGCGATCCGGTCGCTGCCGTTTGAGATGCGATGCGTCGACGATGGGGATGCGACTGCCCGGCAGGATTTTCCCCTGCTTGGAGGGCGCGGCATCGCAGACAAATGGCAGCAGGTCGGATTTTACGCCGGCGTAATTGAGCAGGGTATTGCCCTTAGCGGCGGCGCCGTAGCCGGCGACGGTCCGACCCGCGCGCTTTTGCTCGATCAGGAAGGTTAGCAGATCGTCCTTGATCCGATCCGCCCTTGCCTGAAAAGTACGATAGAGGTCCGGGGTGCGCAAGCCCCGTCGGGCTTCTTCCGCGAGCAGGAGGTTCACGCTGGGCGCGGTCTGGCGCGCGTCCTCGGCATGACCGCCAAACACGCGCAGGCTGCCGCCATGGATCGACGGCACTCAGGTAGGCGTTGGATGGCGGCGCGCTGCCCAGGTCGACGAATGGCAGGTGAAGCGGCGTGTTGCAGTGGCGACAATTCACAGCCGAAGTCCCCGGAAATGCGCGTCGATCAGCGGGTGGGCGGCGTCGCGCGGCGAGAGTCCAGCCAGGGGAAGCGGCCAGGAGATGGCCAGTGCTGGATCTCCAGGGTGCACGCCCGCTTCCGCCGCCGCTGAATAATCGGCCGTGTGCAGATAGAGCAGTTCACAATCGTCGGTCAGCGCCTGAAAACCGTGCGCGCAGCCATCCGGGATGACCAGGGTGTTGCGATTGTCGGCGCTCAGGCGTTCGGCGTGCCAGCGCAGAAAGGTCGGAGAATCCGCCCGCAGGTCGACGGTGACATCGAAGACCTCGCCGCGCAAACAGGCGATCAATTTGGTTTCGGCATGGGGCGGATGTTGAAAGTGCAGGCCGCGCACCGTGCCGCGATGCCGCGTGACGGTGCGGTTGATCTGGACGATGGGCTTGCCCTGGATGACCGCTTCCAGTTCGCGCGCGCAGAAGAGACGCTCCAAAGATCCGCGTTCGTCGCCGATCGGGAAACGCTCGATCCGCGTCACGCCGGCGATGTCGGTCGGCTGGAGACGAAAGCGTGCGCTCATGGTCTGGCCTCGACCGCTTGATAGGCGTCGATTTGTGTATGACACACACACAAAATACGCCGCTACGCCACGGTCAGCGTCTCGACCTCGAACCCCACCAGATTCCGCCCCTCGCGCGAGAACTCCACGCCAATCAGATGAATCGGCTGGCCCGCGGCGCGGTATTTCTCGGCGTAGCCCCGGTCCTTGATCTGTTGCAGGGCGCGACCCTCTGGCGCCAGTTCCACCACCTTGAACTCGAACAGATAGATGTGCTCGTTGAAACGCACGGTCATGTCAATGCGACCCCAATTGGTGGCGTCTTCCAGAACGATGTCCAGACCCACCGCGGCGAAATAGCTGTAGAAGACGCTGGCGTAATAGCCCTCGTACCGGGCGATGGGGTGATTGCGGTACCAGTCGTTGGGGATGCTGGCGAAGAAGGCATGAAAGAGGTCTTTCAGCCCTGCCAGATCGCGGGCCAACAGCAGATCGAGCAGGCGCAGCCGGTGCGCGAAGCTGCGGCTGGGATCGTCGGTATATTCGCTCAGGAGCGCGGCATTGAGGCTGGAGGCGACCTCGTGATTGGGATAGCCCAGGGTGTAGATCCAGTGCCCGAGCAGCGGCTCCTC
>NZ_CAIPNF010000325.1 GCF_903866365.1 uncultured Thiocystis sp.
ACATCAACCGTCAACGTCATGCCGTGCGCGGTGAGAATGCCCGCCGCCTCAACCCGCCTCGACCGACCAGTACCCGCTCCGACCATGAACTGGAGTACGCCGCCGGGACCTGGCCCCAGGCGTTTCGCGTCATCCTCAAGGCCGAGGTGATGGCCTTCGACGACCATCCCCGCTTCGTGGTGACCTCGCTGGATCTGCCCTCGCCCGCGTGTCTCGATCGCGACCTCGACAGTGCGCGCGGTCAGGACGAACATTTCATCAAGGTGCTCAAGAACGACCTGGCCAGCGAGCGCACCTCCGACCATCGCTTTTTGGCCAACCACCTGCGCCGGTTCTTCGCCGGCGGAGCCGACGTTCTGCACCACGCGCTGCGCACCCAGGTACTCATCCACACCGAACTGGCCCAGGCGCAACCGGCGACGGTGATCTTGAAGCGGTTCAAAATCGCCGTGCGCGCGATTCCGTACAAGGATCGCGTCAAACTGCAACTGCCGTCGAACGGCCCGGCGAAGGCACGGCGGCACCGGGTCACCGAGATCGTGTTCCTGACCCGTCCGCCGGATCCGCGCATGACCTGACCCCTTCGCTCAACCGCCTGCCTTGACCATCCAGCCCGTTCGGGCAGGATCGATCATGCCTGTCTGATGGCAACGCCGCCCCTCCGGGACGCCTAGGCGGGCCTGTTCCGATCGTCAAGGGTCAAATCCGCCCGCATTGCACGCGTCGGTAACCCCTCCTACCGGCTGAATCGCCCTTGAACCCGACCATGATCATCGGTTTCTGAGCCTGCCCACAGGTTTATGAAACATCCGGGCTAGATCCGCTGATCATCCCCTTTCGCCTCGGCCACGATCTCATTGGACCCGCGGTGTGCGTCAAGAAACCGGTTGCCTCGCCAATACGGGCCAGAGCGGTCCGCAATCGCGCATTTTGGATGATCCCGTGACGCAGGTTGAGCGATCGCGATGAGTCTACAATAGCGGCTGCCCCTCTCCCGTCCGGTACCCGCATCGATGAACCCCGCACCCGACCTGTTCTCTTATCGGAAACACTGGGCCCACAAGTTCGGAACCGCGTCCGAGCTTCCGGTATCGCGCGCCGAAATGGATCTGCTCGGCTGGGATAGTTGCGATGTGGTCATCGTCACCGGCGATGCCTATGTCGATCATCCCTCCTTCGGCATGGCGATCATCGGGCGTTTGCTGGAGTCGCAGGGGTTTCGGGTCGGCATCGTCGCTCAGCCGGACTGGACCTCGACGGCGGATTTTCAGCGGCTGGGGCCGCCGAATCTGTTCTTCGGGGTCACCGCCGGGAACATGGATTCGATGGTCAACCGCTATACCGCCGACCGGCGTCCGCGCTCCGACGATGCCTATACCCCGGACGCCGCGCCGGGTCGGCGGCCGGATCGCTCGGTCACGGTCTACGCCCAGCGCGCCCGCGAAGCCTTCAAAGGGGTGCCCATTGTCATCGGCGGTATCGAGGCCAGTCTGCGCCGCATCGCCCATTTCGACTACTGGTCGGAGACGGTGCGCCGCTCGGTGCTGATGGATGCCAAGGCCGATCTGCTGCTCTTCGGCAACGCGGAGCGGGCAATCGTCGAGTTGGCCCACCGGCTGGCGCGCGGCGAACCCATCGAACGGATCCGTGATCTGCGCGGGACGGCGTTCATGAGCCGAGGGGTACCCGAGGGCTGGAACGAAATTGATTCCAGCCAGCTCGCTGCGCCTGGCCGCGCGCACGTCCATCCCAATCCCTATCAGGTCGCGCCGGCCTGTCCGGGAGGCGCAAGCCCCGACCGGGGGGCGGGCGTCTCGCCCGCCGAGACCGATGTCGACGGGCAGGATGCCCGTCCCCCGCGCCCGGCGCGCGCAACCACAGCGGTCCGGCTGCCCTCCTTCGAACAGGTGCGCGCCGATCCGGTGCTCTACGCTCATGCCTCGCGCGTTTTCCACCTGGAGACCAATCCCGGCAATGCCCGCGCGCTGGTCCAGGCCCATGGCGAGCGCGATGTCTGGCTCAATCCGCCACCCATCCCGCTGACCGGCGCGGAGCTGGATCGGGTCTACGAACTGCCCTACAGCCGCCGCCCGCATTCGAGCTATGGCACGGCGCGGCTGCCGGCCTGGGAGATGATCCGTCACTCGGTGAACATCCTGCGCGGCTGTTTCGGCGGCTGCACCTTCTGCTCCATCACCGAGCACGAGGGTCGCATGATCCAGAGTCGCTCGGAAGACTCCATCCTGCGCGAAATCGCCGACATCCGCGACCGCGCGCCCGGTTTCACCGGCACCATCTCGGATCTGGGCGGCCCGACCGCCAATATGTGGCGTCTGGCCTGCCGCGACCGGCGCATCGAGTCGGCCTGCCGCCGCCTATCCTGTGTCTATCCCGACATCTGCCGCAATCTCAACACCGATCACGAACCGCTGATCCAGCTTTACCGCAAGGCACGCGCCGTCCCCGGCATCAAGCGCGTCCTCATCGCGTCCGGTCTGCGTTATGACCTGGCGGTGCGCTCGCCGGCCTATATCCGCGAACTGGTCATGCACCATGTCGGCGGCTATCTCAAGATCGCCCCGGAGCACACCGAGGCGGGGCCGCTCAGTAAGATGATGAAACCCGGCATCGGCGCCTATGACCGCTTCAAGGAACTGTTCGACCGCGCGTCTCGCGAGGCGGGCAAGGAGCAGTACCTGATCCCCTATTTCATCTCCGCGCATCCGGGCACCACCGACGAGGACATGCTGAACCTGGCGCTCTGGCTCAAGCGCAACGGTTTCCGTCTGGATCAGGTGCAAGCCTTTCTGCCCACCCCGCTCGCGCTCGCCTCGGCGATGTATCACAGCGAGCGTAATCCGCTGAAACGGGTCACGCGGAACTCGGAGCGGGTGCCGGTGGTGCGCGGACAACGGCAGCGGCGGTTGCACAAAGCCTTCCTGCGCTATCACGACCCCGAGAACTGGCCACTGCTGCGGCAAGCATTAAAGGACATGGGGCGGGCGGATCTGATCGGAAACGGCAAGCGGCATCTGGTGCCAAGCTTTCAGCCTGTCGGGACCGGTGGGGTACCCGAGAGTCGCCAGCGGTCTCGGATAACGCCGCCATCTGCCGAGCGCGCGCGCACCGCAAGCGCGAAGCCGTCAGGTCCAAGGCGACCACGTAGCTCAGGTTGACTTAAACCTGTTCATGTCGAGCGCGAGCATTCAGTGAATGCGGCTTCACGGCAACGATGCTCGACTCTAATCATCCACCCCGTACATATGCACGCTGTGCTTGGCCAGATCGATGCCCATCGTGACAACAGGCTCTTTGCTAAACTCTGTCATCAGTCTGCTCCGCTACCTCGGTTGACGATGCTTCAAACTCATCGCTCATGGTGCCCGCTCAGGACTCGTTGGAGGAGCGGGGCGGACCATCCCATCACCCTGCGATGCCCTCGGGAAACCGGGGGCGTTTTTTGTTGTCTCGGATGACAATCAGAAGCAATACAGCGCCAAAACACCACAAGGCCGATGTTCGGATCGTTGTTATCGAGGAGGCGAAGGATCCGCGCATGCGCGTCTCCGACGACTCGCTGGATCTGTACAATACGTCTTTGGGACTGCCGGAATCGCATGAGCATTCGCCGGATCTATCGCCAAGGTTGAGGGGCAGTCCTCGTCCTTATCCAGAACTGTCTTAAGGAGCGCTGGGCACGGTTCAACCCGGCGAATTCGACGGGTGAACAATGCCGAAAGACTGGCGCCGCCGCGCCGCCGTCACTATTCTTTCCATCATGCATGCTACCTTCGGAGTCGCCCATGTCCGCTACGTCAATCTCCGTGACCGCTCTTGCCGCCATGAAGTCGCGGGGCGAGCGGATCGTTGCGCTGACCTGTTATGACGCCAGCTTCGCGCGCCTGCTCGACGCGGCGGGCGTGGATCTGCTGCTGGTGGGCGATTCGCTCGGGATGGTCCTGCAGGGTCATGCCACCACGGTGCCGGTGACGGTCGAGCAGATGGCCTACCATACCGCCTGCGTCTCGCGCGGATGCGCGCGGGCGCTGGTGGTGGTCGATCTGCCGTTTCTGTCCTGCGCCACGCCGGAGCGCGCGCTCGACAATGCGGCGCGGCTGATGCAGGAGGGCGGGGCGCAGGTCGTCAAGCTTGAAGGCGGCGCGCCGATGCTGGAGACCGTGCGCCGGCTCACGGAACAGGGCGTGCCGGTGTGCGCCCATCTCGGGCTGCTGCCGCAGTCGGTGCATCGGATCGGCGGCTACCGCTTCCAGGGCCGCGATCATGCCTCCTCCGAGGCGATCCGACACGACGCCCTGGCGATGCAGGACGCGGGTGCCAGTCTGCTGGTGTTGGAGTGCGTCCCGGCGGCGCTGGCCGCCGAGATCGGCGTGACTCTGACGATCCCGGTGATCGGCATCGGCGCCGGCGCGGGGTGCGACGGTCAGGTGCTGGTGCTGTATGACATGCTCGGTCTGCATCCCGGCCGTCCGCCGAGTTTCAGCCGCGATTTCATGCACGGGCGCGGCGCGATCGCCGAGGCGATCGCCGCCTATGTGGAGTCGGTCCGCGATGGCAGTTTCCCGGCGGCTGCCGAAACGCCGTATTGAAGACTGGGAGACGAAAATGGATCGCATCGAGCGACTTGCGGATCTGCGCGCCAGGGTTGCCGGCTGGCGCGCCGCCGGCGAACGGGTGGCCTTGGTCCCGACCATGGGCAACCTGCATCAAGGGCATCTGACGCTGGTGCGTGAGGCGCGGGGACGGGCCGAGCGGGCGGTCGCCAGTCTCTTCGTCAATCCGCTTCAGTTCGGGGCCGGCGAGGATCTGGACGCCTATCCGCGCACCCTGGAACAGGATCGGCGCCAGCTTGAAGAGACCGGCTGCGATCTGCTGTTCGCGCCCGCGGCGAGCGTTGTCTATCCGCGCGGTCAGTCCGGTCAAACGCGGGTCGAGGTGCCCGGACTCTCGGAGATCCTCTGCGGGGCTACCCGACCTGGACATTTCGTCGGGGTCGCGACGGTCGTCTGTAAACTGTTCAACATGGTGCAGCCGGATGTCGCGCTGTTCGGCGAGAAGGATTTCCAGCAACTGCTGGTGATCCGGCGCATGGTCGAGGATCTGAATCTGCCGGTCGAGATCGTCGGCGTGTCGACGGTGCGCGAGCCGGACGGATTGGCGATGAGTTCGCGCAATGGCTATCTGTCCGCGGACGAGCGCGCGCGCGCCCCCGCGCTGTATCGGTCGCTGATGCAGGCGGCACAGTCGCTGCGTCAGGGTGTCGCCGTCGCGGAGGTCGTGCGCGCGGCGATGGCGGCGCTGCGGGAGTCGGGTCTGACGCCCGATTATGTGGCGGTCCGCCGGACGGACGATCTCGGTCCAGTGACCGAGGACGATGTGAATGTCGTGATTCTGGGCGCGGCCTTTCTCGGTCGGGCACGGTTGATCGATAACCTGAGCGTGACGCGGATCGCCGCAGCGTGATGCTGCATTGCAGCAAATGCTGCGGTAAACTACTGGCTATCTGCTAATGAAAGCGTCTTCATCGAATCATGAAGACCTGGCCCGAGCGGCCTTTGAGAGGAATGAATACATGTATTTGACCTTGCTGAAGTGCAAGTTGCATCGCGCCTGCGTGACGCATGCCGAAGTGGACTACGAGGGTTCCTGCGCCATCGACGAGGATCTGCTCAGGCTGTCGGGCATCCGCGAATACGAGCAGATTCAGATCTATAACGTCACCAATGGCGAACGCTTCACGACCTATGCGATCCGCGCCGAGGCCGGCTCGCGGGTCATCTCGGTCAATGGTGCCGCCGCCTATAAGGCTTCGCCCGGCGATCGGGTCATCATCTGTGCCTATGCCAGCATGAGCGAGGCGGAGGCCGAGGTCTTCAAACCGGATCTGGTCTATCTCAACGAACACAATCGGGTGATTCGCACCGGCGACGCCATTCCCGCCCAGGCGGCCTGAATCGCTTGGGATAAACCAGGCATGCGGGGCGGCAGGTGTTGTGCCTGCCCGCAACACTCAAGACGTCAGAACGTTAGAATCCTGTCGCTGTCCACGACCCACTGCGCCAACGCTTGCATGGTCGATTGCTCGGCGCCCTCAAAATAGGGATGGTTTTTGTAAATGCCGCAGCGCGCCATGCAGGTTCCGCAAACCTTGACCGTGACGCCACGTGCGATCAGCGCCTTGAGCATCTGCGAGAGATCCTGATCGTAACCTTCGGGCGGACGGCAGACATCGCGCGCCAGATCGACCGAATCGTTCATAAGAAACAGACGAACCTCCTGTCCGTTTTCGGCCAGGGTGTTGGCGAGACGGAGTCCGTTCCAGGTGACATCGGTGTTGTCGTAGGGCTCGCGGTTAAACACGATCAGAATTTTCATGGGCATTGTCTCATGGGATCGCTTATGAGGGAGTTCCCATTCTAGCGAGTCTCGACGGCGCGGCGCATCAACCCAGCGCCGCGCCGAGCCGGGTCTGACGCTCTGCGATGGCATCGGCATAGAGCTGGAGATATTGCCGCGCGCTGGCCTCCCAGCTCAGATCCTGCGACATCCCCGTGGTCGCCAGCCGGCGCCAGCCATTGGGGTCGTCCCGATAGAGCCGCAAGGATTGATGAATCGCGTTCAGCAGCGCCTGCGATTGCGGTTCGTCGAACAGAAAACCGGTGGCGGTCCCGTTTGCGAGCGTCTCGGGCGTGCTGTGCACGACGGTGTCCGCGAGTCCGCCCGTGCGGTGGACGATGGGCGGGGTGCCGTAGCGCAGACTGTAGATCTGGTTGAGTCCGCAGGGCTCGAAACGCGAGGGCATCAGAAAGACATCGCAACCGGCCTCGATGCGATGCGCGCGCGTCTCATCATAGCCGATGAACACGCCGACCTGACGCGGGTGCCGGGCGGCGATGTCCAGCAGCGCCTGCTCGGTCCGACGCTCGCCAGCCGCCACCACCATGAACTGAACGCGGGGGTCGCGCAGCAGTTCCGGTAGGATCGCCAGGATCAGATCCACGCCCTTCTGTTCGACCAGTCGTCCGATATAGCCGAGAACAAAGGCGTCCTCGTTGCGCGGCAGACCGAACTCGCGCTGGAGATCGAGTTTGTTCTCCGCCTTCAAACCGAAGCTGTCCCGATCATAGTTTTGCATGATCAGCGGGTCCGTCGCCGGATCCCAGACCTGATAGTCGATCCCGTTGAGGATGCCGCTGAAGCGGTTGCCGATCTGGCGCAAAAGCCCGTCGAGCCCGCAGCCGAAGCGCGCGGTACGGACTTCCGCCGCATAGGTCGGGCTGACGGTATTGACCCGGTCGGAGAAGACGATGCCGCCCTTGATGAAGGACAGGCGTTGATGGAACTCCAGCCCCGAGAGGCTCCAGAGCGCGGCGGGCAGCCCGATGCGCTCGTAGGTGGCGCGATCGAACAGCCCCTGGTAGGCCAGATTGTGGATAGTGAAGACCGTGGCCGGGCGCTCGGGCAGATCCTTCAGGAGGGCCGGGGCCAGGCCGGTCTGCCAGTCATTGCCGTGCAGCACGTCGGGCCGCCAGCCGAGCGCCGGCAGACCCTGGGCGATCAGCGCGACGACACGGCAGAACAGCAGGAAGCGTTCGGCATTGTCGCCCCAGTCGTGGCCGCTGAGATCGGTATAGGGGTTGCCTTCCCGGCAGAAATAGTCTGGCGCATCGACCAGATAGACCGGCAGGTCCTGGTCCGGGTGCAAGCCCTCCAGCAGACGGATCCCGGCAGGGTATCCCGGAACCGCGAGTTCGCACCGCGGTTTCGGGTCGCGCAACTGTCTGACGGCGCGCGGGTAGGCGGGCATGATGAGCCGCGCGTCATGTCCGAGCTGCCGCAAGGCCGCCGGCAGGCTGGCCGCGACATCGGCGAGCCCGCCGGTCTTGATCAGCGGATGCGCCTCGCTGCTGGCCATCAGGACGCGCGGACCGTCCTGATTGGCGGCGGGGGAGGAAGGGGATTTAACTGGCTGCTCCATGGGAGGTCTCTGAATCCTGGCGGGTGTGCTCGTGATGCGCCCGCGCACGGCTTGGCAACTTTATGACAGACTTCACGTTAGCACATTTTCCATAGATCGAGGCAACAGGCCCATGCTGGATCCCTGCACCATTCTCATCTTCGGCGCCACCGGCAATCTGGCGAGTCACAAACTGCTGCCGGCCCTCTATCACATCGAGGCGGCGGAACGCCTGCACCCCGCCAGCCGGATCCTCGGTTTTGGCCGGCGCAACTGGTCCGACGACGACTGGCGCGGGCATATCCGAACAGTACTCTCCGAACACGGCGCAAAAAAGCAGGACGCGAGCGCCATTTCCCGTTTGCTGGCGCGCGCGCATTTCGTCGAGGGCGATCTGGAGCAGCCCGACGGTTACCGGCGACTCGCCGAGCGGCTCCGGGGCACCGAGGGATTCTCCGGAAACCTGATGTCCTACCTGGCGGTGGCGCCCCGCCATTACGCGAGCATTGTCGAACAACTCGCCGCCAATGGTCTGCACACTCAGGAACGGGGCTGGTCCCGGCTGGTGGTGGAGAAGCCGTTCGGCTTCGATCTGGAGAGCGCCAGCATCCTTGATCTCGGGTTGCGCCGCTCTTTTACCGAGGATCGGATCTATCGCATCGATCACTATCTTGGCAAAAGCACGGTGCAGAATATCCTCGTTTTCCGCTTCGCGAATCTGCTGCTGGAGCCGCTCTGGAATCGCAATTACATCGATCATGTGCAGATCTCGCACGCCGAGTCGCACGGGATCGAGGAGCGCGCCGGCTTTTATGACGGGGTCGGCGCCCTGCGCGACATGATCCAGAGTCATCTGCTGCAAATGCTGACCCTGGTCGCGATGGAACCGCCGCCAAATCTGGACGCCGAGGCGCTGCGTGACGAGAAGGTCAAGGTGCTGCGCTCGATCCGTCCGATTCCCCGCGAGGCGGTCCACGCGCAGGCGTTTCGCGCTCAATATGCGCCGGGGCAGGTCGGCGGGAGCACGCTGGCCGGCTATCGCGACGAACCCGGTGTCGGGCACAACAGCACCACCGAGACCTATGCCGCGCTCAAGCTTTATATCGACAACTGGCGCTGGCGCAACGTGCCCTTTTATCTGCGCACCGGCAAGCGGCTCGGGCGCACCAATTCGCTGATCGCCATCCGCTTCAAGCATCCGCCGCAGCAATTGTTTCAGTCCACTGCCATCGAACGGCTCAAGCCCAACTGGATCCTGCTCAATCTCCAGCCCAACGAATGCATGCGCCTGGAGATCCAGGTGAAACAGCCGGGGCTCGAAATGCGTGCGCAGACCGAGCGTCTGGACGCCAGCAGTTGCACCCTGCCGCCCGAGCATATCGACGCCTACGAGGCGCTGATCCTGGACGTGATCGCGGGCGATCACACCCATTTTCTGCGCTATGACGAGGTGGACTGGGCGTGGCGGGTGGTGGACCCGGTGCTCAAACTCTGGGCCACCGAGCGCGATTTCATTCCGACCTATCCGGCCGGCTCCTGGGGGCCATCCGAGGCCAATCGGCTGTTCGATCGCGACGATCAGGAGTGGCGCAATGGGCTTGACGGGTGAGCTTTCAGCGGTCAGCTTGCGTTGAGCCACTCTTGACCGGAAGCGCTCCGGCGCGGAGCGGTATCATTGCCGGGCACCATCTTTGGTCAATCTCGCTTTGTCGATTCGGCTAAACTCCTCGCCCAGGATGATGGGCTTGCCGCAATGGACGCGATTCATCTCGCCGTGGCGATTGCCGCGCAAGCCGATGTCTTCATTTCCGGAGAGAGATTGGGTAAACCCATGTTCCGGGTTCGGGAGATTGCGACCCAGTCCTTATGGGGGATGAACGCTTGACCCCTTATTTTGCGCGAGGAAATTTATCATCATGTCGCTCGTGAACCAGACCCCTCGGTGGCAGGCCCTTCAACAACATTGGGACGCGCTGCACGCCGCGCGGATCCAGGATCTGTTTGCCGCCGAGCCCAAGCGCGCCGCGTCCATGAGCCTGTCGGCGGCCGGACTCCAGCTCGATTACTCGAAGAATCTCGTCACCCAGGAGACGCTGTCCCTGTTGCTGGAGTTGGCCGAGGCGGTGGATCTGAAGGGCTGGACCCGGCGCATGTTCGACGGCGAGCCGATCAATAACACCGAGGGGCGGGCAGTGCTGCATGTCGCGCTGCGCAACCGCTCCAATCGCCCGATCCGGGTCAATGGCGAGGACGTGATGCCGCTGATCAATGGCGTGCTTGGGCGCATCGATCAGTTCGTCGACCGGGTTCGTTCCGGCGATTGGCGCGGTCACACGGGGCGGCGGATCACCGACGTGGTCAACATCGGCATCGGCGGCTCCAATCTGGGGCCCAAGATGGTCTGCGCCGCGCTCGCCCCCTATCAGCGCGACGATTTACGGGTGCATTTCGTCTCCAATATCGACGGCACTCATCTGGTCGAGACCGTGCAGCGACTGGATCCCGAAACCACGCTCTTCATCGTCGCCTCCAAGACCTTTACCACCCAGGAGACCATGACCAACGCCACCAGCGCGCGCGACTGGCTGCTCGCGGCGCTCGGGGATTCGGCGGCGGTGGCCAATCATTTCGTGGCCGTGTCGACGAATGCCGAGAAGGTCGCCGCCTTCGGGATCGATACCGCCAACATGTTCGGCTTCTGGGACTGGGTCGGCGGACGCTATTCGCTGTGGTCGGCGATCGGCCTGCCGATCGCGCTGGCGGTCGGTTTCGATCGCTTCGTCGAGTTGCTCGAAGGCGCGCATGCGATGGACGAGCATTTCCGCACGGCGGATCTGGCCGAGAACATGCCCGCGCTGCTGGGCCTGATCGGGGTCTGGTACGCCAATTTTGCCGGCGCCCGCACCCATGCGGTGCTGCCCTACGATCAATCGCTGCGTTTTCTGCCGGCCTATTTGCAACAGGGCGACATGGAGAGCAACGGCAAGGGCGTCACCCGCGAGGGCGTGACGGTTGACTACACGACCGGCCCGGTGGTCTGGGGCGAGGCGGGCACCGACGGTCAGCACGCCTTCTATCAGCTCATCCACCAGGGCACTCAGATGATCCCGGCGGATTTCATTGGGGCCATTCGCAGCCACAACGAACTCGGCGATCATCACCCCAAGTTCATGGCCAACTTCTTCGCCCAGACCGAGGCGCTGATGCGCGGTCGCACCTTCGAGGAGGCACTGGCGGAGCAGCGGGCCGCCGGTCTGCCCGAGGAGCAGGCGCGCTTTCTGGCGCATCATCGCACCTTCCCCGGCAATCGCCCGACCAACAGCATTCTGATGGAGCGTCTGACCCCGCGTACCCTGGGCGCGCTGATCGCGATGTACGAACACCGGATCTTCACCCAGGGCGTGATCTGGGGCGTCAATTCGTTCGACCAATGGGGCGTGGAACTCGGCAAACAGTTAGCCAGCGTTATTCTCGACGAGATTCAGGCCGGCAAGGTGACGGCGGATCACGATCCATCCACCCGCGCGCTGCTGGAGCATTTCATCCGTCAGCGGCGGGTTTGAATCAGTTGTCAGTTGTCAGTTGTCAGTTGTCAGTTGTCAGTTGTCAGTTGTCAGTTGTCAGTTGTCAGTTGTCAGTTGTCAGCGAGTTGGCTGTTCTCTGGACAGGTCTGTCGAGTGGCCGGAGGGATTTCCTTGTATCTTCGACAAGATCAAGACTCAGGGCGAACGGAAATTGGTCAGTCTTTCCCGGCAATTACCCCGGCGATCAGTCACCATCTTGACCGCCAACTGCCAACTGCCAACTAAATTGCTGCCCCCAATGAAAACCACTAACCGTTTAAGGTTGACATGGCCACTGTGATCGAAGCCGCGCAGGCGCTCCCCTCCGACGAGCGCCGCATTCTCCAGGTCGTTTCCGTTGTCCATGAAGCGGTCAACCAGACCACCTTGCAGGCTATCCTGAACCAGCTTGGCTGGCGCGATTCGACGGACAAGCCACTCGCGACGCTCTTCTCGACTTCGCGTATCGCTCGTTTGTTCGTTCAGCGGATCCTGGTCAAACAGGGGAAGAATTTTTTCTGCGCCCCCGACCTGGCCGAGATCCTCACCCGCGAAACGGTCCGCGAAGGCACCTTCGAGCGCATCGTTGCCGCCGCCGAGACGGTCATGAGCGCCAAGTCGCGCTATCAGTGGGAGCCGGTGAGCGAGCGCCGGCAAACGCGGCGACTGCGCAACGCGCTTTACGCCGGTCGGGAAGCGGATGTCCTGACCCTGCTCGAATTGGACAAGCGTGGCCCGGAACTGCCCGTGAGCTACCGGGAGGTCGAGTCGCTGACGCGCATCTGTACCGCGTCGCCCGATCCCGACTGGTTCGCGACGCTCAGCCCAAAACTTCGCATCCTGGCGCTCGCGCCGTGGATGACCGAGACAAGCCTGGCGCTGATCCCACGACCCGAGATCCAGGCGTTCATGGAGAGCGGTCTGACCCCGTTGGCGACCGAGCATCCCGAGGCGGCCTGCGCGCTCGCGGAGCAATACCTGTTCCGGGGCAATTTCGATCAGGCCGCGGCCATTCTGGGCAACCGGATCACGCCCGAAACCCTGCCCCTGATCGGCTGGCTGCATCTGGCGCGCGGGCGCCACGAGGAGTCGCTGGAAGTCTTCGATCTGCACCTCGCGACCCTGCGGCGTCAGACCCGTAAGCGCAATCTCGCCGTGCCGGGGCTGCCCGGCATCCTGCATCTGCTCGCGCTGTTGCGCCGGGGTACGCCGGCGGATCTGGAACGGGTCCAGGCACAGGCCAGCCTGGTGCTGCGGTTGCCGGTGGCCGATCCGAGCGCGCCGGTCTTCCAGATGCTCAGCCAGTTGGCTGGCATCCTGGCCGGCCGCCAGCGCCCGCAGGAGGCAAGCTGGCTGCGCCAGGGCGCGGTAGTCAAACGCCCTTTCGATCTCCTGTTTCTCGGGCTCATGCGCCATTGGCTGGGCGAGCGTCCCGGTCTGGAGTTGCTCAAGGCGCTCGCGACCCACTGCGAGGACGCCGTCGCGGCGGGCATTCATTGGTATGCCTGGGAAGGCGTCGAATTACTGCGATTGCACGGTCGGCCGCTCCAACTCGCCGCACTGCCTCCCGCGCCGGAAGGGCTGGTCAGGCTCCCCGGACTGCTCACCCCGAAATCGGCCTGGGAGATCGCCCTGGAGGCACTGAAGGGGATCGGCACCACGGGCGGCGAGGGCAAAACCGCGCCGGGCGGCGAGGCCGGACCGGACCGCCGGATGTGCTGGCTGCTCGCGCTCTATGGCGGTCAGGGTACCCTGGAGCCGCGCGAGCAGAAGCGGAAGAAGACCGGCGGCTGGTCGCAGGGTCGCCCGGTCGCGCTGCAGAAGCTGGCCGAAACGCCCGAGGATTACGACTATCTGACCCCGCAGGACCGGCGCATCTGCGGCTGCATCCAGCGCGAGACCGAAACCGGCTGGTACGGCGGTTATGGCCGCACCCATTACAGCCTGGATTCGGATAGCGCCCTGCTGGCCGCCGTCGGGCATCCGCTGGTGTTTCGCGCCGGCACCCTGGATGCCCCGCTCGAACTGGTGCGTGGCGGTCCGGCGCTCGAAGTCATCCAGGGCAAGGACGCCATCCTGGTCCGCATCAATCCGGTGCCGCCGGAAGGCTCGAATCTACTGCTGGTCAGCGAATCCGCCGCGCGCATCCGGCTCATCCAGTTCGACGCCACGCATCGGCGGATCGCGGCCATCCTCGGAACCGAGGGACTCAAGGTGCCGCCCGGCGGCAAGGAGCGGCTGCTCGAAGGCATCGCCGCCATCGCCCCGCTGCTGACCGTGCATTCGGCGATCGGCGGCACCGAACAGATCGCCGAGACCGTCCCCGCCGATCCGCGCCCCTATCTGCATCTGAATCCGGCCGAGGCCGGTCTGAATCTGGAACTCCTGATGCAGCCCCTGGGCGAAAAGGGGCCGCGGCTGCTTCCGGGGCAGGGTCTGTCGACCCTGTTCGGCGAGTTGGACGGACGCGCGGTGCAGACCACGCGCGATCTTCTCGGCGAGCGCCGAAACGCTCGGACCGTGCTCGACGCCTGCCCGGCGCTCGCCAATGAGCGTTCACTTGCTTCGACGTCGCTCGGCCCGGAGAGCGGCGCCCAGAGCGGAGTCGAAGGGGGTGACTGGTCCTGGTGCCTGGACGATCCGGAAGAGGCGCTGACCGCGCTGGAACAGTTGCACACGTTGGGCGACACGGTTGTGCTGCAATGGCCCGAGGGCAAGCGGATCGGTCTTTCCAAGGAAGCCACGCTCGCGCGGATGAGCGTGAGCATCGCCAAGGAGCGCGATTGGCTGGGGCTGGAGGGCGGACTCACCCTGGACGACGGCAGCCTGCTCGGGATGCGCAAGCTCCTGGAACTGGTCGCGGATTCCAAAGGTCGTTTCGTGCGTCTGGACGAACGCGAATATCTGGTGCTCAGCGAGTCGCTGCGCCGGCGTCTGGACAATCTGCGGGGTCTGACCGACCGCGGGCATTTTCATCCCCTGGCCGCCGCCGCCATCGAGGAGAGTCTGGAAGGCATGGCGGTCAAGTCCAGCAAACACTGGAAGGGTCTGTTGGCACGGCTGGCCGAGGTGCGCGAACTGGAACCCGCCATCCCGTCCACCCTGCAAGCCGAGTTGCGCGATTATCAGGTCGAGGGCTACCGCTGGCTCGCGCGCCTCGCCCACTGGGGCGCCGGCGCCTGTCTGGCCGACGACATGGGATTGGGCAAGACCGTGCAGGCCCTGGCGATGATCCTCGCGCGCGCGCCGGAAGGTCCAACCCTGGTGCTGGCCCCAATGTCGGTTTGCTCCAACTGGGTCAGCGAGGCCCGTCGCTTTGCGCCGACGTTGCAACCCAAACGCTTCGGCGAAGGCGATCGGGAGCAGATGCTCGCTGCCGCCGGCCCCTTCGATCTGATCGTCTCGACCTACGGATTGCTGCAAACCGAGGGCGAGCGGCTCGCCGGCGTGAACTGGTCGACCATCGTCGCCGACGAGGCGCAGGCGTTCAAGAACGCTCAGACCAAACGCTCGCAGGCGATCATGAAGCTCAACGCCGGCTTTCGGATGATCACCACCGGCACCCCCATCGAAAACCATCTGGGCGAACTGTGGAACCTCTTTCGGTTCATCAACCCCGGACTACTCGGCTCGCTGGACTCCTTCAACCAGCGCTTCGCCGTGCCCATCGAGGTACATCAGGACAACGGCGCGCGCCAGCGTCTGCGCCAACTGCTCAAGCCCTTCATCCTGCGCCGGCTCAAGACCGATGTCCTGAGCGAACTGCCGCCGCGTACCGAGATCACCCTGGAGCTGGAGTTCAGCGCGGCGGAGGCGGCGCTCTACGAAGCGCTGCGCCGCCAGGCCATCGAACGGCTGGAACTCGGAGACGCCAACCCCGGCCAGAAGCGCATGCAACTGCTGGCCGAGATCATGCGACTGCGCCGTGCCTGCTGCCATCCCAAGCTGGCGCTGCCCGACAGCGACATCCCGAGCGCCAAGCTCGATGCCTTCGGCGAGATTCTCGACGAACTGCTTGAAAACCGTCACAAGGCGCTAGTGTTCAGCCAATTCGTCGACCATCTGCACCTGATCCGCGATCATCTGGACGCGCGGGGCGTGCGTTATCAATATCTCGACGGCTCCACCCCGGAGGCCAAGCGCAAGACCGCCGTCGCCGCTTTTCAGGCGGGGGAGGGCGATGTGTTCCTGATCAGCCTGCGCGCCGGCGGTTCCGGGCTCAATCTCACCGCCGCCGACTATGTCATCCACATGGACCCCTGGTGGAACCCGGCGGTCGAGGATCAGGCCTCCGACCGCGCTCACCGCATCGGTCAGGAGCGCCCGGTCACCATCTACCGGCTCATCACCAAAGGCACCATCGAGGAAAAGATCATCGCCCTGCACGCCAGCAAGCGCGACCTGGCCGACGGACTGCTGGAAGGTGCCGGCGACGGCGGGCGCTTGAGCTACGAGGACATGCTGGCCTTGATTCGAGAGCAGGGTTGATGCGGGTGTGCGCTTGCGCTCGGCACGATTTCTCGTGTCACATGAGATCTCGAATCTCTCGTGACACTGCTCTGCGGTGTCATGCATCCGCCGGCGCTCCGCGCCGCGAAGCCCTCATTAAGACTGGATGCGGCTCATAAAATCTTGCCCTCGGTGCCTGCTCGGCGCGTCCGCGCCAACGTCATCGCCGAAGCCGTCGAGTCGCTTGATGCGCGTGATCCGCATCGCCCCGACCGGGCGACTCCGCGTCATCCGCGCAAGCCGGAGTGGGTGGAATCGCTGCCTGGCTGGATGCGATATCGTTATCAAATCTGCTCTAGCGCATCCAGCATCGACCATGCTTCCCAGCCAGATTTGCGCGCGGCATCAAGATCGTTAGCGGAAATCGCGACACAGATCTTTTGTATCGGCCCTCAGTACAGTAATATCTCATTAAGCATTTGATATATATGGATCTCGCTTAGAGCCACGATCGCCCGGAGATTCGATGTCCGAGATCCAATCCGTCAAGCTGTTGCGCAACCTGCTCGGCGTCCACCTGAACTGGCACGGTGCCCGGCTGGAC
>NZ_CAIPNF010000326.1 GCF_903866365.1 uncultured Thiocystis sp.
CGACGAGCGGGATGTGGAAACGGAGTCAGGGCGCAGCTAGTGAGGCACCGCCAGACGAAAGGGGCGGCAACAGATAGGCCGAGCCTACAACCACCGCGCCACATCTCGACTCTACCTAGCCTGCTAACGCGGATGAGTCTGGTGCTGGTCGGCCTGTACCTGGTCTCCGACGGCCAATGGGAGCGCCTGCTGGCGGGGCTCGTCGGCGTGATCGGCGCGCGGTTTCTCGTCCTGCGACTGACCGCTCCAGCGCGCGACCACCAGAGCGCCACGACGGAGGCCCGGCATGCGCCTGAGTCCCGATGAGATCATCTTCTGGCAGTACGGGTTTCTCAAGCTCAACGCCACCATCGTCTTCACCTGGGCGCTGATGCTGGTGCTGGTGGTCGGGTCGATCCTGGTCACGCACAGGCTGTCTCGGGATCTCAGCCGTTCGCGCTGGCAGAACCTGCTGGAGATCCTCGTCACCGGCATCGAGCAACAGATCCGGGAGGTCGGGCTGCATGAGGCGCGCACCTATCTCGGCTTTCTCGGCACCCTGTTCCTGTTCGTCGCCGCGGCCAGCCTGGCCACCATCATCCCCGGCTACGAGCCGCCGACCGGCTCGCTCTCGACCGCGCTGGCGCTGTGCGTGCTGGTGGCGGTGCCCTTGTTCGGCATCGCGGACCAGGGACTCGGCGGCTATCTCAAGTCCTACACCGAGCCGACCGTCATGATGCTGCCGTTCAACCTCATCAGCGAGGTCTCGCGCACCCTGGCCCTGGCGGTGCGGCTGTTCGGCAACATGATGAGCGGGGCGATGATCATCGCCATCCTGCTCACCATCACGCCCTTCCTCTTTCCTATCCTCATGACGGCGCTCGGTCTGCTCACCGGCCTGGTGCAGGCGTACATCTTCAGCATCCTGGCCGCCGTTTACATCGCGGCGGCCACGCGCACGCCAAAGCCGGCGGCCAAGCCATGAAACACCCACACACTCAGCGGAGGACACACCATTGGATAGCTTGACCCTGATCGCGGTGGCATCGATCGTCATCGCCGGCCTCACCACGGGTTTCGGCACCATGGGACCGGCCCTCGCCGAAGGTCGCGCGGTGGCGACCGCACTGACGGCACTGGCGCAGCAGCCCGACGCCTCGGCCACCATCACCCGCACCCTGTTCGTCGGTCTGGCGATGATCGAATCCACGGCCATCTACTGTTTCGTGGTCTCGATGATCCTCATCTTCGCCAACCCCTTCTGGAACTTCGTCATCGACCAGACCGCCGGGAAGTAGGTCATGTCCATCGACTGGTTCACCGTCGGCGCCCAGGCGATCAACTTTCTGGTCCTGGTGTGGTTGCTGAAGCGCTTTCTCTATCGCCCGATCCTCGACGCCATCGGCGAGCGCGAGCAGCGGATCAGTGCGGAGCTGGCGGACGCCGACGCCAAACGCGCCGAGGCCCGGCAGGAGCGCGAGACCTTCCAGCAGAAGAACCAGGCATTCGACGCGCAGCGCGCGGCGCTCCTGGCCCAGGC
>NZ_CAIPNF010000327.1 GCF_903866365.1 uncultured Thiocystis sp.
CCAGACATCCTCAAGCTCAATCTCGACCCCATACTCGCCGTCGGCGCAGATGGCATGGATCAGCGCCGTGATGGCCGTGTTGACCATCACCAGATGGTCCAGCGTCATATACACCGACCAGTGCCGGCTGCTGTCCTCGATCCCCGGAAAACGCCGGATCGTCACGATCCGGGATGCCTGTTCCCGCGGGAGTCGGCGGCTCAGAGCGATGGCGCGACCGGCCTCGGCGCGAAACAGCCGCAGGATCGAGGCCGGCGAGGCCAGGGAGGCATAAGCGCGAACGCCAAGGTCGGCGATCCGGCGTTCGTGGATCGGCAACTGGGCGACTGGTTGTCTCCGTTCCTCTGGCTGGCGTTCGATCATGGCTGACTTTTCCCCCAGGCATCGCGCAAACCGACGGTCAGATTGAACACCGGACGCTCCGGCGTCGTCTCCGGATCGGCGACGAAATAGCCCTCGCGCTCGAACTGGAACCGCGCGCCAGGCTGTACGCCTTGTAACGCGGGTTCCACGACACAGTCAGTGAGCACACGCAGTGAATCCGGATTGATATCGGCGCGGTAGTCCGCCCCGCCAGCGCCGGGCATCGGCACCCGAAACAGCCGGTCGTAGAGCCTGACCTCGGCTGGGATGCCGTGAGCAACCGAGACCCAATGAATGACGCCCTTGACCTTGCGGCCCTCGGGATTCTTGCCCAGGGTATCGAGGTCGACCGTCGCGCGCAGTTCGACAACCTCGCCCGCCGCATCCTTGACGATCTCGTCGCAGCGGATCACGTAGGCATTGCGCAGACGCACCTCGCCGCCGGGGATCAGTCGCTTGAAACCCTTGGGCGGAAGTTCGGCGAAATCGGCACGGTCGATAGAGATCTCATGTCCGAAGGGGACCGGGCGCGAACCCAGGCGCTCGTCCTTGGGATGGTTTCCGGCCTCCATGGTCTCCTGGCGGTCTTGCGGGTAGTTGGTCAGAATCACCTTGAGCGGGCGCAGAACCGCCATCCGGCGCGGCGCGGTGGCGTCCAGATCGTCGCGAATCGCACTCTCCAGCAGGGCCATCTCGACCAGATTATCGGACTTGGTGACGCCAACGCGCTCGCAGAACTCGCGGATGGCGGCGGGCGTGTAACCGCGCCGGCGCAGTCCCGCGAGCGTTGGCATGCGCGGATCGTCCCAGCCCTGCACCAGATGTTCGCTCACCAGTTCGGTCAGGAGGCGCTTGCTCATCACCGTGTATTCGAGATTCAGCCGGCTGAATTCGATCTGGCGCGGTTTGCTCGGCACCGAGACATGCTCGATGCACCAGTCGTAGAGCGGGCGATGGTCCTCGAATTCCAGGGTGCAGAGCGAGTGGGTGATCCCTTCCAGCGCATCGGAGAGCGGGTGGGTGTAGTCGTAGGTCGGATACAGACACCAGGCGCTGCCGGTCTGATGATGGACCACGCCATGCTTGATCCGGTAGAGCACCGGGTCACGCAGATTGATGTTCGGCGAGGCCATGTCGATGCGCGCGCGCAGGGTGCGCGCGCCATCCGGAAACTCGCCCGCGCGCATGCGCTTGAACAGATCCAGATTCTCTGCTAACGGGCGGTCGCGGTTGGGACTGTCGCGCCCAGGCTCGGTCAAGGTGCCGCGATAGACGCGGGTCTCCTCGGCGCTGAGGTCGCAGACATAGGCCAGCCCCTGTTCGATCAGCTCGATGGCGAAGACGTAGAGCTGCTCGAAATAGTCCGAGGCAAAAAACAGCCGGTCGCCCCAGTCGAATCCGAGCCAGCGCACATCGGCCTGGATGGAGTCGACGAATTCGACGTTTTCCTTCTGGGGGTTGGTGTCGTCGAACCGCAGATTGCAGCCTCCGCCGAAAGCTTCGGCCAGTCCGAAGTTGAGCACGATCGACTTGGCATGGCCGATATGCAGATAGCCATTCGGCTCGGGCGGAAAGCGGGTGACGATCCGGTCATGCTTGCCGGAAGCCAGGTCCGCTTCGACGATCTGGCGGATGAAATTGGTGCGTGGCGGCTCGGCGGCGTCGGTCATGGTCTCTCGGGCGTCTCGGGCGACGGATGGGAAGCGATAAGACCCGCATTTTAGCGCGTGTCACGGCGATTGAAAGGATCGGTTGGATGGCGTTTGCCGCAACCGGAAGGATTCTATCCGAACCCCGGAAAGCCGGTGCTTGCGCTATCCTGCCAACAGGCAAATATCGCCGCTGACGAGACGGGAGAGAGGTTTCATGCTGGTTAAATTTCAAACCAAAGCCTACGCCACCATCACCATGTTTGGCGATGTAGCCGTGATACTCATCAAACTCATGGGGCATAGCGGAAGCGTGCCGGGGGCACTGCTCGCCGAAGACGTGCCGGCCGCGTTGGCGCGATTGAAGGCGGCGGTCGCGGAGCACCCGAACGATCCGCTGGATCCCGCCAGCCATGCCGCGCAACAGGCTGACGAAGGGCAGCATGTCAGCCTTGCGCATCGGGCCTTGCCTTTGATCGAATTGCTCACAGCCGCGGCAGCGGAGGGCGAAAATGTGATGTGGGAAAATTAAGCGAACCATCCTGGACGCGGTTGATCGCGACCGTTCAGAATTCGCGCGTTTAGATCGCCAACTCAAGAGAGCACTAAGAGGATCGTTTTCATGGAAGCCACCTACAAAGTATCAGCGCTAGGCATCGCGCCGGGACACTTCGAGCAAACCGTGCGGGAGGGGCTGAAAGACCTGCTGAAAGGGGATCCCGCCACCTTCGAGCCGAAATTTCAGCGCATCCTGATCAATCAGCAGGTCGTGCTCGTCAAGAATCTCCCGGAGGCCACGGCCCGCAATCTTTACGACAAGCTGACCGAGATCGGCTTCATCTGCCGAATCGATCCCATGGCGCTGACCCTGGAAACGAAGACCTATCGCTGCCCCGCCTGCGGACACGAACAACCGCATGCGACCGATGGCACGCTCGACATCTGCGAAAAATGCAGCATCATCGGTGATCGCTACAAGGGCAATCAGGCCAATCAGCGCAATCAGGAATTGCGCGACGCCATCGAACTTGAACGCCGCGCGTTCGCCGCGCAGTCGACGGTCGCGGATGAAAAACAAACGCGCGAAGCCGAGCGCAAGCGCGCCGCGAAGCTCCGCAAAATCGCCCGTCGCAAGGTCGAACAGGAACTGGGCGTGACCTTCTTCAGCAAACTGCGTCCCTATCTGGCACCGCGCGTCCTCCTGCCCACCGTGGCCGGCCTGGCGCTGCTTGGCGGCAGCGTCGGTCTGGTGCTGTGGGATCGGCATCGCGCGGATGTCGGGGCCGCCGATACCGCCGATACCGCCGATGCCGTCCCGCCGAGCGGTCAACCGGGCGGCATGCAGGTCGTGATTACGCCCCCGCCGGGCCTGTCGGTCACGGTCGGCACCGATCCCGCGCTGGGCGGGGCCGCTGGCCTGTCCCCGGACGGGTTCGAAAGCGCCCTGGCAGGCGCTGGCGGGGCATCCCCGGAGATGTTGTCAGAGACGCCGCTCGCCGCCTCGGAGATTGACGCACCGGGGATGACCGGCAAGCTCGCGCTGAAGGTCGAGATTCCCGAAGCGAGCGCGAGGGCCGTGCGCTCCGGGGCGAGCGCCCCGTCATTCCCGACGACCGCCAGCGATCCGCGTGTCCTCGCCAGCCTGGCCTTCTACCAACTCGATACCGGCGATCTCGGCGCCGCGACCAGGACGCTCGACCGCGCGACCCTGGCCATGAACGGAGCACCGGACGCCTCGAGTGCGCTCCCGAAGGACCGGCTGCTGCGCGATGCCGTGGCTCTGCGCGCCGGTCTCGCGGGCCAATATGCCAAACAGTCCGATCTCACCAGCGCGGGATCTCAGTGGCGACGGGCCAACCTGCTCGCCGATTCCATTCCAGCCGCCGATTTTCGGGCGATGGCCTACGGCAGTCTGGCCCGCACGAGCCATGAGAATCGCGAGCTGCCCGTCCAAAAAGAGTATCTCGGCCTGGCCATCGAAACCGCCGCGCAATCCGCCGGGGGATCGCTTGAGCGGATTGACCTTCTCGGCACGCTCGCCCGCGATTTCGCGCTGATCGGTCAGCACGAGCGCGCCACGGCTTTCTTCGAGAAAGCGACGACCGCACTGAGCCGGATCCAGGATCGCGCGATCCAACCGGTTGCCCAGGCGATCCTGGCGCAGCGACTCGCCGAGGCCGGCGAGACCGAGACGGCGGCGGCCATCCTGACCAGATCGGTGCCTCCATCGGCGGGCACTGGCGGCGCTCCCGCCAGCGAGCGCCACCCGGAAGCGCTCGCCGCCCTGGCCAGCAGCCGTGCCCGGCAAGGCGACGTTGCGCAGGCGCAGGCCGATTTTTCCACGGCCATCGTTCAGGCCAGAAGCCTGACCGATCCCGTCGCGCGCACCGAGTCTCTCGTCTATCTGGCCCGCGCCATCTTCCAGGCCGGCGATCCCGCCGCCGCCGGACAGCTCATCGACTCGGCGGGTCCGTGGGACTGAGGCGCTTTCCTCTCGTGACACCGCGGAGCGGCGTCACGAGTTCTTTAAGCCTCAACCGCGCGTGGCGATATAGGCCAGCGCCTTGTCGATCCGGCGCAGGGTCGCGTCCTTGCCGACCAGCATCAGGGTCTCGTCGATGCCGGGCGAGGCGGCGCGCCCGACGATGGCGACCCGCAAGGGTTGCGCGACCTTGCCCATGTTGACTTCCAACTCCTCGGCGATTCGATCGACCACCCGCTTCAACTCCTCGGGGGTCCAGTCCTCGTAGGCCATCAACTCGAAGGCGGCGCGCACACGCTCCAGCGGTTCACGGGCGACCAGACGCAGATGCTTCTTGGCCGACACCTCGTCGAACTCGTCGAAATCCCGATAGCAGAAGGCGCTGATCTCGGCCAGTTCGGTCAGGGTCTTGGCGCGGGCGGCCTGGGCCTTGACGACCTCGACCAGATCGGGGCCGGTCGAGGGATCGATGTCGAGCCGCCCCATGTGCGGACTCAGCAGCCGGGCAATGCGGGCCGGATCGGCGTGTTGCAGGTATTGCTGGTTCAGCCAGTCCAGCTTGTCGGTGTTGAAGGCGGAGGCGGATTTGTTCACATCGCCGATGTCGAACAGTTCGATCATCTGCTCGACCGAGAAGATCTCCCGATCGCCGTGCGACCAGCCCAGACGCACCAGATAGTTCAGCAGCGCCTCGGGGAGATAGCCCTGATCGCGATAGGAAATCACGCTGACCGCGCCATGCCGCTTGGACAGTCGCGCCCCATCGTCGCCGAGGATCATGGGGACATGCGCATACCGCGGCGGCTCATGTCCGAGCGCGTGCAGAATGTTGATCTGGCGCGGGGTGTTGTTCAGATGATCGTCGCCCCGGATGACATGGGTGATCTTCATGTCGGCGTCGTCGACGACCACGCTCAGGTTGTAGGTCGGCGCGCCGTCGGTGCGACGGATGATGAGGTCGTCCAGTTCCTCGTTGGCGAAGGGCACTCGGCCGCGGATCAGGTCATCGACGATCACGACGCCATCGGCGGGATTGCGGAAACGGATCACATGAGGCGCGTCCGGGTCGATCTGGCGCTGGCGGCAGTGACCGTCGTAGCGCGGCTTCTGCTTGTGCGCCATCTGATCCACGCGCAGTTTCTCCAACCGATCCTTCGAGCAGTCGCAGCGGTAGGCCAGACCCTTTTCCAGCAGTTCCTCGATCACGGCGTTATAGCGGTCGAAGCGCTGGGTCTGATAGAACGGCCCCTCGTCATAGTCCAGCCCGAGCCAGGTCATCCCCTCCAGAATGGCGTTCACCGATTCCGCCGTGGAACGCTCCAGATCGGTATCCTCGATGCGCAGCACGAACTGACCGCCGTGCTTGCGGGCGTAGAGATAGCAGAAGAGCGCGGTGCGGGCGCCGCCGACATGCAGATAACCGGTGGGAGAGGGGGCGAAGCGGGTGCGAACGGTCATGGTTTTCCGGATCGATTCAAGGGATTTGAAGCGGTAAATTCTACACAGTGGCCCCGCTCCCTGCCCGCTTGTTCGCGCCCGACGCATGGGTTATGTTGACCGCATGCGATTTTCCGAAGCAAACAATACGGACGGCCATCTGATCGATGCCTATGGCGTGGACGGTATCGTGATCGGCGGACGACGCTATCGGCGGGGTCTGATCGTGACACCCGAGCGGATCGTCGATCTCTGGGGGCCGAATCAACCGAGCGAGTTGATGGCGGAACATCTGGATGAGCTGTTGGCGTTCTCGCCTCAGATCATCGTACTGGGGACTGGCCGCACTCAGATCTTCCCGGATCCAAGCCTGTATTTCAGGATGATGGAACAGCGGATTGGCTTTGAAATCATGGACACGGGCGCGGCCTGCCGGACCTATAACATTCTGATGTCCGAGGGCCGTCGCGTCGTCGCCGCTTTCATGGCCGAGTGAGTCCGACGGCGACTCAAGGCGCCCGATCACCAGATCTTGGGCGCAAATTTAGCGTCGTTGAGAATCCTCACGCTGTCGCCGGTCGGTGCCAGCACGAACAGACCCTGACGATACGCAAAGGCCGCCGCGCCTTCCTCGATGCGCATCCCCGCCACCGCGCCATGCAGACGCTTGTCGGCATACTCCGGAAAAAACTGGCGAAAACGCTTGAGGTCTTCCAGGAATTCGCGGACCTCCTCGACGCCCAGGCTGCTCTTGACCTCCACGTCGACCACATGCTCGGCGTTCACCACCAGCACGTCGATTTCCAGCGTATCGCCGCCCATCCGCTTCATGACCCGCCGGCTGACCATGTGCACCGGGATCCCGCGCTCGGTAAACAACCGCTCGCAGGCCGGGGCGACCAGATTTTCGACGAACAGGCCCCATTGACCGCCCAGTTCGCCGATCCGTTTGTTGACTTCGCGATTCATCTCACTGATTTTCCGATCGGTCTCCTGAAATTTCCGATCGGTTTCTTTCTGTGCCGCGGCGACCTGTTTTTGGGAATCCGCCACTTCCCGAAACAGTGCCCAGACATCGTCGAGCGTCGTTGTTGCCATCTCGCCCATCTCACAGTTGATCTGTCATGCCAACAGCATAACCCAAATCCAGGACCATCCATCTTGCCCCTCGCCCGGACGGCACGTAGCATGAGGCATCGCGGGCTGTCGCCGTCCCACCTCATCCATCCTCGGGAGCATTCCACCACCATGGACCGCAAGATCGTCCTGTCCGTGCTCGGCGCCGCCATCCTCAGCTTCGTCGCCATCCTGCTGCTGATGCCCGCCACGCTCGACGACATCACCGAGCGTCTCCCCTGGCGCATCGCCCAGGACGAGGCCGGGCGTACCCGCGTCTTTGGCTTCACGCTCGGTCAAACCACGCTCGCCGAGGTCCGCGCGGTGTTTCGCGAAGAAGGCGAACTGAACCTGTTCCAGACCCCCGACGACCCGCCCCGCCATGCCGCCGAAGCCTTTTTCGAGCAGATCGTTCTGCAACGCCTGCGCGCGGATTTCGTCATCGCGCTGGAGGTCGACCAGCCGACGCTGATTGGTATGTATGACCGGGGACTGCGCATCAGCCAACTCGGCAGCGGCAGCAAAAAGATCAAGCTCAACCCCGACGACGCCACGGCGCTCGCCTCGCGTCCCATCCAGAGCATCAGTTACCTGCCCAAGGCGCGACTCGACGCCGACCTGCTCGAACAGCGTTTCGGCCCGCCATCCCGAGAGCTGACCGAACCCGAGACCGGGATCGTCCATTGGCTCTATCCCGCGCGCGGACTCGACATCGCCAGGGCGCCCAATGGCAAGGTGGTCGTTCAGTATGTCAATCCACGGGATTGCGACAGACTCCTGGAGCCGCTCAAGGAGCTTTAGGCGGTGCCCGAATCTCGCCAGGCAGGATTAGCTGGGCGGGTGTTGCGCGGTTCGATCAACCGATTCGACTGACGGCAGCGAAGTCGCCTGACGCGGCGACCGTCGAGACAGAGGGTATCATGCACGCTGGCCCGTTCGCCGAGACGAACCCAGCAGGTTACAGAAGGCTCAATCAATGCATCCCGCGACTCGTTTCTTCATGGGCGTCATCGCCCTCTTCGCCCCCTTGGCGGCCTTTGCGACCGAGACCGCCAACCCCATCGACCTGACGACGCATGCCGTCGGCTATGCCGCGCTGAGCATTTTCGGCATCGCCTACGCCCTGGTCATGGCGGAAGAATTCCTGCATCTGCGCAAATCCAAGCCGGTCATCATCGCCGCCGGCGTCATCTGGTGCCTGATCGCCTACGTCTACATCCAGATGGGCGAGCCGCATCTGGCCGGCGAGGCGGTCCGCCGCAACCTGCTCGAATACGCCGAACTCATGCTGTTCCTGCTGGTGGCGATGACCTATATCAACGCGCTCCAGGAACGACAGGTGTTCGACGCGCTGCGTTCCTGGCTGATTCGCAAGGGCTTCGGCTTTCGCGCGCTGTTCTGGTTGACCGGCACCCTCGCCTTCCTGATCTCGCCGGTCGCGGACAACCTGACCACGGCCCTGTTGATGTGCGCGGTGGTGCTGGCGGTCGGTGGCGACAACAAGCGCTTCGTCACCCTCGCCTGTATCAACATCGTGGTCGGAGCGAATGCCGGCGGCGCCTTCAGTCCGTTCGGGGATATCACGACCCTGATGGTCTGGCAGAAGGGCATGGTCGACTTTTTTGGTTTTTTCAAGCTGTTCGTGCCCGCCGTGGTCAACTTCGTGGTGCCCGCGATCCTCATGCACTTCGCCGTTCCCAATCTCAAACCGGTCGCAAGCTCGGAGGATGTGCCCATGAAACGGGGCGCCCGGCGCATCATCGTCCTGTTTCTGCTGACCATCGCCACCGCCGTGAGCTTCCACAACTTCCTGCACCTGCCGCCGGTGCTGGGGATGCTCACGGGTCTTGGCTATCTGCAATTCTTCGGTTACTACCTGCGCATGAGCCACCATCGCTGGCGGCTGCGCAATGAGGGTCGGGCCACCCTGGTTGGCGACATGACCCCCTTCGATGTCTTCAACAAGGTCGCGCGGGCCGAATGGGACACCCTGCTGTTCTTCTATGGCGTGGTGCTCTGCGTGGGCGGACTCGGACAGCTCGGCTATCTCGCGATGGCGTCCGATCTCATGTACAACCAATGGGGTCCGACCCATGCCAACATCGCGATCGGCTTCCTCTCGGCCATTGTCGACAATATCCCGGTGATGTTCGCCGTCCTGACCATGAACCCCGAGATGAACGAAACCCAATGGCTGCTGGTCACCCTGACCGCTGGCGTCGGCGGCTCGCTGCTGTCGATCGGTTCGGCGGCGGGCGTGGCGCTCATGGGTCAGGCGCGCGGAACCTACACCTTCTTTGCCCATCTGGAATGGACGCCCGCGATCGCGCTCGGCTACCTGGCGAGCATCGCGGTCCATCTGTGGCTCAATGGCTGAGTCCAGACGCGCGGGGCGTCGTCGCACGCCCCTTTCGACCCTGATGATCGCCCTGCTCCTGGTCGGCGCCTGGGCGGTCGAGCAGTGGGGACCGGGGCTGATTCCGGGCAACTGGTCGTTCGGCGCCTCGGGCCGGACCTGCCGGCTGGATACCGTGCTGGACGGCGATTCGCTGCGGCTGACCTGCCAGGGCGAGCGGGTTGAGGTGCGATTGCACTGCATCGACGCCCCCGAGCACAAACAGCGGCCTTGGTCTGACCGCTCGCGCGACTCGCTCCGCCAACTCGCGACCCGACACCTGGAACTGGTGCCGATCGACAAGGACCGCTTCGGGCGCACGGTGGGCGATGTCTACAGCGTCGGATCGACGTCGCGGAGCCTGCTGAATCTGGAGCAAGTCAGGAGCGGCAATGCGGCGGTCTATGCGCGCTATTGCGAGGATAAACAGTTTTTTCGCGCAGAACGCGAGGCTCGCGAGGCCAAGCGAGGGATCTGGAGTCGCAAGGGCGAACACCAGACCCCCTGGATTTTTCGGCATCGCAAACGCTGAGCGCGGCCGAGCATTCTTGATGGCCCGTTGCCGATCGCTACGCCGCGTAAAATCCGCGTCTCAAAGCGCCAGGATCCAGCCTCAGGCCGGCCGCTCGAACAGATAGTGAGCGACGAACCATTCCTGCCCCTTCCGATACCCGAACAGCTCGGCGCAGGCCATGAAGAAGAGCCGCCAGCGAATCCACCAGGTCGCCGCCTCGGCCGCGCCATAGGTGTCCTCCAGAATCGGCCAGATGAACTCGCGGGCGCCATCCATACGATCCAGCCAGGCATTGAGCGTGCGTTCGTAATGGCGACCGTCCCAACGCCAACGGGTGATCAATGTCAGATCGTCCTGAAAGTGCAGCGGGAGATCGTCGCTCGGCATGATGCCGCCAGCAAAGAAATAATGACTCATCCAATCGCTGGGACCAATGTCCTCGAAAGGATAGGGATGCTCCCGATGTACGAAGATATGCATCAGAAAACGCCCGCCGGGCGTCAGCCAGTCGTGGACACGGCGAAACAGCGCGCGATGGTTACGCATGTGCTCGAACATCTCCAGCGAAACGATGCGGTCGTAACGGTCCTCGGCCTGGAAGTCATTCATGTCCGCCGTGACGAGCGTCAGATTGGTCAGCCCGAGACGGTCGCGTTCCGCTTCAATGAACTGGCGCTGGCCGTGGGAGTTGGAAACACCGGTGATCCGGGCGTTGGGAAATCGCTCCGCCAGAGAGAGACTGAAAGCACCCCAACCGCAGCCAAGCTCCAGCACCCGCTGACCGTCCTCGATCCCGGCCCGCTCGGCGGTCACGCGCAACGCTGCCTCCTCCGCGTCAGCAAGGGTCTTGACTCCGTCCGGCCAATAGCCGCTGCTGTATTTGCGGCGCGGCCCCAGCACAAGATCGAAAAAGGTCGCTGGGAGTTCGTAGTGCTGTTCGTTCGCCCGCTCCGGCACCTCGGCGATCGGAGCGGCGTCCATCATGGCGATGAACTCGCGCTTGTGACGCATCGCCGCCTCGCAGTCATGCAGCGGCAGACTTGCCAGGCGCTGACGCAGCAGCAGGCGAATTCCAGCACGCACGAGCGCATCCGGCGCCCTGCCCTGTTCGACCCAGCGGATCGCGGTTTCCGTTGCTTTGAGCATCGTCATTCCTCTCGTCTTGCCTCGATAAAATTTGACCGCGTCCGCCCCGACTCAGATGCTGGCAGCATTGGACGAGGACAAGTCCAAGGGCACAATTGATCCATGGCAGGAGATCCTGATCAGCCACCGAAACCGCGGGATGGCGCTAGGCACGGAACGCCGCTCGATGCGTGACACCGCGGAGCGGTGTCACGAGAAATCACACTCCCTGGTGGCTGGCGGCCAATTCAGCCCCGCAGCACTCTGCCCGTGCGACCGTCGCGGATGCTTGATGGACGTCCGGAACCGGAACAGGCGCCAACGAGGAGAGCATCGGGCTGTTCGTAGAGTGCAAGCCTCACCCGCAGGCTCGTGCGGGCTGGTGGGCGACCGGCCCGATTGGCGCTGGTGGAGACGATAGCGCCACCATAAGTCTTACACAGACCGGCGGAAAGCGGGTGGGCGGTGACCCGAACCGCGAGTGTCTCGAAGCGGCCGGTCAGCCAACGGGGCGTCGAGGGTCGGGCGGGCAGCAGCCAGGTATGGGGCCCCGGCCAGCTCGCATGGATGTCCGCCATGCGCTCGGCGGACAGATCCTCCACAAAGGGCGTCAGTTGAGCGGGATCGGCCGCGATCAGGATCAGTCCCTTGGAAACATCGCGCTGCTTGATCGTCAGGAGACGCTCCACGGCGGCCCGATTCCAAGGATCGCAGCCCAATCCATACACCGCTTCCGTCGGATAGGCGACCACGCCGCCATATCGCATGACATGCGCGGCAAGACGCAAACGATGACGAGGAAGAAACGGCATGACGCACATCCATCGAGAGATAAAATGCCGATCGCGACAGAGACTCCGTTCCCGAGGGCCAGGATCGCGAAACTGGCGGCGGACCATTGCGAAAGATCAACCGCCTATCTGGAAAGACCCCCGCCGCTCGCCTATAGTTTACCGTTCTTAAGCGTGTCGATACCGACTTGAAAACCGAAACCGCTCCGACCGGTCTGGACGAATGGGTCGAATTGATCCGCGAACAGGAAATGCCAATCTTCGACGATACGGCCCATAAGGTCATCGCCTTCGCGGACGACGAGCTGGCGCCGATCTCGGAACTGGCGGGCGTGATTTTGCGCGACGCGTCCCTGACCGCGCGCGTCCTCAAGCTGGCCAACTCCATTTATTATAATCCGACCGGCGCCGGCATCAGCACGATTACGCGCGCCGTCATCGTGCTTGGCTTCAATGCGGTACGGGACATGTGTCTGGCGGTGACCCTGGTCGATGCCTTGGTCAAGGGTGCCGCCCGGGATCGTCTGAGCCGCGAACTGGCGCGCTCGCTGCACTCCGCGACCCAGGCGCGCGCACTGGCCGCGGCACGCGGGGACAAATCGCCCGAAGAGGTCTTCATCGCCACCCTTCTCACCCGCATCGGGGAGTTGGCCTTCTGGTGTTTCAGCGGCGAGATCGGCCAGACGCTGGAGCGCGCGTCAAACCAGCCCGGCATCACCCCTGAACAGGCCCAGGAGAAGGTGCTCGGTTTTCGGCTCAGCCATCTGAGCAAGAAATTGATCCAGGAATGGCACCTGAGCGAACTGCTACAGAAGGCGATCAGCCACCCCACGCAGATGGATGAACGGATGCAGATTGTCGTGTTAAGCCAGCGGATTGCTCGCTGTGCCGAGGAACAGGGCTGGCGCTCGGACGAGATGAATCAACTGGTGCAGAAGACCGCCAGGCTGACCGATCTCCCGCCCGATGAGGCCCGCGCGCTGCTGCATCAGAAGGCACGCGAGGCATCCCTACTGGCAACTGATTTGGGCGCCGGTTTCGCTGCTGTCCATATCCCTCAACCCAGCCCAAGCAACCTCGGCGAACAGACGGCAGAGCCGCCATCGGAAAAACCGCCCGCGCCCGCGGTGCTCCAGCCGTCTCCCGACGGTTCCCTGCGCATCAAAATCCTGCGCGAACTGGCGGCCTTTCTCGACGCTGGCCAATGCGACTTCAATCTCATCATGGAACTGGCGCTGGAGGGGATCTACCGAGGCGTCGGCATGGATCGCGTCCTGTTCGCCCTGACCACGCCCGACAAAAAGGCGATCAAGGCAAAATATGCGCTTGGGCAGGGCCAGGCGGACCTGACCGGTGGCTTCCAGTTTATCCGCCCGCCCGGTGCGCCCGACATCCTGTTTCAGACCATGGACCGCAAACTCCCGCACTGGGTGACCGCCCGCGAATGCGAAGACGCACGCTTGATCCCCGCTCGACTGACGCAATTGGTTGGACGCACGCCCTTCATGCTTGCGCCCATCGTCGTCAATCATCAGTGCATTGGACTTTTTTATACGGATCGAGGCCTAAGCAAACGAGCGCTCGATGCCGTCAGCTTCGACGACTTCAAACAGTTTGCGCGCCAGGCCAACATCGGGCTCAGTCTCGCCGCCTCGCGTCCGCGCCGGAAGACGTGATCGGTTTTGCAGAGGGCATTGCGAGCGACGCCGGCGGTTCGGACAGTCCGCTCACTCGAAAGGTCGGTAATGCGGAACATCCGCGACCTCCAGCATCTCCCGGTCTCCCGCCGAGTCGCCGTAGGCATGAAGTTCGTACTGGGTCAGATCGCCGAGCAGCCCCCTGAGTCGCCTGACCTTCTCGGGGCCTCGACAATTGGCGCCATCCATCCCACCGTCGAATAACAACGGACCGCCCGCGGGTTTGGTACAGAGCAGATCGTCGAATCCCAGGCGCGCCGCGACCGGTTCCAGATACAGATCGAGCGAGGCGCTGACCATGACGAGTCGATGGCCCCGCGACCGGTGCCATGCGATTCTCTCCAATGCGGCGGGTCGAAACAGCGCCTCCACGGCGCAGGCGTGCGCGTCTCCGAACCGCCGCAATGATGGGACCGACTGTCCGGGAAAGAGCCTGCCGATGATCCGAGCCTTGAAACGATCGCGATCCGAGCGTTTGAGGACGACCTTCATCGCTTCGCCGGCAAGGCTTGCGAAGGCCAGCCCAACGCGGACACGGCCAAAGGCGCGCGTGAGAAATGGGACGAAGGTGTCCCGGGTGGTGATGGTGCCGTCGAAGTCAAAGGCGGCGACGACCGGTTTCGTTTGATTCATAAACCCTTGTTCCGGTGCAACAGACCGCGTTTTTCCGCGAAAGAACGCGCGTCGGAGCCCACGAAGGTCGCCGTTGGCGCGCGTCAACTCAGGCTTCGACCATCTGGACCACAACCAGCCGGCCGCCCTCGCCCTTGGCGAGCAGAATCTGCTGCCCGTCCTGGAGTTCGAGCTTGCCGCCGATCGGGATCGCTGTCCGGGTCGCGACCTCCATCAGGTCGGGCAGACGTTCGTTGATCAGCCACCATCGGCACTCGTGCAAGACGAAATAGCCGACCCGTCGCTTCTGCTCCGCGTCGAGTTTCTCGTTCGGAGCGATCAGATGATTCGCATGCCAGTGAAAGAGCGATTGGCCGGTCCAGACCATTAGCCGATGGTTATCGGGCCGGTACTGGCCCTCCTTGCGAGAAGAATAGAGGTTCAGGACCGGGAGTTTGCCCTGGAAGGGCGTCCCGCAGAAGGGGCAGCGGGGTTTGGTGGAATTATCGAACACATACCACTTCTGTTCGCACACCGGATTCAGACAGGGTTGAATCAGATCGACCGTCTTGACCAGCGCGGTCTCCCAATCGTTCGCCGACGGGCGCTGGCCGGGATCGTGCAGACCGGAGACAAAGGACTGCTCGAACAGTCGGGACAGATAAGGGCCGGTGAGGGTGTACGGCAGCCGCTCGGTATCGGCCCAGGGCAGTTCGGTCGGCTTGGCGCGA
>NZ_CAIPNF010000328.1 GCF_903866365.1 uncultured Thiocystis sp.
CCAACTGCCAACTGCCAACTGCCAACTGCCAACTGCCAACTGCCAACTGCCAACTGCCAACTGCCAACTGCCAACTGCCAACTGCCAACTGCCAACTGCCAACTGCCAACTGCCAACTGCCCCGGGACATCCCTGTCCCGGAGGTCTAGCCCTTAGTGACTCGCGCCTCCCTCGGCGCCGATCCCCGTCTCGCAGCGGATCCGCTGTGCATCGAACGCGGCCCGATCGATCTTGGCGCGCTCGGAGTTGTCGAAAATCGAGAACAGCCAGATGCAGGCGAAGGAGATCGGGATCGAGACGATCGCCGGGTTGTTCAGCATGATCAGGCCGACCGACTTGCCGTCCTCGCCCACGTGGCCGAGCACGTCGCCCCACACCGCCTTCGACATGACGGTCAACACAAAGGCGCTGATGAGTCCGGCGAAACCGCCGATCAGCGCGCCGCGCGTGGTCATCTTGCTCCAGAAGATGGAAGCGACCAGCACCGGGAAGTTGGCGCTTGCCGCGATCGCGAAGGCCAGACCGACCATGAAGGCGACGTTCTGACTCTCGAAGGCGATGCCCAGCCCAATGGCGACCAGTCCCAGACCGAAGGTGGCGAACTTGGAGACGCGGATTTCGGTGGTCTCGTTGCTGCGACCGCGCGCGATGACGCTGGCGTAGAGGTCATGCGAGATGGCGGAGGCACCGGCCAGGGTCAGACCCGAGACCACGGCGAGGATGGTGGCGAAGGCCACGGCCGAGATGAAGCCGAGGAAGAGATCGCCGCCGACCGCTTTGGCCAGATGGATGGCGACCATATTGGTTCCGCCATTGATTCCGCTGACAAGCTGGCTCTGGATGACCGAGCCATCCGCCGCCAGCGCCGCCGGCTTGAAGAACTCGGGGTTTTGAGACAGTAGCACGATGGCCGCGAAGCCGATGATGAAGGTCAGAATGTAGAAATAGCCGATGAAACCGGTGGCGTAGAAGACCGATTTACGCGCCTCCTTGGCATCCGGCACGGTGAAGAAGCGCATCAGGATATGCGGCAGACCGGCGGTGCCGAACATGAGCGCCAGGCCGAGCGAGATGGCGTTGATCGGATCCGTCACCAGCGAACCGGGCGACATGATGGCCGCGGCCTTGGGGTGTACCTCGACCGCCTGCCGGAACATTTCCTCGGGCGAGAAATTGAAGAGCGCCAGGGAGGCGACCGCCATGAAGGTCGCGCCGCAGAGCAGCAGCACCGCCTTGATGATCTGGACCCAGGTGGTGGCGGTCATGCCGCCGAAGATGACATAGACCATCATCAGGACGCCGACGATGACCACTGCCAGCCAGTAGTCCAGGCCGAACAGCAGCTGGATCAGCTTGCCGGCGCCGACCATCTGCGCGATCAGGTAGAAGGCGACCACGACCAGCGAGGAGATCGCCGCCATGGTGCGGATCTGGGTCTGACCGAAGCGGTAGGAGCTGACGTCCGCAAAGGTGAATTTGCCCAGGTTGCGGATCTGCTCGGCGATCAGGAACATGATGATCGGCCAGCCGACCAGGAAGCCGATGGAGTAGATCAAACCATCGTAGCCGGAGGCGAACACCAGGCCGGAGATGCCCAGGAAAGAGGCGGCGGACATGTAGTCGCCGGCGATGGCCAGACCGTTCTGGAAGCCGGTGATGCCGCCGCCCGCGGTATAGAACTCCTTGGCGGTGCGGGTGCGCTTGGCCGCCCAGTAGGTGATGCCCAGGGTTCCCGCGACGAAGGCGACGAACATGTAGATGGCGGTCATGTTCACCGACTGCTGCTCGACGGCGCCGGACAGGGCTGGCGCGGCCACGAGCATGAAGGGGGTCAGCAGGGCGAGTAATACGCCCCAGATCGCGAAGCGCTTCATTGGAGATCCTCGCGGATAGCCTTGGTCAGGGCATCGAACTTGCCGTTGGCCTTGGAGACATAGAGTCCGGTCAGGATGAACGAGGCAACGATGATGATGACGCCGACCGGGATGCCGACCGTGGTCACGGAACCAGCGGAGATCGGGGTGCCCAGCAGGCTAGGCGCGAAGGCGATGACCAGGATAAAACCGTAATACATCGCCAACATGAGGACTGTCAGATTCCAGGCGAAACACTTGCGTGAACACACCAGCTCCTGATAGCGCGGATGCGCCTTGATGGCGTCGACCGAGGCTTGCTGCATTGGGTATTCCTAAATGAAGTGGATGGGATGATCGAGAGTCAGGCGACGTAACGGAATCCCGGGTTCGGGATTGCGTTAAAAACACGCGCGCAGTGTCACCCCTGCGTACTCGTGAGACGAGCACGACGCCTCTCTTGGATTTATTGTTGATTGCGCACGCGCGATCCGGGCAGGGGGCGATTGTGTTGGTGCTTCGTGCAAATAGTCAATGCCTGAGTCGATTTTTTTATCTGTCCGATGTATTGATTCAATCGCGCCGGGAGGCGCCGAGTTGTGCACGGCTCCCCGGACACCGGACCAGGCGAAGAGGCCGAGTACCACTCGGCCATCCTGGAAGCACTGATGAAAGCGGCATTTAAACCCGCACGCCCGAGGCGACACTGTAGCTGTCAAGGACGTTGATATAGTTGGCCCGCTCGAACTCGGCCGGATTGGGAACCGCCAGCGCGCTGACACGGCCGCGGAAATCGTCGACCGACTCGAACCCCTGTTCGGCCATCCAATCCTGGATTCCTTTCAAGATCAGAGCGGTATAGGCCGGCCCCTTTTGCAGCAGGACGCTGCACAGATGCACCACGTTGGCGCCGGCGAGCAGCATCTTGATCGCGTCCTCGGCGGTATGCACACCGCCGGTGGCACCCAGCGACAGTCCCTCGATGCGTCCGTACAGGATCGCGATCCAGCGCATCGCGATCAGCGCTTCCGCCGAAGTCGAGGGCCGCAGGGTCGATTGCAGGCGCAGACCCTGAATATCGATATCCGGCTGATAGAAGCGATTGAAGAGCGAAACGCCATTGGCCCCGGCGCGGGCGAACTGGCTGATCAGATGGCCGAGCGAGCTGAAGGCGGGGGAGAGTTTCAGGTTGATCGGGATCTGAATCTGGCCTCGCAGTTCACGCAACAGGCTCAGATAGCGCTCCTCGACCTCCGCCCCGCTCTGTCCGATGTCCCCCGCGACATAGTAGACATTCAGCTCCAGAGCGTCGGCCCCGGCCTGCTGAATCTCGGTCGCGTGCCGCAGCCATCCGCCGGGCGTGACGCCGTTGAGACTGGCGATGACCGGGATGCTCAGGGTCTCCTTGAGCTTGCCGATGTGCGCCAGATACTGATCCAGCGCACTGTCGAAATCCTGATGGTCGGGCAGGAAACCGGCGCCGACCTCGGCGAAACCGGGATCCTGATTTTGCAGAAAGCGCGCCACCGATTCGGTCTCGGCGGTGATGGCCTCCTCGAACAGTGACCACATGATGATGGCCGCCGCGCCGTTGTCCTCCAATTCGCGCGCGATGCCGAGGCTCTTCGAGAGCGGTGAGGCGGAGGGGACCAGCGGATTCTTGATCGTCAGTCCGAGATAGTTGGTCGTCAGGTTCATGGCTGGCTCAATCTCATGGTTCCGTAAAATAGCATTCGCGAAATGGCCAGGATCGCCTGGCCATCCATCGGGCAAGTCTGCCTATTCGGTTGGGGGCACGGCCGCCTTCTGGACCGCCAGATGCGCCAACTGCTCGTAGAGCGTAAAGTGCGTCCGCACATGCTTCTGCGCCAGTTGCAGATAGCGTTCGGCGGCCTCGGGATGGGTCCGGTTCAACAGGCTGAAACGGGTCTCCGAGGCGACGAAATCCCGATAGGGAATGCTCGGCGTCTTGCTGTCCATCAGCAGCGGATTCTCGCCCTTCTCGGCCCGGCGCGGATCGTAACGGAACAGCGACCAGTGACCGGAGTTCACCGCCATATCCTGCTGGCGCAGATTGTTCGACAGGTCCACGCCGTGAGCGATACAGGGCGAGTAGGCGATGATGACCGAGGGTCCGTCATAGGATTCGGCCTCCAGGAAGGCGCGCACCGTCTGTACGTCCTTGGCCCCGAAGGAGACCTGGGCGACATAGGCGTTGCCGTAGGCCATGGCCATCATGGCCAGATCCTTTTTGAAGGTCGGCTTGCCGCCGGCGGCGAACTTGGCGACCGCGCCCAGCGGGGTGGCCTTGGACTTCTGTCCGCCGGTGTTGGAGTAAACCTCGGTATCGAGGATCAGCAGGTTGACGTTGCGCCCGCTGGCGAGCACATGGTCGACGCCGCCGTAGCCGATGTCGTAGGCCCAGCCGTCGCCGCCGACGATCCAGACGCTGCGCTTGACCAGTTGCTCGCAGATCGCGGCCAGGGTGCGCGCCTGCGGGGTGTCGAGACCCTTGAGCTTCTCTTTCAGCGTCGCGACCCGTTCGCGCTGCTCATGGATGCCGGCCTCGCTCGACTGATCGGCGGTCAACAGCCCCTCGACCAGTTCGCCGCCGATCTGGCTCGCCAGTTGGGTCAGCAGTTCGCGCGCCTGTTCGGTCTGCTTGTCCACGGCCAGACGCATGCCAAGTCCGAACTCGGCATTGTCCTCGAACAGCGAATTGTTCCAGCTTGGACCGCGCCCCTCGGGGTTGGTGGTGTAGGGCGTCGTTGGCAGATTGCCGCCATAGATGGAGGAACAGCCGGTGGCGTTGGCGACCAGCATGCGGTCGCCGAACAACTGAGTAGCGAGCTTGACATAGGGTGTCTCGCCGCAGCCCACGCAGGCACCGGAGAACTCGAACAGCGGTTGCATCATCATCGCGTGCTTGATCTTGCTCGGATCCAGCTTGGCGCGGTCGAACTCGGGCAGGGTCAGGAAGAAGTCCCAGTTGGCCTGCTCCGCGTCGTGGATCTCGGTCGCTTCCACCATGTTGAGCGCTTTATGGCTGGGGTCGGTGCGATCGCGGATCGGGCAGACTTCCACGCAAAGTCCGCAACCGGTGCAGTCGTCGGGCGCGATCTGGTAGGCGACGCGATGACCCTCGGGGAAATCCTTGCCCTTCATCGCGGCGTGCCGGAAGCCCGCCGGGGCGTTCGCGGCGAGTTCAGTCGGAAACACCTTGGCGCGGATGGCCGCGTGCGGGCAGACCAGCGGGCATTTGCCGCACTGACTACAGAGCGCCTCGTCCCAGAGCGGCAGCTTGAGCGCCAGGTTGCGCTTCTCGAAGCGGGTGGTGCCGGTGGGCCAGGTGCCGTCGACCGGCATCAGGCTGACCGGGAGCTGATTGCCAAGCCCCGCCAGCAGGGTCGCCGTGACCTTGCGCACGAACTCGGGCGCGTCGTCCGGAACCACCGGCGGGCGGTCGAAGATGCTGGTGACGCTGCCAGGGAGCGTGACCTGATGGAGTCCGGCCAGGGTGGCGTCGATCGCCTGATTGTTGCGTTCCAGCAGCGCCTGACCCTTTTTGCCGTAGGTCTTCTTGACCGCGGTCTTGATATGGGCGATCGCCTCGTCGCGCGGCAGGATGCCCGAGATGGCGAAGAAACAGGTCTGCATGATGGTGTTGATGCGCCGACCCATGCCGGTCGCCTCCGCGATCCCGTAGGCGTCGATCACGTAGAAGGACAGTTCCTTCTCGATCATGGTCTGCTGCATCTTGCGCGGCAGTTCGTTCCAGACCTGGTCGGACGGGGTGGCCGAGTTCAGCAGGAAGACGCCGCCCTTGCGCGCCTTATCCAGCATGTCGTAGCGCGTGACGAAGGTCGGCTGATGGCAGGCGACGAAACTCGCCTCGTCGTCGCCGATCAGATAGGTGCTGTTGATCGGATGGGCGCCGAAACGCAGATGGCTGATGGTCATGGCGCCGGCCTTCTTCGAGTCGTACTCGAAATAGCCCTGACCGTAGTTCGGCGTTTCCTCGGCGATGATCTTGATGGAGTTTTTGTTGGCCGACACGGTGCCGTCCGAGCCCAATCCGTAGAAGACACAGGCGGTGATGCCCCTGGTCACGTCAGGCCGGAAGGTCGGATCCCAGTCCAGACTGGTGTGCGTGAGATCGTCGACGATGCCGATCGTGAACGGATTCTTCGGTTTGTCCCTGGTCAGCTCGTCGAAAACGCTCTTGACCATGCCAGGCGTGAATTCCTTCGACGACAGACCATAGCGACCGCCGATTACGCGCGGCATGGTCGCCAGGTCGCCCCCTGCATGCGCCTGGGCGAGCGCGGTCAGTACATCCTTATAAAGCGGTTCGCCATCGGAACCCGGCTCCTTGGTGCGATCGAGCACGGCGATCCGGGTCGCGGTGACCGGCAGCGCGGCAAGCAGATAGGCGGGGTCGAAGGGGCGGAAGAGCCGGACCTTGATCATGCCGACCTTCTCGCCGTGGGCGACCAGATGATCGACGGTCTCCTCGGCGGCGCCGATGCCCGAACCCATCAGCAGGATCACCCGCTCGGCATCCGGCGCGCCGACATACTCGAAGAGTCCGTACTGACGCCCGGTCAATTTGGCGAAACGATCCATCACGCCCTGCACGATGCCGGGGGTGTTCTGGTAATGGAGATTGACCGTCTCGCGTCCCTGGAAATAGACATCCGGATTCTGCGAGGTGCCGCGCAGCTTGGGATGATCGGGGTTGAGCGCGCGGGTCCGGCAGGCCGTGACCAGCTCGTCGTCGATCATGGCGCGGATCGTCTCGACCGGCAGTCGCTCGATCTTCGCGACCTCGTGCGAGGTGCGGAATCCATCGAAAAAGTGCAGGAAGGGCAGTCGACTCTCCAGGGTCGATGCCTGGGCGATCAGCGCGAAGTCCATCGCTTCCTGGACCGACGCCCCGCAGAGCATGGCGTAGCCGGTCGCCCGGCAGGCCATCACGTCCGCGTGATCGCCGAAGATCGACAGCCCCTGAGCGGCCAGCGAGCGGGCCGTGACATGGAACACCGTCGGCGACAGCTCGCCGGCGATCTTGTACATGTTCGGGATCATCAGCAGCAGGCCCTGGGAGGCGGTGAAGGTGGTCGCCAGCGAACCGCCCTGCAAGGCCCCATGAATGGCGCCGGCCGCGCCCGCCTCGCTCTGCATCTCGACCACGTCGGGGACTGTGCCCCAAAGATTTTTGACCCCCAGCGAAGACCATTCGTCCGACCACTCGCCCATGTTCGAGGAGGGCGTGATGGGATAAATGGCGATGACCTCGTTGGTCATGTGGGCGACATAGGCGGCGGCTTCATTACCGTCGAGGGTGACCATACTCTTCTGCGACATCGATCTGTCCCGCAATCAGTGGAAATAAGGAATCCCGGCGAGGCAAACATGCCGCGCGACACTGCGAATCTGGCGCCGCACTGAGGCAGTCGAATGGTGGTTGGCGCGACTCTGAGCAGGCGGGAATCAAGTAAACCGATTAACTATAGCCCGAATCCATTTCTGATTGGCGATGCTCTTGACGGACTTGTTCGAGAAATTGATCGTGGCATGATGCGGGTCATCTTCCGCGGCGCACAAACAATACATACCATGCGATACGCGGTTTACATGATCGGAAGCAGTGTCAATATGTCGACGCGGGAACAGCCACCAGGGTTTACGCTCAGACCCATGCGCGACGAGGATCTCGCCGCGGTCGGGGCGGTCGAGCGCGCGGCCTACGCGCACCCCTGGAGCGACGAGATTTTCCGGGACTGTCTGCGGGTCGGTTACTGCTGCTGGGTCGGCGAGATGGACCAGGACATCGTCGCCCACGGCATCATGTCGGTCGCCGTCGGCGAATGTCACATCTTTAATCTCTGCGTGCACCCGCGCTGTCAGCGCCGGGGCCTGGGTCGCGCCCTGTTGCGTCACCTGCTGTCGCTCGCGCTCAAGCGCAAGGCCGACACCGCTTTTCTGGAGGTGCGGGCCTCCAACAGCGGCGCGCGCGCGCTCTATGCTTCTGAGGGATTCTGCGAGATCGGCACACGCCGCAAGTATTATCCGGCGGGCAAGGGGCGCGAGGATGCCACGGTGCTGGCGCGTGAATTGAGAGGACTTGACGCGACTGGATGCGTTTAGGCCATGTCCGGAATGGGCGATCGCCACTGGAAAGCGCCTCTCCGCACACCCTGGACAGACGCGAAGCCGCTCTCCCGCTCTCCCGTTATCCCTGTCCGAGTCATCCCGCATCGGTATAATCCCAGGATTTCCCAGTGCAGGCAGTCTCCGACCCGTCCCCATGAGCGAGCTTCAAGAGCAACTCGATAAACGCCGTACTTTCGCCATCATCTCCCATCCCGACGCCGGTAAAACCACGCTGACCGAAAAGCTGCTGCTGTTCGGCGGCGCGATCCAGCTTGCCGGGACGGTCAAGGGACGCAAGGCGGCGCGTCACGCGACCTCGGACTGGATGGCGCTGGAGAAGGAGCGCGGGATCTCGGTGACCTCCTCGGTCATGCAGTTTCCCTACGGCGACGCCATCGTCAACCTGCTCGATACGCCGGGGCACGAGGATTTCTCCGAGGATACCTATCGCACCCTGACGGCGGTCGACTCGGCGCTGATGGTGATCGACATCGCCAAGGGCGTCGAGGATCGCACCATCAAGCTGATGGATGTCTGCCGGCTGCGCGACACGCCCATTCTGACCTTCGTCAACAAGCTCGACCGCGAGGGCCGCGACGCCATCGAGGTACTGGACGAGATCGAGAATATCCTGAAGATCCGCTGCGCGCCCGTCACCTGGCCGATCGGTATGGGCAAGCGCTTCAAGGGCGTCTTCGATCTGCGTTCCGGGCGCACCCATCTGTTCAGTGCCCAGCATGGCGGACGCATCACCCAGGGCGAGATCATCGAGGGGCTCGACAACCCGCGCATGGACGAGGTGCTCGGCGATCAGGCCCAGGAACTGCGCGACGAGATGGAACTGGTGCAGGGCGCCAGTCATCCGCTGAATCTCGCGGACTATATGGCGGGCAAGCAGACACCGGTGTTTTTCGGCTCGGCGATCAATAATTTCGGCGTGCGCGAACTGCTCGATGCCTTCGTGGAATACGCCCCGCCGCCGCGCGCGCGTCAGACGCGTCAGCGTCTGGTCGATCCCGCCGAGGATGCCTTTAGCGGTTTCGTGTTCAAGATCCAGGCGAACATGGACCCGGCGCATCGCGATCGGGTCGCCTTTCTGCGGGTCTGCTCGGGTAGCTATCAAAAGGGCATGAAGATGCGTCATGTGCGCATCGGCAAGTCGATTCAGGTCGCCAACGCTATTACCTTCCAGGCCGACGAGCGCCGTCAGGTGGAAGACGCCTGGCCCGGCGACATCATTGGTCTGCACAATCACGGCACCATCCAGATCGGCGATACCTTTACCGAGACCGAGGATCTGAAATACGAGGGTGTGCCCTATTTCGCGCCCGAACTCTTCCGCCGGGTCGTGCTCCGGGATCCGCTGCGGACCAAGGCGTTGCAGAAGGGCGTGGTGCAGCTTGCCGAGGAGGGTGCGACCCAGGTCTTCCGTCCGCTGAAGAATAACGATCTGATTCTCGGGGCGGTCGGGATTCTGCAATTCGACGTGGCGGCGTATCGGCTCAAGGACGAATACGGCGTCGATGCCTTCGTCGAGCCAGTGAGCGTGAAGACCGCCCGCTGGGTCACTTGCACGGACGCCAAGATGCTGGAACGCTTCAAGGAAAAGAATTACGAGAATCTGGCCTTGGATGGCGACGACCAGCTCGTCTATCTGGCGCCGACGCGGGTCAATCTGAGCCTGGCGGAAGAGCGCTGGCCGGAGGTGCGGTTTCTGGCGACGCGCGAGCTTTGAGATGCGTTCGAGGCGGTCGCGGTCTTGAGTCAGACGGTGATTCGGTCTCGATCATGAGTCTTGGAATCCACGGCAATGGCCCAAAGAGTCAGGCGGATCGAGACGCCCCCGGAAGATTCGCCTGAACCAACGAACATTGCCGTTGACGTGGTGTACATTTCAGACTAGGAGTTAAACTTTGGAAACCGAAGCAGTCGCCCAGCTCATTCGCGCGGGCATCCCGCATGCCGAGGTTCAGGTCTCCGGCGATGGTAGTCACTTCGAGGCGCTGGTTGTCAGCGATGTCTTCGAGGGCCTGACGCCGATCAAGCGGCAACGGCTTGTAATGGAGACCGTAAAGACCCAAATCCTCAGCGGCGAATTGCATGCCCTGTCGATCAAGGCCCAGACGCCGGCGCAACGCGTCGAACAGAGCGCTTGATCAAGGCAGGTCGGCAAATGGTCCGCACAGCGGACCCTACGGTAGGGTCCGCTGTGCGGAACGAACGACCGTCGCTAAAATGACGATCAACGCCATGTTGGCGATCAACTTGATCACTGCGTTTGTCGGTGAAGTCGACCATCAAGCTGAAGTATGAGCACCATCAAGCTGAAGTATGAGCACCATCAGACTAAGACTCAACCATTAGGGACGGAAGAAACCATGACGACGACCGACACCGCTGCTGCCGCCGCCACTGCCAACGCGACCGCGATCGCCACCGCCACCCCGATGCAGTATCTGGACAAGGCCATGAATGGCCTGCACGACCTGGGGCTGGTGCCCACCGATGGGGATAAACAGGTCGAACCAATCATCGCCCTTCTGAACCAGATCTCCGTGCTCGACGAAGGACGCGTCACCGCGATCGCCCGCACTCTCAATGAATCGTCGCTGTTTAATGAGGTGGTGCGCCAGCAGGTGCAGGCGATGGAAATCGGTAGCCGCTACGAGGACATCACTAACGCTTTCAATAGCATTCGTGACGATGCCAAGACGATGGTGGACCAGATCGAAGACGGCAAGCTGGATACTTTCGAGCGTCTCGGCAATGTCTGGATGAAGGCCACGCGCGGGGACATCGCCGCCCGCTTCGACAAGATCAAGGACACGTACCTTGATGTGACTGCGTCCACCAACGATCAGATCCAGCGGGAACAGAAGATTCTGGAGGCGTACCAGGATTTCCGCGGGGCGCTGAAGCAGTCCGAAGTGTTGGCCCTTGAGGTGCTCAAAACGGCTCAGGGCAAGCTGGACGATGCCAAGGCAGGGGTGGATGCTTCCATGAAGGCGGTGGAGGCCAACACCTCGCAAGAGCCCGCGGTTCGTGCCAAGTTTGAATTGGCGAGAGACGAGAAGGTCCGTGCACTTCAGCAGGAAGAAAAGCGCTATCAGATTGCCAAGGATCTGTCGGACAACCTCACGATCTCGTACAACACCTCCGAGGTGGTCATGGCGCGCCTGCTTCAGACCACCAACGCCAAGGAGCGGGTCTATGCGCAGGCCGTGAGCTTCTTCAGCACCAATGAAGTGGTCCTGACCGCGCTCACCGCCTCGTTCACCGGTATGTTTGGACTCCACGAAGGCACTCAGACCGTGAATGCCATGAAGGAAGGTGTGAGTCAGTCACTGGAGGTTCTGGCGGACATCGGCGGCAAGGTTCAGGAGGCGGCGGTCAAGGCTGGTTATGGCCCCACGGTTCGCGCGGACTCGGTGAAGAAGCTGGTGGATTCGGTGGTCTCCTGGCAGGTCAGATCTCATGAGATCATTGAGGAGATGCGCAAGCAGAGCACGGCAAACGCCAACGAGATCCGCGATGCGGTGGAGGAGGGGAAGCGCAAGCTGGCGCGTCTCGCCGATCAGGGCAAGGGCCTCGAATTGCCTGCCGCGGCCGTATCGCAGTCATGAGCGAGGCGGCTACCCTGACCCCTGGCCAGAGCCAACATCCCGTTCCGCACCAGGGACCAAAGCCACCCCTGGATGACGTCATGCTTGCGATGGACGTGGTCGATACGCTGCGTCGACGCGAGCGGATCGTCAAGAAGGAGTTGGATGATGTCGGTCGCGAGGAGGATCTTAAGGAGCGTCTGCGCAAGATCTACGCGGCTCAGGGGATCGAGGTTCCGGATCAGGTGATTGAGCAGGGAGTCGCCGCGCTCAAGGAAGATCGTTTTACCTACAAGGCGCCGCCGAATTCATTCTCCATCAAGCTCGCCCGTTTTTATATCAGTCGCGGTTCCTGGGGGAAATGGTTGGGTGGTCTCGCTGGGGTGGGTCTGCTGGCGGGCGTTGTCAATTATTTCGTGGTTGTCGCCCCCAACGCCTCACTGCCGGAAGATCTGGACAGGATCCACGGGGAGGCCGTCGCTCTGGCGGCCTCCGATCAGGTGCGGAAGACCCTGGATCGCTACTTCAACGCGGGGCAGGCCGCGCTGCGTAATGACAATCAAGCAGCCGCCAAGGAAGCCATCAAGCAGCTTGACGCGGCGAGCGATATCCTAGAGCAGGAATACACGTTGCGCATTATCAATCGGCCAGACGAAAAGACGGGTGTCTGGCGCATCCCGGACATCAATACTGGGGCACGCAATTTCTATATCGTGGTCGAGGCCCTTGACCCCTCCGGGCGTGTGTTGACGGTGCCGATCGAGAATCAGGAAACCAGGAAGACCGAGCGGGTGCAGCGGTGGGGTCTGCGGGTCGATGAGCGGACTTTCAACGCGATCGCCGCGGACAAAACAGACGACGGCATCATCGAGCGCGATCGTTTTGGCTACAAGGCGCGGGGTGAGCTGGTTCCTCATTACGAAATGAAGACGACCGGCGGGGCGATTACGCAGTGGTAAGGAGATAAGCATGGTTTCCGGACGACAGGCCCTGTCCAACATCGATCAGACGGTGACCGATGCGCGGACCAAGATCGCCTCCATTGAGTCTCAAATCGAGACAGTCAACCAGCGTTTGGCCGAACAGCAGCAGGCGCTGACGCAGGACTATAAAGACCTGGCCAAGGTGCGCGTCAACCTGATGGCGGATCCGGAGACGGCACGTCATCTGGATCAGGCTGAGCAGCAGGCGCTGGCCCTGTTGGGCCAGCGCGAGTCCGCCCTGCGTGAGCTGGAGAGCCAACTCCAGGCTGCCGATGGTGTCAGGCAGACCCTGGAAACTGAACGTTCCGCCCAGGCTGCCCGTGTGGACGCCACGGCCCAGGCGGTGGATGCCGCCGATGCCCGGACCCAGGCGCGTCTGCATGCCGACCCCGCCTACCGGATTCAGCGCGAGAAGGTCGCCGAGGCCGAGCGTCTGGCCATGCACGCCAGTGAAAAAGCGACCCGCAGTGAAGATGAGCGGGAGCAGAAGGGTGCGGCCTTTCGAGGCGATCCACTGTTCATGTACCTCTGGGAGCGCAGCTATGGCACGCCCGAGTACCGGTCCTGGGGGCTCTTCCGGATGCTGGACGGCTGGGTCGCGAAGCTGGTCGGATTCGCGGACGCCCGCGCCAACTTCAGTCGCCTGAACGAAATCCCGGAGCGGCTGCGCGAGCATGCCAACGGTCTTCAAGCAGGCGCCGAGGGTGAGTTTGACGCTCTCAAGGCGCTCGATGAGGCGGCTCGGGCGGCGGATGGCATCCCAGCCCTAGAGCAGATCGTCGCCCGTGAACAGGAGCGTCTCGATGCCATCGATGCGCGGATCGCCAATGCCGAGTCAGATCAACAGGTCTTGATGGCGCGTAGGGCACTGTTTGCCGCCGGCGAGGATGAGCACACCAGGAAAGCGGTGAACTTCATGGCCGCGGAGTTCCAGCGGGAGGATCTGATGGAACTGCGTCGGGAAGCTCTCGCGACCCCGTATCCGGAGGACGATCTCATCGTCAGCCAGATGCTTCAGCGTGAAGACGAGCGTCGACAACTGGAGGCCAGCGTCCAGGGGCTCAAGGAAGTCATTGTCCAGCATCAGAAGCAGTTGGCCGAGCTAGAGTCTCTGCGACTGGATTTCAAGCGCAGCCGCTACGACCGGGCTGGCTCGACGTTTGGCGACGAGGCCATGATCGGCATGCTGCTTGGTCAGTTCATCAACGGCATGTTGGACCGGGACAATCTCTGGCGGATTCTGCGCGAGCAGCAGCGCTACCGGCCCCAGCGATCCGATCCTGGCTTCGGATCCGGGGGGTTTGGGCGCGGAACCGTGTGGGGCGGCGGAGTGGGCGACCTGGGTGGGCTTGGTGACATCGTCGGCGGATTGGGTAGTGGCCGGGATAGACTCGGTGGAGGTGGAGGTGGAGGCTTCCGGACTGGAGGTGGCTTCTGAATGTCTTTTAAACGTCTATGAGGATTTTCAATATGATGACGAAAGAAGAGTATTTAGAGAAACTCAAGACCCAGCTAGACGAGTGGAAGGCGGATATTGAGCAGCTTCGCCTTAAAGCTGCTGACGCCACCCATGATACCAAGGAGGGTATTGAGAAGGAAATCGCCGAGATCAAGGCTAAGTGGGACGAGGGCGAAGTCAAGCGCCAGGAAATGTTTGACTCAGCCGATGAAAAATGGGACGAACTCAAGGAAGAAGCAGAGCAAGGCTGGGCTCATCTGACCTGTTTTGTGAAAGAATCATTTGATCGAATCAAGACGAAAATCGGCTAGACCCGCTCATGCCGGGTAGCGTGCTGCCCGGCTCCCACCAATTCTTTGCTGGCGATCCGGAAATCGCCTCAATCCATGACCGGTGGAGCCGATGCGGAATATTTCTGCGCCGCCAGATCCTTTTGCAAGATTTCACGACCGCCATTGAGGATCGCGTAGACCTTGGGCATCCAGAGGTTGAGAAGGGTTGCCGCCACCCAGATCAGACCGAGTGTCAAACCGATGCTTGCAAAGTAGTTCAACAGTAAGCCGAACTCCCCACTCGGTGGGGCCAGATTCGCAAGCCCTTTTTTCACATAGATAATCAGCGGATAGTGGGCGCAAAAGATGAAGAACGCCATGCTGCTGTGGCGACGCAGCAGATTGCCCATCCTCGTGATCGCCAGATGACCCGCAATGCTCCAGAGCGCCATGACGCCGAGTAAGCGCAGCAATGCTGACATCAGCTCGAGGGTGCGTTCGTGCTCCGCACCGATCAGCGAGGGTGCGACAGTTCGCAACCCGACAATGGCGAGGAATCCGAGAAACAGAGGGAGCGCCCAGCGGTCGAGACGGGTCGGATCGAGACGGTGGATCGCGATCATAGCGCCCAGGTTAAAGAACATGAAGATGTCGATTCTGAGAAAGATGCCGAAGGTCTGTTCCGTCAGCCAGGAAAGGGTGAGCAGGCCGAGCCAGAGCAATGGGATACGCGTCACCGCGAGCCAGACGAGCGGCGCCAGCGCCATCGTCACGATCAGGTCACGCAGAAACCAGAACTGGATTGCAAACGGGGTATCGGTCAGTGCGAAGGCGGCATCCAACAACGTGAGCGGGGTCGCGCCAGCCTCGCTTGAAAACAGTTTGGCAAACGTGTCGGGTTGAACCAGATACACCAGATAGGCGGCTGCCACGTATCCTCCACTCCATAACAGGAAGGGCAGGACGATCGATTGAAGTCGTTTGCGCCAGAGCTTTGAGAAATCGGGACGGGCTCCAGAATGTGCGGAGCGAAAGAACAGAAAGCCCGAAATTGCACTGAGTAAAGGGACGGCCGCGAAGGCGAAGAACAGTACATACGAAATTGTAATGGTCGCGATCGGGTAGTCCTGCCCCACATACCCATCGAATGGCGAGATGCCAGAGCCGACGACGGCACCATAGTGCAGAAAAACCAGCGCCAGGATCAGCGAGATACGCAAGAAATCGATCCGGGTGCTGGTCGATGCGACAGAGGCATGCGACAGACGGAGAGCGTACGAAAATATCATGAGAAAAGCTCCAGGCGTTCGGCAAAAAACAGCGTTCGGAATCCCTGCGTTGTGTTGAGCGATCCCCGTCTCGCGACGGCTAACGGCAATCGGCGTAATGCTGTTTTCGTGACGATGGAAAGGAAATGCGTCAACTGCCGAAGCACCAACGCCATGAGGTCTACGCGAGGGCTGAGCCGATACCCGAAAGACGCAGGCCAAGCCGGACGAAGATAGGACGAAAGCTAGCCTATAAATAACAATTGCCTATAATCTGATGTCGCACAGCGGAGCTTTCAAGCGGATATCCCACTTTCTTTCTCTGGATTGCCGATGCCCACCTCAAACACGGAGATCGACCGGCGGGATAGACGGCACGCTTGGGCCTGACACAAGCTTGTCGCGGTTTTATGCTAGCGTTGTCATGGCCAATTCAATCAGCACATCAATTGTCAGCGGGGGTCATCATGGGTCTGTTCGACTTTTTGAAAGGTAATGGCAAGAAGGTTTTCGGCAACGATGTCGAGGCGAGCGAGAAGATCAAGGAAGAAATCGAGCGTGACAACCCCGGCGTCAAGGATCTGTCCGTCACCTTCGACAATGGCGTGGTGGCGCTCTCTGGCACGGCGGACAGTCCGGACGCCATGGAAAAAGCCGTCCTCATGGCCGGCAACATCCAGGGAGTGGAACAGGTCAAGGCGGACCAGTTGAACGCCCCACCGCAGGCCGCCGAAGTCGAATTCTATCTCATCGCGAAAGGCGACTCGTTATCGGCCATCGCAAAGAAATTCTATGGCGACGGCAACGCCTATCCGCGCATCTTCGAAGCGAATCGAGAAGTCATCAAGGATCCTAACCTCATCTACCCCGGCCAGAAAATCAGGATCCCAAAATCCTGAATCGTGGGCGCCAGACGTCTTCCCGAGAAACCGGAACCGGAACCGGTCTCCGGGATCGCCGAGTTGCAAGCGGCTCTTCAACCAACCGACCGGAGTAAAAAGCTGAATTTCGCCACATAAGCCGAGACGATGGGAATACCCCGTCCCGCCTCAGGTTGCGAAATCGTGCGGCTGCGATGACCCAGGGATGGCGAGCCTTATTGTCGGGCGGTCGCGGTGGCAGTCGACCCGTCGCCCGCTTCGCCAGTCGGACCTCACCCGACTGACGCGCGGCGGCATGCCGTCCGCCATCCACTCTTTCCCGCGCCGCGCGCGGATTTGACCCGCGTTCCGCCCTCTTCGCGAGGCGCGTGCGCCTCCGCATCCCACCCCGGTCCGCCCGCCTCCGCGCGGTTCCGCGTCATTCTCGCGTCGGCATGGAGGGCGAGCGATCGCGCCTCTCCCCTCGTCTTCACTCCCTGCCCTTCCCGGCGACGCCGCTCAGGGCAAGCCGTGTCATTCGCCACAGCAAGCCGTTCCCCGCTGGGCAGCGGGGTTCAAGGGTGGCGTTCGCGCGGCGCCCGC
>NZ_CAIPNF010000329.1 GCF_903866365.1 uncultured Thiocystis sp.
AGCGTGGGCAACGGAACCCATCGGGCCAGCGCGCGCGCTCCAGCGACGCCTCACATTGCGCCTCGGTGCCGAACTGCGCATAGAACGCGGGCAGCGACAGCCCAGGTTGGAATTGAATGCGGTTCATGGGCATGGCGGAATCCCTCAGCGAGACGGGGGAACCCAGTGTGCGCCAATTGGCCGCGGAATATTGGCCTAACTGGGCCTAACTGAGGAATCTAGCTAATCAGGAGGGGACTTGCATTACGCGAATGAAGTCGCTAACTGTAAAAAAGAATGTCGATTCAGTTTCGCGACATTTGCCGGCGTCGGTGACATTAACAAAACCGCAATGATGGGGGCAAGCTATGAAAACGGTATCATCAATCGGCCGGCGCCACGGCGCCACGGCTTTGGGAGGCGCTGTCATTGGCGCCATGTTTGGATTTGCGGCTATCAGCGACGCGGACGCTGCCACCGTGACATTCAGTAGCTCTGGTGTCGCGGAGTCTGTGTTGGGTCTGGAGGTTGGATCGTCAGTTTACAACGTCGTGTTTACCGGGAAAGTCTCAAGCTCCGACTGGCTGAACGACCCGCCGAAGGACTTTTTTAGCGAATCCTCGGCGAGTGCCGCGGCCACTGCACTGGCGGGGGCGCTGTCGATGGCCGGCGCGACGTCGCTGAAGCTTGCGGGGGAGGCAACCACCACGTACGTGCAGATCCCGTATTCCAGCAGCGGGTCAAACTTGTTGTCTTCGTCCATGCTCTTTAGCGATCCGAATTGGGTCACAGGCCTTGCCGACGGCACGGAGATCGACGGTAACAACTTCCCGTATGCCGCCGATTTCACCGTCGTGCCGCTGCCGGCCGCGCTGCCGCTTTTCGCCTCGGCATTGGCTGGCATCGGTATCGCAGGCTGGCGGCGGCGCAAGGCGTAAAGGATCCGGTACCAAAACGCGCGCAGCCCGGTGGGCTGGGGGGCGGGAGTGAACCCCAGCGTGTCGAACAGCCATCACCCAACGAATGCAATAAGTTGCCCGTGGTGTCGACGTCGCGCAGGATGCGTGACGAGACTCCCGGCAGTCCCAACGCTGAGACCGCCTTTTGACCTCGTTGTGTTCACCAAACGTGGCTTTGCCCTCGTAAGTTGTGACCAAGCAGCGGGCGATAATTCCAACGCTACAAAACCTCAGCGCCTTGTTTTCGATGAGGCCCTGTAGCGTACCGCTTTCGTCGGCTCGGGCTAGGCTACCTGTCTACCTGGCTGATTCACTCCTTGCAGCGGGATCTCGACCAGGGCGATTCCGCAAGCTTCTCACGCGCGGTTCAACTGGACCTCCTCCTGCTGGAGGAACAGGACGGGCATCTTCTTGCTTAGCAACAGAGATTGACGCCTATGGGAGTGGTCGGGTTATGTTGCTGGCGAAGCAACGCGGTTTGTTCCGGCCCTACGGCACTGTCTCGATGCACTGAGAACCGATGCCGGCTTCTAACTAACCCATCTTTAACGCGACCTCATTGATATTGGGGCATATTCGGTGCTCGAAGCCAAGTAAAGCGCTGATTTCTATGTGCACGCACGCTTGAAGGCTTAAAGTAGTGCCCTAATCTTTTCGGTGCCTTTTGCGCCGCTGCGGCGCGCGGTCTAGCGTTTTGAGCACGTATATCCGCCGAACGCAGACGCGCAACACCACCACCGGCGAGCGCTACTTCACGTTCCGGCTGGCGCGCCCTCGCACCGTCAGGGTGAAAACAGCCCCGTAGGTTGGGGTGAGGGACGAACCCCAACTTGCCACCGTGCCGGCAATGAAAAACGCCTCCGGTTGAATCGCCAGGGGCGTTGAGGGTCATGCGGTTCGGCGTCCGTGCCTTCCGATGCGTGGATGTTGGGGTTCACTCTCGTTCACCCCATCCTACGCTGGCTAAACGGTCGCCGGGATGTCGCGGTCAGAGGATCGGATGCGCCAGCGGCAACGGAAGAGATCCGCGTATGTTCACGTCTCACGGCCACGTCAGAAAAACGGCTGGGCTGACGATTCTGACGCCATGAAAAGGATCCATGACCAGTAGATCCTGATCGCCGGTGATGATGGCCGTCGCCTCCCCATTCAGCGCGACATCCAGAAATTGATCGTCCTTCGGATCGCGACAGGCACGGATGACGCGCACGATGGGGACGATCCTTGCGACGCCGCCGAGTAACTCCACAAAACGCCGTCGATCCTCGACCGTGACATACGCATCGAACTTCGGGCGGTTCAAAACCCTCACCAGTTCTTCCAGGGTCGCTTCGGAAACCAGCAGCACGCCACGCGCCAGCGCATGATCCACCGCTTGTGCGGACACTCCGCTGGGGCAGAGCAGGCGGCTGATCAGGATATTCGTATCCAGCACCCAGCGCGATGGCTCATTCATCGGCAAGGAGTTTGGCAAGGGTTGCCTCGTCGAGCCCGGCCGTTTGCGCGGCGTTGCCCACCCGGTCGCAGAAACGCTGAAATTCGGTGACGTTAAATCGGACCAGGCGCTCGTACTCCTGCATCGACAGCACCACCGCGACATCGCGTTTCTGACGCCGGATGACGACAGGCTCCCTCGCGGCCGCCTCAATGACTCTCGCCAGTCCCTGTTTCGCTTCGCTTGCCGTAAAGGTGAGCATGATTGACAGTCTAAAATGTACAAATAAGACAAATTCTATCAGTGATCCAGAGCGAGTGCACGGCTGAGACTGGACGGCGTTGTTGGTGGGTCGAGCTTGTCCTGAGCGGAGTCGAAGGGCAAAGCGAAACCCACCGAACCCACGCGCCAACCTTCCCGATCCGCACCCAACGCAAAACGCCCCCGGTTTTCCGAGGGCGTTTCGATCAAGCCTTGGGGCGGTGGTCGATGGGTTTCACGGTCAATCGGCGTCCGTGCCAATCATCAAGGTTATACCGTGGCCGTTCTACCCATCCTACCTCGCTCGCTTCCGATGCGTGGAGTTGGGGTTCGTCCCTCACCCCAACCTACAACACGATCCCCGTTGTCGTTGTCGTTGTCGTTGTCGTCGTGTTCGACAACGACACCAACGCTTGAGCCGGGTAGCCAGCGTAGATGGGTAGAGCGGCCACGGTACGACACTGTTGATTGGCACGGACGTCGCTTAGCCGTGAAACCCATCGAGATCTCCCTCAAGCGACACCCTCAAGCGACACCCGTCGACGTCGCTCAGGGCTACTCTGCCGACCTCGCTTCGGCTATCGTTTGCGCACAGCCGATGCGTGCCTGAGAGGATGCCCATGAGTACCGCCGCCGAAGAAGTCTGGGATTTGCTGCGCGACCTGATCCAGGCCCAGCGCGCGAACGCCGAGCAATTCCAGGAAACCGACCGTCGATTCCAGGAAACCGACCGTCAGTTCCAGGAAACCGCCCGTCGGTTTCAGGAAACCGACCGTCAGTTCCAGGAAACCGACCGTAAGATTCAGGAAACCAGCGAACAGATCAAGAACACCGACCGCCAGCTCAAGGAACTCAGCCAGAGCACCGACCGCCAACTGAAGGACCTCAGCCAGAGCACCGACCGCCAACTGAAGGAACTCGGCAAACAGATCGGCGGGCTGGGCGAGAAATTCGGCAGTTTCACCGAGGGGCTGGCGCTGCCCTCCATGGAGAAGCTGTTGCGCGAACGCTTCGGCATGGAGGTCGTCAGCCCCAGCGTGCGCGTCAGCAAGGGCGGGCGGCATGTGGAAATCGATACCCTGTCCTACGCCAATGGCGCGATCAACACCGCCTACGTGGTGGAGGTCAAGAGCCATCTGCGCGAGGAGGCCATCGGCCAATTGCGCACCCTGCTCGAGCAGTTTCGCGACTTCTTCCCCGAGCATCGCGACAAGCGCCTCTTCGGAATCCTGGCGGTGGTGGACGCCTCGCCGGCGCTGCGCGAACGCGCCTTGCGCGAAGGCTTCTATGTCGCCCGCATCCACGACTCCGTGTTCGAGCTGGATGTGCCCGAGGGGTTTCAACCCAAGGCGTTCTGATACGGCGCCAAGCGCCAGGGAGTCAGCCGAGTGGTACGCGGTGCGTTGGCTGGCGGTTGGCACCTGACACCTGACACCTGACACCTGAAAACCGTCACCCCGCGACAAGCAGGCCCCATCGCCATGAAAAATCCCACGATCCGCCAAGGCCACGGCCCCTTCCACGCCGACCAGTTGCGTTCGGGCGATCCCTACGAACTCTCCAATGGCCATCCGATCCAGTGTCTGCCGACCGGCGGGCGCGGTTCCAAGGCCAATCTGATCGGCGGGCTCGTGCTCGGGACCGATCCCGACGTGGAGTCCGCCGGCGTCGACACCGGTTACGCGCCCACGCCGGGCACCCTGCGCGCGCCGGATGTCGCGGTCGGCAATGTGCCGGACGCGCCGGGCTGGGTCGCGGGCGCGCCGCCGCTGGCGCTGGAGTATGCCGACACCGGCCAGGACGAAGCCGATCTGGCGCTCAAGATCAGCGAGCTGCTGGCCGCCGGCACCCGTTATGTCTGGGTGGTGCGGCTCACCGGACCGCGGCGGGTCGAGGTCCATGAATCCGGCCAGGCGATGCGCGTCTGCTATCCCGGCGACTGGCTCGAAGCCCCCGGCATCCTGCGCAACCGTTTCCTCGTCGAGTCGCTCTACGATCCGCAAGCGGCGGCCACGGCGGCACTCCGCAACCTGCTGCAACGTCAGGGTTACCGCGATTTGGACGAGGTGCGCGGCGAGGGCCGCACCGAGGGCAAGGCCGAGGGCCGCGCCGAGGGCAGGGCCGAGGGGGCGGTCGAGTCGCTGCGCGGCGCCGTGCTCGATGTGCTCGACGGTCGCGGGATGATCGCCGACGCCGCCATGCGCGCTCGCCTCGAACGCTGCGCCGATCCCGCGCAACTGCGGCGCTGGCTGCGTCGGGCCGCGACCTTGGACGACGCGGCGGATCTGTTCGAGGCGTGATCGCTGTCGCAGGCGGGACGCGGGTCCGCCCTCTTCCGCTTCCGCTTCCGCTTCCGCTCAGGATTGTGCGGGTCGCGAGCCAGCGTGGATGGGTAGAGCGGCCACGGTACGACACTGTTGATTGGCACAGACGCCGACCTGGCCGTGAAACCCATCGACCACCGCTCCGACGCTGGATCGAATCGCCCTCGATCAAACTCGGTCGGGCGGAACACGCTAGCGGTTCCGCCCTCTCGGTGCGGTCGGGACGGCGGATCGCCCTTCGGACATCCGCCCGACTGGGTCCGACAGATGCCTGTGCTTCTGACTTGAGACGAGGTATCGAGCGTCAATGAGATCAGCCAGCGTCGGTAGATGCGCTGTGCCGATCCCACCCGGCGAAATGTGGTCGTCGTTCCGCTTGAGGTCGCGATTCAAGGTTTGGTGTGGAGTTCACCATGGAAAATTTGATCAATCTGCATCTTGAGGCGTTGAGTGAAGGGGGCTATGTCGCCACGTCCGACGACGTGCAAGGCTTGGTCGCACAAGGGCGTACCGTGCAGGAAACCATTGACATCGCGAAAGCTGTGGCCCGGCGTCTGTTGGAGGCGCAAGCGGAGCGCCACGATTTGACGGCGCTCCCCGAGGTTGGCGCGTCGTTCGATGACCCCGTGATCATCGGTTCGTCGAGCGATGGGGCGTTTGGCCGGATTTCGCGATCGTCACATGTGGTCGGTCCGATTTGCGACGAGATCCGCGTGCTATTTGATACGGTCGGCGATTTCGACCACGATATCGCCGCTTGACAGTAGCGCCATGGCATCCGCAAAGACCTCTTGCAGCATGCCGCGCAGCCGCCGATTTGTCAGATTGCCGCAGGTGAGCCAAAGGATCTGCGGTGGCGCGCCTAGGCGAAGCACTAAGTCGACGAAATCGCTGTCTTTACTCAGGATGATGACATCGCCGGCAGCGCGGGCGGCTTGAAAGATCGTGTGGTCGTCCGCGTCGCGGAGCCCGAGGTCGCGCACCGCGCGGCAGTCGACGCCAAAGTTGTCAACCAACCAGGGTGCCAGTGCCGGCGGCAGTTGCGCATCGAGCCAGACCGTCATGCGGCCAGACGGGGGATTTCGGTGCGGCGGGCTGCGAACAGTAGGCTGGCCCGAATGTCTTCGGGCTCCAGATCGGGAAAATCGGCCAGAATTTCGGTCATGCTCACCCCGTCGGCAAGCATCTCAAGAATGTCCGTGACTCGGATACGCATCCCGCGGATGCAGGGGCTTCCACCACATTGAGCCGGGTTGCTGGTGATGCGGTCTGCAAGTTCTTGTTTGTGCATGGTGGCGCCACTCCGGGGGCTGGGCTGCTGGCTGTGCGAGCGTTTCGCCGTGATTATGCACCGCCCCTTCCTGCGGCGGTAGGCGTGGAATATCTCGGACGTACCACGATAAATCCACTAGCCAGCGTAGGATAATGGGATGGTCCGCCCCGCTCCTCCAACGAGCCCAAAGCGGGCACAATGAGCGATGTAGGTGAAGCATCGTCAACCGAGGTAGCGGAGCAGACCAATGACAGAGTGTAGCAAAGAGCCGGTTGTCACGATGGGCATCGATCTGGCCAAGAACAGCATGCATGTGTACGGGGTGGATGCGCAGGGGCGCCAGGTGCTCAGCAAGAAGGTCAGCCGCGGGAAGTTGAGCGCGTTCATGGCGAATCGCC
>NZ_CAIPNF010000330.1 GCF_903866365.1 uncultured Thiocystis sp.
AACGATCCGGATGCGGTCGAAAAAAGAATCAAGCAAATGCGGGTCAGGCATGAGCAAAGGCAAAAGGATATCGAGCGTTATTACAAGCTGACCGCGACGGGATAGTCAATGTGTTTGAATTAAAGTAACAAAGTAGAATTACATTCCATCCTCAATGTACGTAGGCAGCTAGCAAAGTGGCATCAAAGGAGGCGGTCGATTCAGATGAACTCGCTCACGAACCTGTTGATTCCGGCAGTTTTGTTCTTCGCGCTCGGTTTCCTGGCGCGCGTCATCCGTTCGGATCTGCGCTTTCCTCCGGATCTGGCTAAGATCCTGTCGATCTATCTGCTGGTGTCCATCGGACTGCATGGCGGATTCGAACTCGGCAAGGCTGAGTTGGGAACCGCCGCCGCCTCGGTTGCCTGGGCGCTGGCTCTGGGATTCGGCCTGCCCCTGATCGCCTTCGCGCTGCTGCGGCTCAGTCGAGGCGTCGACCGACTGAACGCCTCCGCCATCGCCGCGCACTATGGTTCGGTGAGCGCCGGCACCTTCCTGACCGCCGTGGCCTTCCTGGAGAACCAGGGAATCGAGTACGAGCGCTACCCACTGATCATGTTGGCCGTCATGGAGTCCCCCGCGATCGTCGTCGGTCTGCTGCTCGCGACCTGGAGTCGCGGACGCGAGGCCGGTGCCGCGTCAGGGGCGCGGGCGGAAGGTGGGCATCTGGGGGCGATGATCCGCGAGGCATTCACCAACGGCAGCGTGGTGTTGTTGCTCGGCTCCATGCTGATCGGCGCGCTCGCCAGCCCCAAGTCGATCGAGTCGCTGCATCCCTTCACGACCGAGATCTTCATGGGCATGCTGTGTCTTTTCCTGCTGGAGATGGGCATGGAGGCGGGACATCGGTTCAGCGACTTCCGTCGCGTCGGCTGGCTGCTCGGTGTCTTCGGTGTGCTAATGCCGCTGATTGGTGGCGCCATTGGCGTGGTTATCGGCCATTATGGCCTGGGATTCGATGCCGGTGGGACGACCCTGGTCGCGGTGCTCGGCGCGAGCGCCTCCTATATCGCGGTCCCGCCGGCCATGCGCCTGGCTATCCCGGAGGCGAATCCGTCCTTCTATCTGACCCTCGCGCTAGGCGTGACCTTTCCGTTCAATGTGGTCTTCGGCATTCCGATCTATCACGCCCTATCCCAATGGGCGATCCGTGTTGGATGATGGTCGATCACGCCTCACGCGACTGGAGCGAGCCAATATGCACAGACTTTTTTCCGAGAAACTGGTCACCATCATTACCTCCGACGTGCTGGAAGAACTGCTGGTCGCGTCGGTTCGCAAGCGAGGCGCGAGCGGCTATACCCTGCTGCGCGCGCGCGGCGCCGGGTCCGAAGGATTGCAGACCGGGGTACTCTGGGTGGACAGCAACCTCTTGATGAAAGTGATCCTGCCACCAGAGCGCCTGTCCGGACTGCTCGACGACCTGGACGCACTGATCGCGAAAGGACACCACCTGACCGTGTTCGTCGCCGACGTGGGTGTACTGGGCCATGAGAAGTTCGAGCGACCGCTCAAATCCTGATCCGCGGGCGAAACATCCTGAAAGAGGAGCCAGCCGCCAGCGACCCGAGGTGACTCAGTGGACCGGCGGCTGGGACATTCTCCACAACGCCAAGGCAGCGCGGGATGCGGGCGATCCGTTCTGGGACCAGTCAGCCACTTGCCCGTTCCCGCAGGATTTTCAGTCACAGGAACACTCACAGGATCGTCATGACCGCTGCCCTCCTCGTCCTCATCGCCTTGCGTGCGTCGTGCTGGCGCTGGTCATGCTGACGTTCCGCTTCCTTTGGTGGCTGGCGCTGCCGGCCCTGATCTTGGGCGTGCTGGTCAGCGTTGCCGAGGGGCCGCATGCCGCCGCCGATCTCTGGGGCGAGCGACTGGACGGCGTGGTGGTCGCTACCCAGGAATCCGTCCGCGTCGAGACGGCGCGCGCCAGTGGGACGCGGAC
>NZ_CAIPNF010000331.1 GCF_903866365.1 uncultured Thiocystis sp.
CAGCTTGGTGCGGCCGGGCAAACCGATCTGGTCACGATCGCCAGATACGCCAAGCGGATCGAACATCTCCAGGAGCGACTGCGTGAACTGGGTCAACCCATGTCGGAAGTCGCCATCGGTCTCGGTCATGCCTATACGCAGGTCATCAAGCCGGACGAAGCGGGCCTGCGCGAATTCCGCGCCTTGATCGAACTGGTCGGTCAGCTAAAACTGCCCTTGCTTCAGTTACGTCACGAACGTTTTGATGACGAGGTGTTGGACGATCTGCTGCCTGAACTGACAACCAGCATCGAAACCTTGCGGACATCCCGCACGGAACTCGGGACTTCCTTTGCCGTGGATCAGTCGCCACCCGCGGATGCGCTCGATGCGATTCGGGCACGGCTGGCAACCGCCGGACTGTTCCGCTGGTTCAACGCGGATTGGCGCGCATCGCGACGGGCCTTGCTCCAACTTGCGGCCAAACCAGGAACCCGCGTCAAGGATCTGTCGAACCGACTCGATCAGCTCTGCGCCTACGCGAAAGACAAGCAAACGCTGGAAAACGATGCCCGTTATCGACGCGCCCTGGGCACTCACTTTGCCGGGCTCGATACCGCTATCGTCGATCTGCGGGAGCTGCGCGCCTGGTATCGGTCCGTGCGGATGCGCTATGGCGTCGGGTTCGGACCCAAGGTACCACTCGGCGCTACGCTGCTCACCATGTCGACCACGCAGGCCAGGGGAATCCAGTCGCTGCGTCAGCAGGGTATCCTTGAGCGGATTGATACGATGCTCGGGGAACTGGACGAACTGAAAACGGCCTTCGATGGCTATGCCCCGCTGCAACGGAGCGATGCCGCCTTGATTGCGGCGGACGGCCCCTTGTCGACACTGGAAGAGCAGATTCGGCCAATTCTTGGCATCTGCCAGCGGCAGTTAATCGATACAACCGCCTCTGTCGCGGAGGTCGAGCGTACCGTTAACCAACTTGGGGAGATCCAGTCTTATCAACAAGCATTGAACGAGAGCGCATTCGATCCCCAATGGTTCGACCATCAAATCGACCTGCTGGCGGATCCGGATCAACTGGACGAGGCGACCTTGACGGCCGCCGAGCATACGGCGGAATTCGCGCAGGCGCTTGAGGAAAGGGTGAAATTACGTATCCTGAGTGCTGGCATCCGCCGTCAACCAAACCGTGAATTGTTCACCGCGCTTCGGCAGTTTGCCGAACAAATGGAAACGGCCTGGCAGAGACATCTCGACCGCCGAGCCCAATTTGTCGATCTAACCGAATTGGATCTGGACGCTTGGCAGATCGGCACCGGCCACACACTCGATGGGCTGATCGACCGTAACCGGAACGCCCTGCAACAACCCGACTGGCTGTCGAACTGGCTCGACTATGTCAGGGTTCGTCATCAGGTCAAGTCGATCGGTTTTACGCGGCTCACGACCGCGATTGAACGGGGCATTCTGCCAGCCGACGAGATCGACGCCGGTTACCGGTTGGCCGTGTTCGACGTGCTTGCGAGGGAAATTCTCAGGGAAGTTCCGGCCCTCGCCACCTTCTCCGGAAATGCGCAACGCGCGTTGCAGCAACAGTTCAGTCAATACGACGAGACGCTCAAGCGCCTGCAACGTGAACGCATCGCCTGGCGGATCGCCCAGAATCCGATTCCGCCCGGTTCGACCGGCGCAAGAGCCAGCGACTATACGGAACTTGCCCTACTCCAACGCGAGTGCGCGAAAAAGACCAAGCACATTCCGCTCAGACAGTTGGTTCACCGCGCCGGCAATGCACTGGTGGCCCTGAAGCCTTGCTTCATGATGGGGCCGATGTCGGTTGCGCAGTATCTCGCACCCGGCCAAATCGACTTCGACCTCATTGTCATGGACGAGGCGTCGCAGATGAAGCCGCAGGATGCCTTGGGCGCCATCGCCAGAGGCCGACAACTGGTGGTCGTCGGCGACCCGAAACAGCTCCCACCAACCAGTTTCTTCGACCGGGTCATCGACGATGAAGAGGAAGAAGCAACGGCGATCGAGGAGTCCGAAAATATCCTGGAGACGGCGATTCCGCTCTTTCATCATCGCCGTCTGCGGTGGCATTACCGCTCGCAGCATGAATCGCTGATCGCGTTCTCGAATCATGCCTTCTACAAGGGTGTAGCTGGTGATCTTTCCCTCGCCACACAACGATTCCGAGGACTTTGGCGTAAAACTCATCCGGGTCGCGCGCGGGCGGTTCGTGAATCGGCGCAATATCGAGGAGGCGCGCATGATCGCTCTCGCGGTGCAGCACCATCTTTTCCACCGACCGGGAGAATCGCTGGGCGTCGTCGCCATGAGCGCCGATCAGCGCGACCAGATCGAACGTGCCGTGGAAGCGATCGCCAAGGACGATCCACTGTTCCGAGATGCCATGGACCGGAATCTTCTGAACCAGGAACCGCTGTTCATCAAAAACCTGGAGAATGTGCAGGGCGACGAACGGGATGTGATCTTTATCTCCTGCACCTACGGGCCGGAGGAGAAGAGCGGCAAGGTCTTTCAGCGTTTTGGACCGATCAACTCCGACGTCGGCTGGCGACGGCTCAATGTCCTCTTCACCCGCTCCAAGAAGCGGATGCATATCTTCAGTTCCATGGGATCGGAGGACATCCTGCTTTCGGCGCAATCCAAACGAGGCGTGAAGGCGTTCAAGGACTTTCTTGCCTTTGCCGAAACCGGCCATCTTCACCGGGCAATCGATCATCCTGAAAGGCCGCCGGACAGCGATTTCGAGGTCGCGGTTGCCTCCGCCCTTTCTCAAGCCGGTTTCGAGTGCGAACCGCAGGTTGGCGTGGCCGGCTTTTTCATCGACCTCGCCGTTCGCGATCCGGGCAACCCCGGCCGTTATCTCATGGGCATCGAGTGCGATGGGGCCACCTACCATTCGGGCAAGTCCGCGCGTGATCGCGACCGTCTGCGTCAAACCATCCTGGAGCGCCTGGGCTGGCGCATCCACCGTATCTGGTCGACGGATTGGTTTAGAAATCCTCGGGGCGAGATCGATCCGATCATTCGCGAGTTGAACGCGCTGAAGAGTCAATCAGTCGCCGCCAAACCCGAGACAGCCGAAGTCGCTGAGCGCCTGAACATCGTTGAGGACAGCGACGACGTCTTGCCGGATGCGGTGATTGAAGCGAGTCTTCCCGAGGCACGCGATCTGCGCGGGAAACTCTGTCACTTTGACCTTGATGTCATCCGCGCCGAAGTCGTGACGACGCCAGAGAGCCAGCGCTTGCTGCGCCCGGCAATGCTGGAGGCGCTGCTGGAATTCATGCCGATGACGAAAAGCGAATTCGTCGAGCGGATTCCACCGTACCTTCGCCAGGCGACCAATGCTCAGGAGGGCAAATACCTGGATCGAGTATTGCGGATCATCGAGGAAGCGGAGACGGAAACGGAAACGGAAACGGCGAGGTTTGAACTGGTATGACCCAGAACGCGAAATCGTTCACGATGCCATCAAGTCCCGCCACGCTAGATGGTTGGCGATACGCCCCATGGTTTGGCCGAGCAGGGTCCGGCCCGGCTCCATCTTGAACCAGGTGGAGGCGCCCGAGGGATGCGGGAGCGGGATGATGTCGGCCTCCCAACCGGCCTCCGATCGGTAGGGCCACTGCTGGCCGATCACCTCGTTCAACAGTCCGAATTCCATCACTTGGGCGATGGCGAGCTTGCCGATCGGGATGATGAGACGCGGACGCAGCAGGTCCATTTCGGTGCGCCACCAACCGCCGCAGCGTTCGACCTCGCCGCGATCCGGCACGCGGTCGCCGCCCTTGGGGTTCTTGCCGGGGAAACAGCGGCAGACCGCGCTGATCAGGATGCGCTCGCGACAGGCGGCTTCGTCCAGGCCAATCGACGCGAACCAGCCAAAGAGGGTCTTCGGCGGTCCAGCAAAAGGGTCGCAGTTGTTCGATCTCACGAGTGCCGGGGGCCTGTCCGATCACACCATCACCGGCGACAGGACGGCGGCGCTGTGCACCGGCGGTCCGCGCATGCCGGGACAACGGCGGCAGGCTTCCAGGGTCGGCATGCAAGCGGATGAGCGTGGCGTGCCGAGCGCGTGGATCGGCGTTTGGGAGATCCGATCCGGTCATGGGCTCAGTTTAGCCGTCGCACGATCTTTTCGATCTGAATGCGATGGGTGCGGTTGTGGATCGCCGTCAGCGCATGCCACTGGCGCACCGTCAGCGGGCCGAACCAAGGGATGCGGATGCCGCGCGCGGGCGTTCAGAGGGCCAAGGCGCTCGATCAGGCGCGAATAGCGTTCGACTGCGGTCCCCAGCGCCGACCCGATCCGATCCGGACCGGACCGGCATCCGCGTGGGGCCAGACATCCTCGTTCTTGCGGGGAAAAGGGTCACGGGGGAAAAGGGTCAGGTCTCGCGTTGTCGCATCACGGGTCTTGAACGAGACTCGTCCGATGACCTGCTCCATCCGTTGGCAACGATGCGAGACCCTACAAGGCCCGCTAACCCTACAGATGGGCGCCAGGGCGGGCGCCGCCGCGCGCGGTCGGGGAAGATGGGGACATGGGCCAGGGCGAGCGCGTACCCCTATAAATCAATAAGTTACAGTTCATATGTATTGTGAAGCTCGCATCTTAACTGTTTGATTTTATTGATTTCAGAAAAAATTATACGCGCTCACCCTGGGACATGGGCGCTCGGGGTTATTTGAAAAACGCACGATCATCAGAATG
>NZ_CAIPNF010000332.1 GCF_903866365.1 uncultured Thiocystis sp.
AACGATCCGGATGCGGTCGAAAAAAGAATCAAGCAAATGCGGGTCAGGCATGAGCAAAGGCAAAAGGATATCGAGCGTTATTACAAGCTGACCGCGACGGGATAGTCAATGTGTTTGAATTAAAGTAACAAAGTAGAACTAGAAAACTCGACATTGATCGATCATTACGTTTGAATCGCGATTGACTCGGACGCGCTTTGATCCGCACAACGTCACTATAACATGGCGCTGTTCGGTCACGCTCAGAGAGCCCTCATTTTGATCTTGCTAGAGACATCCGCACGATACCTGTTCGATTAAGTGACCTGTCATCGATTCCTTCGGGATCCAATCCCGATCATTTGCGATTAATTGATGCGTTGCCGGTCATCGAAGGCGTGACAGGCTGGCGTCACTTGCAATCATAATCATTATTTACAGGATCATTGCGAATTGAGCACGTCATTCGTTGCTGTTGCCTTATCCTTGGCGAGAAAGGTCAATCCGCTGCCATCGCAGCGATTCCGTTAATAATGATCGATGAGAGGATAAAGCCCGATCTTTTTGATATAATCAATGGCGATGAGGATCCTCAATCGCAGACAAGTTGTATTCTTGTATTGCAGAGGACGGCATGGGCAATTGGGGGTGACGGCCATCGATCGTCGTGGCGGCGATGGCGCGTTGGGCTTGCGGAAACGTTGGTCAACAGTTGCCTTGGGTAGGTGTCCCACTCAGTTCCACCCGTGCAGTAGGGTGGAAACAGGGGGGGCTGAAAACAGGCGGGGAGAAACGTGATAGAGATGGCGATGGGTGGAAACTGGATGCGTGAGTCTAATTGTGAACAGGCGATCAAGCAACAGACCGAACCGAAAACACGGCAGGATTGGATCGCGCATTCATTGATCGATCTGCAATCTGACTTTCTCGTGCGCAGCACGGTTGTTCTCGACGCGATGCGCGAAGAAGCCGAAGCCTCCACACGCATGTATATTGAAAAGATGCTGGATGCACAGCGATCTTACCCACCAAACGAACGCGGAAGTATCAGTGTGCGGGTCCGCCGTAGCGCAAAGTCAGGACCGGGCATGTTTCAAATTGAGTGGTATCGCGTTAAAGGACGAAAGCGCACGCACTATCTCAAGCGCGGTAAGGATCGCGATGGCAAAATTCGTCATGGCTATTCAATCAGAAGTTTTGGACAGCTTACGGGGTGGGAGAAAGACTTGATTGATCGTCACGAGCCGCGATTTGCGCAGATGCGCGCGATTCAATCGCATCTTAGTCAGATTCGGATGCGTTTGAGAATGATCGATCAGGAATTTAAAGCGCCACTCAAAACAATGAAGTTTGCTTCATTGGATGATCCGAACGATGAATGAGAGGAGGCAGCCAGCGTCGCGTTGGCCTTACTGACGAAACGGCGACGTTTTGTCAGCGCGCCGCGCCGCCTTGGCGGCGAGGCTCGGCTTGATGGACAGGCTGACCGTCTGTCCAGGATGCGTGCCCCCCACCATTCCTCGGAGGCGACCGGCCGTTGGTCGGGCTGAGTGACCGCATTGGGCCATGCGGATGACACGGACGATCCTTTTCCGTGACGTCCGATGGCGGGAAACACGCGCGATCCATCCCGTTCCGACACAGTCCTTCGCCAGACCTTCCCCTTCGATCGACACAGAGTCACAACGTATGCCCCACGACGATGACAGCTTAACCCAGGCTCGTACCCGCTTGCAGACACTGGCCCAACATCCGCCGCACCGGTCGGTGGCCATGTCGCTGCGCGCCCTGTTGCCAGACATCGAGGCCGCCCAGCGGGCGGGGGCGTCGTCGACCGACATCCTCGCGGAGCTTGCCGCCGCCGGGATCGCGATCCGACCCCGCACCTTTGCCAAGACGCTCGCGCGGATCCGGCGGGAAGGGCGTGCTGTTGTGCCGGTCGCCGCGCCGGTCGCGGCTTCCGTGGCCACCCCAGCGCTGCGGGTGACCCCGACGTTAGCGACACAGCGAAGCAACCCCGCCGTCTATCAGGAGTTCAAGCGCCCGACTTTCGAGTACGATCCGTTGAAGACGTTCGAGGGGTAACGCGGCGCCAATCGGTCATCGCCGAGTCGTCATGCCAGGCGACGCTCGAACGCGACGTCAACGCAGAACCAGTCAACGCCCATCGGTTGTGACCGTTAATGACAGTCAAATCTTCAAGTTGACCTGCTGTAGATCCACCAACTGGTTGCTAGGCCCTTCCGATCGAAGGACGAGGTTGGGGCTGTTCGATACCAAATAGGCCAGGGGCGGCCTCAAGATGAACGGGAACAGCACCGGCAGCGACGGCAAGCGAGGGACGGCAACCGGCTTGCCTGCATCGCGCACCGCCGCTTCAATCAGCCATACCGTGAGTTCGTTGTGGTCGATTGCGATGGGTGTACGCCGGATCACGCGCTTGCCTTTTTCCACGCGCTCCACCGCGCCCCAGTTCGCCTGACTCTGAAGGATCATGTTGGTCGTGCGCCGGGTTCCTTCGCGCTCGCCATAGGTTTCACTCATGCGCCGATGGATTTCGGCGGATGCGCAATCGCCCTGGATGGCGGATAGGCGACCCACCAGTTCGGCCACCTTGCCAAAGAATGGGTAGGTCGCAACGGCCATCCCCCAGCAGAGCGCAGCGACCGACATTTCCGGCTGCATCTTGTGGATGGCCACGCCGCGATTCGCGTAATCGACCAGCTCGGCGCGCGGTTCCAGCCACAGACGGTTCAGGACGGTGCGCGTTTTCTTCCTGGCTTCGACGCCAAGTCCGGCGGCATCAAGTCGTGCATTCAGGTCATCGAGCCCAGCGGTACCTGCACGAACATTCAGTGCCGCTGCTGCCCAATCCAGTTGAATAAACCGATCAAAGCCGATTTGTGGGGCTGATGAATTCATGCGCGCCCCATCGCCTCGCTCACTTTCACAAAGGGCACGATCAACTCCTCGACCGACACCCCACCGTGGACAACCACCTGTTCTCCCTCCAGCACAAAGGCCGTCCGTCCGCCGGCGAAGAGGGGCATGACGTTCGCGGGAAGGCCGGCGATGTACAGCCTGAGCGTGGTGGGATAGGCGGCGGCGGAATCCGCCAGCAACGACTCACTCCGATAGACCCGGACACGTTCGCCGCGCGTCTCGGCCATCACACCCTGGTTGGGTCTGCCGATCCCGGTCGCCTCGACGTTGCCGTGATCTGCCGTGAGGTAGAGGTGGTAACCCTGATCCAGCAGCAGGGAAAAGAGCCGCTCGACGAAGCCGGTTGCCAGCCAGTGCCCAATCCACAGAGCCACGTCCCGCTTGGATCGCTCCTTGTGGAGTCGGTCGTCCACCTCGTCGATGACCAAACCCAGCACCTTGGGTTGCCGGTCGATTAGATCCGTTTCCAGCGCGTCCAGTTGATTGACCTGGCGCAGTGCGCGGCGATACAACACCGCATTCGGGCTCACGCCTTCGTTCTGCCAGAATGTCTTCCACAAGGATTCCTCCTTGTCCGTTCGGTCGATGGAGTCATCGAATTCGCGCGGTTTTAAACCCGAAAACAGCGCCTGGCGCGACACCGAGGTCACCGTGGGCAGCCAGGCAAAGGTCGTGCGCTCGTCGAACGTGAAGCGCTTGGCGCTGACGATCAGCCGCTCCCGGATCTGTACCCACTGGTCAAAGGCCAAGCCGTCGAAAACCAACAGGGCTATCTTCGTTTCGCCCGCCGCCCGTCGATGGCCCAGAAAGCGCGGAATGTGATGCACCATCGCCGGCCCCTTGGTGACTGCCTGCGGGATCAGGTCGGCGTAGTGTTTGGCTGCCACCCATGCCTGTAGTTGCTCATCCGCTTGCGCCTGGAGCGTTTTGAGACGGTCACGAATCACCGGAACGCGTTCGCCGTCTTCCGTTCCCGACAGCCCGTGGGTACGGGCCAGGATCTCGCCATAGCGCTTGGCGAATTCGCTCCAGTCCTTATGCGAAGCGTCTGCCGTGGGCAGCGTCTCGATCAGACCATCGATGCCGTTGAGCACGAGGGCGCGCAATGCCGCTGGATCCTGAACAATGCCGACCTTGGTCCAGCTCGGCATCCCCGCCGGGACAAGTTGCACGGCGAGCGGATGCAAGCTGCCATCGAAAAACATGGAATCGACCATGACCTGCACGTCGGTGTGGTCGAAGGGGATCGCAATCTTGGCGTCGTAGTCTGGCGGTGGCGGCTCGCCCGTGCGCGTGCCGTCCAGGCCCAAGACCGACAGAGAGCGAGACCAGGCGTCCTGTACCACCCGCAGCAGGGCGCTCTTCGATGCCAGCCAGAGGGCGACAGGTTGGTCCGCGAACAGTCCCTTGCCTTGCAGGATGCCCGCCGCGTGCTGGGCGAACAGTGGCGGCAACGAGCGGTTGGCGATGTGCATTCGCAGCAACTCGCGCCAGAAGTCCACGGGATTCCGAATCGATCTCGGCGTGAGCTGATAGACGTGTTCGAGGATGAAATCCCGAGACTCGTTTTCCCCGCGCGCCGACTGCAACTCAGCTTGGTGGGCATGAAAGAGCGTCGCCAACTGTGCCGGCTCCACCGACTGCACGGTGCGATAGGCCAGTCTCGGAAACAGCTCGGCCAGACTGAGCCATACCACGCGCCCGTGGCGCACGATGTCCCACGGCAACGCATTCGGGTCGGCACCGTGCAGATGCACGATCAGCGAGGGTGCCGGCCCCGGCTCGCCGCGATCCCAGGCAGCGCGATAGCGTTCCTCGAACTCCGCACGGAAGGCGAAGGGGTCTTCGTACCGCATGACCTCAAAGCCACGGTCGCGCAGTTCGGACAACAGCTTCTCGTCGAGCAGCACCTCATCCGGGTCGCACACCACCCACAGCCGCGCGAGATCGGCGGTGAAGTCGCTGAGAATGCGCGCTGTCCACTGACTCATCCCGCCCGCTCCTCGATCTTGTTCTGGGCGGGCATCGCAGCGCCAGATAAGCTCACCATCATCACGGCATGCAAATCCGGCACGCTGGTCTCCATGTCATCCAGAGCGGCGATGCGCGCAGCCTGTTCCTGTTGCAGCCGCTTGCGGCGATGCTCGCGCACGGCGGGCAGGCCGATACGCCCGATCGCCTGACTTCTGGCCTCAAAGGCATAGATCGCTCGATCACGCTCCTCCTTGAGCCGAGTGCGGTGTTCGTTCAGCAACTCGGCGAAAATCCGCTCGCCTTGCGTACTGGCGGCCGTGCGCGACACATCGAACCCTGTCACCGATTCCTCGGAGCCCGTCACGGCGTGCATCTCCACCGTCTCGGTCAGCAGGAGATCCCAAACACGCTGGGCCGTCGGCACGAAGGATCGACCTTCCAGGTTGACGAACACCGGTAGGAAGCGCTTGCGGCACCCTGTTTTCATCCCTTGGCCTTCCGACGCCAGGCTGATCTCCCACAATGACCAGATGCCGCGCACCGAATCGGGCAATCCCGTTAGCCGGATCACCGGCAGCGGCTGGCCGGCAACGCAGTGCGGCAGTTCGCTGATGACCGCCCGCGCCCGTGGGTCTTCCATCGTCACCCACTCCAGCTCCGGGTGCTGGTCCGCCGTGCGGGCATCGAAGTTGACGATGACGTGGCAGAACTGCAAATTCAGACCCTCGCCGCCGGCATCCGTCGAAATCAGCATGCGCACCTCATTGGAGAACACCTGCTGGGCGCGCGCGCGGGCTTCCAGATCCATGCTGCCGTTGAGCGTCGCGACCGAGAAACCCCGGCTTTCCAGATAGTCCGCCAGCATCGTCTGGGTGGGCACGAACTCCGTACAGATCAGCACCTTCAGCGCCGGGTCGCTTTCCTCTTGCTGCAACCTGTAGATCAGTTCCAGCAGTGCCTCGGCCTTGGCATCCGTGCCAGCGGCCTCGGTTTCGCGAGCGAGCGCCAACAACAGGTCGACCTCGGACCTTTCCAATTCCCAGCGACTGGATTGCATGGCCAGATCCACTTGGGATTGGCCATCGAGATCGGCCCACTCGTCCGCGCTGGTGCTCTCGAACAGATTCGCCTGCGGCGGCGGCACATCGAGCCGGGCTTGGCGCTTTTCCAGCGTGGTGCGGATGGCCGCCGTGCTGGACGTCACCAGCCGTTGCATCAGGATCATCAGGAAACCGATGTGACGCTGCTTGGCCGCCAGTGCCTGGTTGTAGCCGTGGCGTACATAATCGGTCACCGCATCGTACAAGCGCTGCTGCGAACGATGCCGCGACTGCCAGGCCACCGCCTGTAGCCGGGTGACGCGGGGCTTGAACAGTGGCAGGCCATCGGCGTCGATCGAGGCCCGCTTCTCGGTGCGGATCACGAACGGTCGCACCCGGTCGCGGCTCACGCTGCCTTCGTCCGGAAAGGCTTCGCGGTCCAGCAACTGCATCAAGCGCATGAAGTGGTCGGTTTTCCCCTGGTGCGGCGTGGCCGACAGCAGCAAGAGATAGGGCGAGGCTTCCGCCAGCGCCACGCCCAGCTTGTAGCGCGCCACCCGCTCGGTGCTGCCGCCCAGACGATGGGCTTCGTCGATGATGACCAGATCCCAGGATGCCGAAATCAGATCCTCGAAGCGCTCGCGGTTGTAGGTGTTCAGTTGCTCCAGGCTCCAGCCCCGTCGATTTTCCATCGGCTTGACCGAGTCCAGCGAGCAAATCACCTGGTCGTGCAGGCGCCACAGGTTGTCCTCTTCGCCCGCACCACCGCTGCGCCACTGGCGGAAGGCCGCCAACTCGGACGGATCGATGAATTGGAACGTCTCGCCGAAATGCAGGCGCATTTCGGCCTGCCATTGACGGACCAACCCCTTGGGCGCCACCACCAGAATCCGTTTCGCCCGCCCGCGCAACTTCAACTCGCGCAGCACCAAACCGGCCTCGATGGTCTTGCCGAGGCCCACTTCATCGGCCAACAGGTAGCGAATCCGATCGCGGCTGACGGCTCGGTTCAGCGCATAGAGCTGATGCGGCAGCGGCACCACGCTGGACTGGATCGGCGCTAGCAGCAGATTGTCTTCCAGTGCATCCAGCAGCTTGGCCGCTGCCGTGGTGTGCAGAATCTGCTCCACGCTCGGGCGCATGCTGTCCAGCGGGGCCAGATCCCGCGCTTGGGCGCGGACCACCGCATCCTTGGCCGGCAACCAGACGCGGTAGGCGATTTCGCCCCACATTTCCTGGCGCTCGATCACCTGACACGGCGATGTCTGCCGAGTGGACCAGCACCAATCGCCGATGGTGAAGTTGCGCCCGGACTGAGTCATGCATTGGCCTCGTCGCGCAGCGCCTTGCCTTGTTCCGTCAGCCTGTAGCGCTGTTTACTGCTGTTGGGTTTCTCCGGGATGGTCATTGCAACAATATCCAGTGCCAGCAGCGGCGCCAACACAGCCTCACGAAACTTGCTGCGATTGCTACGCCCAACCCACTCCATCAAGGTAGCGATGTCGTGCTCATCGACCATCTGAGCCAGCATCCTGTGTTGCTCGGCACTGAGTCCCAACTTGGTCCCAACTTGATCCCGACTTGGTCCCGACTTGTTCAGTACCTCAGTCCCGACTTGGTCAGGGACTTGTGCAAACCGCTGCCGAATGGCCTCCCGCAACTGAAACTGGGTCGCACTCAGAGGATCAAGCAATTGCTGGCGCACCAGATGGTCGGCCACCGCCTTGGCTTGCTGGGTCGTGCTGATGCCGAGGCTGCGAATCGCCGTCAGGGTCAGGGCTTCACCCACCGGCAACGAAAGCGCCAAGGCCAGCGCATCGGCCTGTTCGGACGTCAAGTTGGTGCCCAAGGTTTGACGGAAGCGGCGCATGGCATCGGTCACCAGCGGCTGGTTGATCAACACCAGATCAAAGTGCTTTCTGGCTTTGTCGTTCGTGAGTTGCGGCGGCACGCGCCCCAGTTCGTGCCAGTTGCGGAAAATGGCGCGAATACCGGTACCCGCCTGATCCGACAGGCCAATACGACGAAACGCCTTCACAATGGCCGGGTTGCGCACTTCCTTTTCGGTGGGATCCAGGAGTTCGGCCACCGTCGCGAAGGCATCGCCTGGGTTCCAGAACACCGTGCGATCGGTGAACAGCTTGATCGACGCCTTACGCCCGTGGTCGCCGTAATCCTGGTGGATCAGCAGGTTGATGGCCGCTTCGCGAAACGCCACGTAGTCAGGCGGATCATCGTTGCGGCGCAGTGTGGCCGGATCGAGTGAGAACGGATGTTCGGCAATGCGCATATAGCGCGCGACCAGCCCCTGCCAAGTCTGGAAAATATTCTCTTCAAACACATAGCGGTCATGCCAGCGCTGCTCGGCAGACCATTGGTCAAAGCGGGTATCGATGCGCTGATAGTCCAGTACCGGCCGGGGCAAAATCTGGCGTACATAGCGACCGATACCAAAGAGCAGGACACCTGCACGAGTGGGCAGCTTTTTGCCACCTTGCTCAACCACGAAATTCCAGTTCAACAAAAACTCGATCGGATCCGTGATCTCCGCATGCTCCGGGTTACGCCGGGCGAACTGCGCCTGATACCACTTGACCGTTGCCTCATCAAAGCACCGGTCAACCGGAATATCGGCCAGGGCGACGCCGTCGTAACGATCCTGCGCCGCATCGCGCAGAAATCGCTCCAGCTCGCTTTGTGTGAATTGCTCGTCGCCAGCGCCGCGACGAAGGTAACTCTGGCGCGGGTCACCCTTGAGATAGACCGGCTTTTCTGAGCGAGAAGACTCCGGCACGTAAAACGCAAACACCTGTTTGCCATCGATTTCGTAGCGATGCGCTTCCACCGAGATCACCCGGTTCAACTTCTGCCCGCCACGCAGCACCGCCAGAAAATCGTTCTGGACTTTGTCGGGCTCCTCGACGCCGGTCACCTCCAGTTGACGATTCGCTTCGCTGACACCAAAGACCAGCCAACCGCCCGCCGTGTTGGCAAAAGCAGAGACGGTCTTGTAAGCATCCTCCGGTACGCTGCGCTGCGCCCGTTTGCACTCGAAATCAGTCCATTCGATGCCATTGAGCCGTGACAGCAATTCGTCCTGGTTCATACTCAAATTGCTTCCGCGACAAGACGGCGCAACCCATCGCGTAACTTGCCAAAACTGGGCGAGACGTTGCGATCAGGATCGAGCAGGGGGGCGATCTTCTCGGCCCATTCATGTTTCACTTGCCCCGGCAGCGGCCAACCCGCTTTCTTGATGGCCGATGCGCCGCCGGGATATACCGCGTCCGCCAGCAACTCCCAGGTATCGCAGGCGCTATCCTGAACATAGCGATGCAGAACTTCCGCCCTGGCGCGTGGATAGGCTTGCTCCAGCGCCTGCCGGTCACCCAGATACCATGCCTCCACTTCCTCAATGGCAAGGCGAAACAGCGTCTTCGGCGCCGGGTGACAACCCGCCGCGAGCGCCTTGAGTTCACCCAGAAAATCCCCGCAGTGGCGCTTGTCGGCATCCAGGACGACCACGACCGCATCGATGCCCGGCGTTCTGCCATAGCCCTGCAACAGGCGCGGCAACTGATCGAGCAAAATCCGCTTCGCGGGGTCCGCGCCCGCCTTCAGGTTTTTGGGAATCCGGCCAATCCCCTTGTAGGCATGGACGCGCCATGTCGTCAGCGTCCCTTGCTCGCCCAGCAGCTTGGGGAGTACCGCGGCCAACAGCCTCTCTCCCGAACTGTCTTCCACCAGGATCTCGATGTGCATCCTTACCTCGCATCGAGATAGTCGCTGTACCAGAGTCCGCCCAGCGGCAGCCCTTCGGCGACAAGGTTTTTGACCATCTCCAGTTCCGACACGCGCTTGATCGTCGAGAATCCATCCGGCCTCTTTTCAAGAATCCACACCTCTTCAGGCGACAGCGCATCCACGAAGTAAGGCTGGTGCGTCGTCACAAAAATCTGCGGCGCGTTCTTTTTTCCGGTCGCATGGGTCCGAAACTCCTGCGCCAGGGACTCCAGTAGCTTGTGATAGAGCCCATTCTCCGGCTCCTCGATGCAGATAAACGGCGGTGGCTCGGGATCTTCCAGTAACAACAGATAGGCGAATACCTTCAGGGTGCCATCCGACATCTGCTGGGCAAAAAACGGATCCTCGAACGCACCATCGTTGAAACGCAGCAACACGCGCTTGTCCGCCGTGACCTCGGTATCGATCTTCGTCATGCCGGGAATCTTGCTGGTAATCCGCGCCAGAATGCGCGTGAAGCGGTCTTTGTGCTCGCGCTCCATGAACTGCACGACGTTGCCGATATTGTCGCCGTGAACATTGAGATGCCGCTGAGGCCCGGCGCTCGGCAGGCTGCGCGCGGCATTGGGGTAGAAGTACGAGAGATACCAACCCTTCAAGAAGTCCCGGAAGCGTTTGATGCGCGGGTGTTCCTTGAGCGTGCCCAAGGTCGCAATGCCCAACTGGCGAGGATCGGTCAGCTCAACGCCCGTCTGAGTGCGATCCTCCTCGCCTTCGATCTCCACGGCTTCCTCGCCCGCCCAGACCAAACCCTTGCCGCGATCAAGCCGCAAAAAAGGATACGGCCGTCCGTACTTCTGTCCTTTGCGACGCTGCTTGAGCAACTCGGATTCCACAAAGGGCCGCCCTGAGCTATCGAGGTTGATCGACAGCTCGTAGGTAATCGGGCGTTCATTGGGCGCTTCGCGGTAATACACTTCAAAGCGCATGGGTTCCTCGGTCCCTTTCGAGCGTAGCCGCTCAAAACCGCCGCGCTGTTTCATGTCGCAGGCTGTTTCGACATCCGTCGACAGACAATCGGCCACGAACCCGAACGCATCGACCAGCGAACTCTTGCCCACGCCGTTCTTGCCAATGACCACGGTCAAGGGTGTCAAGGCTTCGCCCTCGGTCTGGCCCGACAGCTTGCCCAGCGAGACATCCCGCAACGCTCGGAAATTCTGCACCCGAAAACCTTCGATGATGGCCATTGAGTTTCCCTCGAAAAGCGGGCTTCATTCCGCAAACCAATCTCGAAGACGACGAATGATCGAATCGAAAGACGTGCAGACCAGTAATGCGTTCACGCTGGCCTGTCTTCCGATTTCTTCAAAATCTCTTGGCGAAATCGTCCGTTTCAGACGATCACGCATGACATGCTCAAACAATTCCTTTGGTTGTTGCCTCGTGATCTGCTCGACAGACTTGCCAAGCTTCGTCGCACGCTCCCGCATCCATTGCTGCAATTCGCCAACGGGCACACCACAGTGCGTGGCCACCGCGTTGTCGCAGAACCAAAGCCACTGCTCCAGCTCGGGCACCAGCACGGTCACCGCACTGTTGCCACTCCAACTACAACGATCCAGCTTGTCCTGTATCTCCAAACCCACCTCCTCGGGCGATTGCTTGTGATCTCGCCCGCATCCATGGTAATCCCATAACAACAACGTTTTGTCGTATCTCCCTTTTTTCATGCGCGTCAACTCGGCCCCGCTCTGCACCATGCCCGCATCGCGTTGGGGGTGGCGTTCGATGTCAAAGCTGAGCGGCCGAATACCCAGCGCTTGCGGTCGATTCAGGACTGACCTGATGAAACCCAGGGCATCCGCATCCGCGACATACACCAGCAAATCCTTCATTCCAGCACCCCGGCCGCGAACACAATGCCCAGATCGGGTGAACCATCCCAACTTTGCAACAATGGGTGATTAGCGCCGCGGATAATGTGCGTACCGGCTTCGTCTCGACTGAAGCACAGCAGGGGATCGACCCCGCACTGCTGTACGACGAACGGCGAATGCGTGGCCAGCAACATCTGCGCCGAGGGGATCGTGGAGAGTGACCGAAGAATGATCTCCAGCGCCTTCGGGTGAACCCCGTTCTCGGGCTCTTCGACCATGTAAACGGCGGATTCTGGCGGCAGAAAGGCCGGGATGGTGAGCGCCATCATGCGCAGGGTGCCGTCCGAAAGCATCCAGCTCGGCGCTTCCAGACCATTCGCGTGGCGCAACAACAGGTACTCCGCGTTGTCCGCCTGCCGGCGCGCCCAACCGATGCGGTCCAGATCAGGCAAGGCAAACTTCAAGTGTTCTGTCCAACGCTGGATTGGCGAATTCGGTGCGGCCCAATAGGGACCCAAGCCACCATTGCCGCCCAGCAGTCTGCCGACGACCCGCGCCAGGTTGGTTCCGTCCAGGTCGAGTTCCGCTGACCGCGTGGCTGGGCAGGGTAAACGCATGGCCGGGCTATTGAGCTGGATATATCGCACCCCCTGCATCAGAAACTTTCGAACGGTATTGGCGGTGGGATAGCGATCCTCATCCGGGGGCGTCAAACCCAACGTCAACTTATCCAGGCCGAAATTAAAAGAATCCTGATAACTCCCTTTCTCGCGCGCATAGAAATCGGTGCCCTTCGAGGTTTTCCCGAGCAGACGCTTGGGTTTGACGTTGGCGCTGAAGGCGAGTGTCTGCCCGGCGGGTAGCCAGGCTTTCGAGTATTGCCGTAGCAGTTCTTCCTCAACACACACGCCGGTCTTCGCATCGGCGCGAATGGCCAGGCGATAGTTCAACAGGCTTTCGGCCAGCTCCGGGCGCTGCGCCGACAAATCCAGCCACAACTCGATCTCGATGGTCCCACCCTGCCGCATCCAGGTTAGATCATTGAAGTCCGCGATGTGGCGCGTCATCACTGCGGCACTCGGCCCCTGAACCAGACAATCGCGGACGAAATCAACCGCGTCGAGAAAGGTGGTCTTGCCCACGCCATTGGGACCGACAAGAACGTGAAAGGCGGACAGCGGCAAATTGACCAGTTCGCGGATCCCTTTGAAATTCCTGATCGTGAGTCCGATGATCATGATTCGCTCTCCGTCCGGGTCAACGCCAGGTCATAGAGGGTGAGCAGCTTTTCGTCTTCTTGCAGTGCGTCGTCGGGCAGTTTCTTCGCGATGTCGATAATGGTTTTGTAATCCTTGTTGCCCCAGGCGGCTCTAAAGCCTGTGCGCATCGCTTCGAGCCGGAAGGTTTTCAGGCGGCGACCGGTAAACGAACGGTAGGTCTCGAACTCCTTGAGCAAAGCTTTATCCCGGATCATTTCCAGGTCACGCGCCTTATTCGGGTCGGGCACATACCAGCGGTCAGTCGCCTTGGCCTTCAGACGCGGGTCTGACTTGTCCAGGTTGCGGAACTCCTGCCAATTCGTCGAGAGATAGCTGTGAATCTGCGAGGGGACTTCAAGACTGTCCGTATCCTTGGGGTCGTAGCAAAGGAAGTTGCTTTCCAGCAAATAGGAGAGTTCCGGCTTGGCCTCGTGTTTCTTCCAGCCAGCGCCCAGTTGCTTGATGAACTCGGGGTGGATGTCCTGGTAGGTCGATGGTTTCTTTTTCAGGAAGTCGGACAGCCAGTCGATGGCCGAACGTTCGTCACAAATAAAGAGTTCCATTTGCGGCGCTTTGACGGTTTGCATCCGCTTCTTGTCATATTCCGTGACCTGCTCAGGCAGGAAGACCATGCCATCCCGTTCGGCGAAGCGTTGTGGCAGACCCGCCTGAAATTCCTGACTGGAGAGCGGTATTGGGAAGCCGTGCCGGAAGAACCAGGACACCAGCCGGTCGAAGATAATGCGCGGATCGCGCTCGGCGACGAACTCGATCTGTCCATCCTTGAGCTTCACCGTTGGCAGGTATTTCAGGTGAGTGCGGACGAAATCCCAAGCGGAGTCCTCAGTGCCACCAGTCTTGGTGAAGCGTTCTTCTAGACCACCGTTAGGCTTGTAAGCAGAAATGACGAGGTCTTGTTTGACAGCCGTCGTGGTAGTTACTGCCCTGTATCCTTTGTGTGATTTCTCCAAAGCTGCAACATTGGCTACGACAAAGCCTGCTTCCTGCAAGGACGTTTGAATTCCATTCCAAACAGCAGCCTGAGTATTCGAAAACTCAACCGTCATCCATCGACCTGGTTTCAGGATTCTGAATGCTTCTTTGAAGCAGCCGGACATGAGTCGACGATAGTCGTCGAGTGTTTTTCCCTGTGATCTATTTTCAACCGCTTCGACTCCTGCATCTGTTAATACCTTTAACCACGCCTCCCAAAGAGAATTTAACTCTGAATACATAATGTTTGCGCCAAATGGCGGATCAATAAATATGTAGTCAGCAGATGAATCTGAAGCTTTAATATTCGCCGCGCTACTTGTAGAGACAAGTGAGACACCGCCGTGTGCAGTAAATGGAACAGAACCAACTCGAAGGGCAAAACGTTCGATACAGTTCGTTTCGATTGCGAGCGAGCTTATATACAACGTACCTTGCAGTGTTTGGCCGATGACGCCACCGCCGCCACCGAAGTAGTTTGAAGCCAGCAGTCTATTTAGACGAGTTGCCCATACATGGCTTGATGTAAACCAAAGACCGAGTCCTGGATTTCTTTCTACCTCAAGTTCATCAAAAATCTTCTTTCTGAATTTCGAAAGGGCTATGAGATTACGCCGAGAATAAAAATGATGAACATGGGTTAGGCCGATTGGATCGTTCCGTCTTGTTTCACCGCCGTCCATCATTCTTTCAGAAGGGAACCAATTGTCAATTTCCGTCGATCCTATTTTCGCAATTAAAGCCAAATCGCAAGCATCTGGTTTCTTCTCATATCTAGTTTTACCGATACTGTAATTGATTAGCACGGGAACCTGTTTTGCCTGGCGAATAGCTTTCCGTGTCGATGGGTCGACGGCAGTTACCCATGCGCGCTCTAATCCTTTTTTGACGAGCACGGCAGAGCAATGCGGACACGAAAACTCGTTGCGGACCTTGGCTGCATCTTTATCTGCGGCGGCGTCCCAGAAGACAACTTCGCCAGCACATGCAGGGCAGCTAAAGACATCAGACCACAGAGTAAAGTTGATACGTCCATTCGTCTTATTATCAAAATGTTGGGTTTTGTACATCCAGCCACATTCGGCCTCAACCTCGGCGACTATTCGCTTAGCTTTCTGGTCAAAGCTCCGAACGTCCACTGGGCTGTTGTAATTGCAAGCAATGAAAGTTGCTGCTGGTGACAAATCGTTAAGAATCGCTCTTCGCCCGCCAAGAGTTGAAAATGGCTTCCAGATTGTCAGGCCATTGTCCTGCTCTTGCGCAAGAATGGTTCCGTCTGCATCAACACGGTAACCAAGGGACTCCACAACAGATCGGTCGTCACAAAGTTGGGACGCAACACCTGTCATACCTGTACCGCAAAAACCATCAAACACCACATCGCCCGGCTGCGTGTAATGCAGGATATACCGCATGATGGCCTTATGCGGCACCTTAGTGTGGTAGCTGTGGGCGTTGTAGATCGGGTCGTTCTTGCCCTCGCTGACATCCGTCGCAAATGGCTCTTTGTTGTAAGGCACCGATGGGTCATAGGGCTTGCCGTAATGCTTGATGAAATCCTCGATAAAGGGATTCGGGCAGGCGGTGTAATAGGGTGGATCGGAAAGCGCCAGAATGTCCTCGTCCGTTCCAATGGGAAATCCTTCGATCTTGCGGAAGGTCGGGTCTTTCAGCTTTTCGCGAAGTATCGCCAGGTAGTGCTCACGTCGTGCTTCGTCGCTCGGGAATGCCTGGCCAAAGCATTCAACCGGGCCGGTCGAGTCAGCTTGTTGGTCGTGAAACAAATCGTTCATGGCTTCGATTCCTGTTGATTCTTTTCTGCCAGCACCGCCCGCCCTTGTTCGGTCAGCCGGTACTTCTGTAATCGGCTGTTGGGCTTGTCAGGGATGGTGTAAGCAATGGCGCCATTGGCAAGCAGTTCGCGCATGATCTTATTGAGCTGACCAGACACTTCCTTTTGCCCAATCTGCGCGGAGACTTCAGCCTTGCCGCGCTCCGAATCCCGCAGTACGCGCAAGACACGGAGTTCCAGTGACTCTGGCTGTGACTCTGGCTGTGACTCTGGCCGCGGCATGACTTCCCCGGCGACATCGGGGGTCACGGGTCGCCACAGCACCGCCCGAAACTGATTGGTATCGCGCTCGTCGATCAGATCGATCTTCAGCCATGCACCCAAGGCGCGCGGGATGCCGGTCCCCAGGCCGCGATAAGGCAGGATATTGGCGGCATGCTCGGCCAGCACCTTGTTACGACGGTTGGAGACGCCGGTGCGAATCTGCTCGGGCGTCAGGCTGTCGGGCAGGTGGCCGGGGCTGATGATTTCGACCCGGTCGGCAAAGATGAACAGGCGGATGGTGGCGCTGATGAAAAAGTCCCGATGCACCAGGGCGTTGACCAGTAACTCGACGAAGGCTTCTTCCGGCACTTCCAGCAATCCCAGACTATTGAAGCCCTGATCGCCCTGCACATGGTGCAGGTTGCGCTTGATGAAGGCCAGGCCGCGCTGGTATTGCTCTTCGAGTGAGCCTTGTATGTTTTCGCTGTCGAGGTAGCGGCTGTCGGAGAGCTTGGTGCCCGGAAAGCACACTGCCGCGATCATGCAGACGTGCAGATGCCTTTCTGGATGTTTTCCGAACAGCAGGAGACCGGCCAGATTCGGCACACCATCGCTGGCCAGCTTGATGTTTTCAAATAGGGTTGGCAGTAGCAGGCCGGCTTGTTCGGGGTTTTGTTGGTAACGGCGTTCGAAGTAACGGGTAAAGGCGCGTTCGTCGATATCGGCCCAGGTGGTATCACGCACCGGCACCTGGTCAGCTTGAAGCAGACCGGATGCCTGAAACATGCGCTGCATTTCTTCGCGAGCGGTGACGTGGCGCTTGTCGGCACCGTTCTTGACCCAGACCCGCCCCTGCAAATCCATGTAGGGCTTGTTCAGTCCTTCGGGCACATCCACCAGCATGACCAAGCCGTTGTCCGTCGCGATGTTCTGAGTGGTCGGGCTGAGTGGCGGCTTGACATGCTGGCTGGCCGCATTGGAGAGCAGTTGATTGAGCCGCTGAATGTCCGCCGCAACCAAACCGGCCACCTGGCCATCATCACGGATGCCAATACAAAGCCGCCCGCCACGGGCATTGGCCAAGGCCGCCAATTCCGCCGCCAGCGCATCGGCATTGGTGAAGTCGCGCTTGAACTGGTGCTGGCTGTCTTCGCCGCGCGCCAGGATGCGCAGGAGTTCGGCTTCGGTGATGCGTGGTTGTCGGTCCAGGGATTCATCACCCGCAGACCGGGCGGTGTCGATGAAGTCATTCAAAGCACGATCTCGCGATTGAGGCTCTGGTCACGGGGGAATTCGACATCATCCGCGCCATACAGCGGCGAGCGCCGCATCAATTCCACCAGCGACTCTCGCGGCTGGACGAGCCGGTCATAATCCTCCCGCGCAATCACCACCACTGCGGGTTCGCCAGGTCGGGTAATGACTTGCGGCTCGTGCTCGGCCGCCAACCTTAGGATCTCGCTCAGGCGAGCCTTGGCATCTTGTAAAGACCATTGACGCATGGCGATTTCCTCCCACTGGTCTGACAAGTGGAGCCGGCTTCCAGCCGGCTGGAAGCCGGCTCCACATTCTGATGCTTCACTCAATCACAACGCGCAGCTTGGTTGCATCCTTGCCCTTGCAGCGTTCGTTCATGAAGGCGTCGAAGCGCTTGCGCAGCTCGTCCGGCGTCGCTGGCGAACCGCCGGCGAGCAGCGCCTGCTTGATCTCCTCGCCCGTGACGGCGATCTTCTCCAGCCCCGACAACGCCTCTTGCACGGCGTTGGCGAACTCGCCGGTCAAGCGGTCGGGCAACTGGCGTGAGGTGAGGAAGGCGTCGATCAGCGTCTTGGAGACGGGCGGCAACAGGCCCAGGCTGTCTTGCGTGAACGGGTCTTCGAGGTTTTCCAGCAGGGTTTGCCGCCAGTTGGCCACCAGACAATCCAGAGCGTCATCCATCTGGCGCAGACGGTTGGCCGCCGGGATCAGCTCCAATGGTTCGGCGGACGGACGGAACTGGCAGTGCGGGCAGACGACCGCGGTCATCAGCGTGGGTTCGTCCAGCGATGAGCAACTCTTGAGGCCGTTGAGCGATTCCTCGAAGGCGGTGAGCTGACTGGTGGGCATCAGCGAGACGCCGGCCAGCACGCGCAGCGCCAGTAGACGTTCGTCCTTGCGCAGTTGGTTGCGGGTTTTGTCCTCGGCGACGCCCAGCCGCGCCTGGCTATGGCTGGCGATGTAGGCGGCGATGTAGTCTTTTTTGAGCTGGTTGAGCGTTTGTCGGGCATCGGTCAAGGTCTGGGCGGTGTGTTTGGCCGCCCGATCCTGATCAAGGTGCTCGAAAATCGCCTTGCGCGTGGCTTCAGCCTGCGTCACCCACGGATGATCGGCGGACAGCGCCATCTGTGCCTGCGAGAGGTAGGCCGCCGTGCCGCCCAGTTCGACCACCAGTTCGAGCAGGCGCTCGACGGCAGCCAGAACGTCCAGATTCTGCTTCTGGCGGTCGATGTCTTCCGCCGTGACGCGCAGGTTCTTGAGCTTGCCAATCGTGTTGTACGGCGTCAGCGATTCGGTGAAGGTCTTCAGCGCGTCCAGCCGTGCATGCCAGTCTTTGGCTTCTTCCTCGCGCAGCAGGTTCTGGCCCCAGAAGCCGAGCTTGCCTTGCTGGAGATCGGAGCCCGCCTTGAGTACGCGCGGCACAAGCGCACTGACCTTCTCCTGTAGCTTGATGACGGGCTCGACATCGCCCTGGTTGGCCTTTTGGGCGAGCCCGGATGGCAGATCGAACAGCTCGAACAGCGCGCGCAGCACCGCGAGGTTGATTTCCTTTGGTGCCTCGACGTGCTTGAACTGCTTGAGTTCTTCGAGCGAGCGTTCGGCCAGTTGCGCCAGCTTGCCGGAGTCGATCTTGTCGCCGGTGATCGACAGCACGAGATCGCCGGAATAGACCAGCCCGCCCAGCACGGCGACCAGCAGATCGGGTTCCAGGCGATACGTGAGCGGTGCGAACGACTCGCTGTCCGAGGTGCCCGCGAGCAGTTCGCCGCGGTTGAGCACCTGGCCGTGGCCTTTCGCCTTGAGTCGGTTCAGGATGTCCTGTGCATAGCGGGAATGCGCCGGGTCGATGCGGTCGCCATCGAGCAATTCCAGTGCATCGAGCACCGCGAGCGCATCCTTGGTGCGGGTGCCCCCGGCCAGCGCACGCAGCGCGTTGCCGATCAGTTGCTTGCGGTTGGATTCGGTGACCAGGACCGAGAAGGTCGGATATTCCGGCGAAAGATCGACGAAACGCTGGCCCAGCACCAGGCCCGCAATGACGTTCACCACGTCGCGGAAGTTGATGCGCTCGTCGGCGCCAAGCCGCGCGCGGTCACGCAGCGAGACGCCCTTGGCCCACTCCTGCAGGGTCTTCTTTTTGCCCTGGTAGGTGACCTCGAAGGCGGTCATCTGCTTTTCCCGCAGCCACTGGCTCATGGCCCGCAGCGAATCCTGGGCCTTGGACAGGTAGACGGCCTTCGCGCCACCGCTGGCGGTAGACGCCAGGTCCAAGGCCGCCGCGTACTGCGACAGGTGGCGCTTGTAGTCTTCGTCGGGTGATTTCAAGCGGAAAAACACTTCGTCCGCCAGGTGGTTGTCGGTGAACTTCGGCTTGTCGAAGGGCTGGATGAAATAGAGATAAAAGTCACGCTCCGGCTGGGCCGTGGGGCGGTCATTCGGGGCGCCGAAGAACAGGTAACCCAGACGCTCGACGCGTCGCTCCTGCCATTCGATCTGGTACTGCCAGATCTGGAAGCCGGGATAGCGCAGATCGTCACTGCACTCCATCAGTGTCTTGACGGCGCTGTAGTAGGCACGATCGAGCGCATCGTCGGACAGGGCGTCGGCGCGCTTCTCGATCTGGGCGTCGTAGTCGATGTCCTTTTTGAGATCAAGGTAGTACTGATCGGTATTGGCCGCCTTCGAAATGAACTGGCCGTTGACGGTTTTCAGCACCTCTCGCATGACCATCTGTACCGCCGACAGTAGATTTTCTGCTGGATCGCCCGGCAAGTCCTCATTGCCCGGCTGGAACAGGCACAAGGTATCGCGTAGCTCGGCCGCCGTGGGGCCGATCGGCACATGGATGTCGCCGCCCGTCGTCAGGCGATGCACGGCCAGCGCATTGATGACGCGCAGCGCCATCGGCTTGTAGGCCGGGCGCGTAAAGGCTTGCTGGACCCGTGACTCCAGCACTTCCGAGACGCGCATCACGTCCTTGATGTTGGGATCGGCGCGTAACACCGAGTTGCCCTTGATGGTGTCCCAGAAGCTCTCGAAACTGATGAACTGCGGGCGGTCGGTTGGCACCTCCTGATCGAGAATGGCCAGCATCGCGGACTCGATGGTTTTGAGCGCGCCGCGCTTTTCGGTGAAGTGGATCTGCTCGAAGGTTTTCAGATAATCCGGGTGGACCGGAAACAGGCGCACATACTCATCCATGCGCTCGTTCATCGAGCCATAGAACTTGGCAAAGGGCGTCAGGTACTCGCGGATCTTATGTTGCTGGTCAGTCGTCTTCTTGAGCAGACGCGCGGAGACGACGAAGCTGACGTCCTGGCGGTCGATGAGGATCTGGGTAAAGCGCTCGTTGACCCGACGCATGCTGTCGGCCACATGCTGAAAGCGCCCGCTGTCGAAGATCGCCTCCTGCACGCCGGCCACGAAGCGGAATTTGAGGTGCTTGGTGACTTCGCCGATCTGGCGCAGGATGGCCAGGTCACGCACCAGCTCATGATCGCGACGGGATTGCAGATATTCGAGGAACTCATCGACGACCAGTAACAGGCCGTGGTCCGGGAAAGTCTCGCCGAACGCGGTCATCATCTCCTCGAATGAGCGCTTGTTGTCGAGTTCTTGGTCGGCGGTCGGAAAGCTGTAGTGGACGCCGAGCGTTTCGAGGAAGCGCTCAATCTTCTGAGTGATGATCTGGCGCAGCGGCATTTCCAGACCACCGACCTCAATGCGTAGCACCTTGAAGCGACCGGCGACCGAGGCAACCGCCGTCGCGACTTTGGGGTGGCGGATCATCGCCGCATAGGCCGCATCCTCGGCCACCAGCGACAGCACCGACAATAGGTGCGATTTGCCGGTGCCGTAGTTGCCGACGATCAGTACGCCCTTGTGGTCGACCGACTCGTCAAAACTGAGCTGGGGAACCATGAGCTTGGCGATCCGCTCGGCCATGTCGTCCGAGATGACATAGGTTGCAACGAGCTTCCTGGCCTCGTCCGGGCGCCCGGCGTCGAGTAGCTGAATGACTGATTCGATCTGCTCGAACTGGATCAGATCTCCGTATTTCATCTTGGTGGCCATCTGGTTCGATCTTCCCTCTTAATTCCTTGTCACATTGGATCAAATTTCGAGCACGACCACGCCATCACAACTGATGTCACGATATTCCGGATGGCTCATCTTGGCATAGATCAGCCGATCGCCACGCAGCTCGCCCGGCCAGACGGCCACCACGCGCTTGGAATGCGCCAGCCTTCTCACGAGGTCCAGCGGGTTGATCTGCAGGCCCGGCTCGAACAATAACTCCAGGTTGTCGAGCAGCAGCGGATCCTCGGTGCGTTCCTTGTCCGCGATCTCCCGCAGCAGTTCGCTTGCCGCGAAACCACGTGTGTGGTTTGGCGTTGCCGCCAGTCGGCGGCCCAGCTCCAAGCCAACATTGAGCGGCTCGCGGTTGAGCTTGGTGCCGAGCGAACGCAGCAGCTGAGACTTACCGCTGCGGCTCGGACCGACCAGTAAAATCAGCTGGCTGTTGATGTCGCCAATTTCACCGAGGAGGCGTTCGAGTTTTTTCAGCATTTTAAATCCGTCGAAGTCAGCGCGTAGATTATCACTGCCAGGCGTCTACCTGTATTCGCTGATCCCAAGAGGATTCCGCAACACTGAAGAACAGTGAGCCGGCTGGATGTCGCGCCAAGACACGCCGCCAACCTCTTTGCGAAGGCCGTCCCGAGACGGAACGGCCAAAAACGCTACCCGTCCCGACTGACCAAGCCCAACGCCACGGCTTGCGCGCGCATCTGCCGGAGTCGCCCCGGATCGCGCACCAGACCGTCCATCCATTCCTTGATCGTGACCGGATCGTCCTCGCCCCAAGCCTTCAACACGGCCTGGGCGAGCGCGAGATCGGCAGGCGCCAGTGCGACGGCGGTCTCGGGCACCCGCTCAACCTCGCACACACCATCGGGATAATCCGCTTGTACGTCGGCCAGGGCACAGGGCGGACAACGCGACACGGACAGCACGGCCCCGTCCGCCCGGATGACGCTGAACCGGCGATGACGATCCAACCTTGGATCGCGCGCGGCGAGCGCGGCAAGCACGGCGGCCTTGTGTGCCCGGATCTCGGGGAGCAGGCGATCCAGGGCGGCCTGACGTCCGGCAAATTTCAGCTTGCCGTTGTCGGCGAGGCTCAAGCGGATCCCCGCGCGGTGCGCGGCGGTCAGAATGTCAGGCGCGTTCACAGTTCGCCCTCCACGTCGACCTCCACGGAGCGCGAGCCGCGAGGCTGAACACGCTCCCTGTCGCGCGCCTCCGGTTGACCCGATAAAAACTCCCCTAAACTCCCTAACTCCCCTCGGTGCGTCTGCCATCCGTCGCGACGCGGTTGATTTTGTTCAAACTCGTGCGCGTGGCTCGGAGGGGAGTTATTGTCTTGAAACGCCCCTCCCGATTCGGGCAAAGGGGAGTTTGGGGAGTTTGGGGAGTTTTTTTCCGCCTGCCGCGTCGCGTCGCGTCGGACGCGACCATCCAGCGTTTCGCGCGGTGGCTGATTCCCTCCTGCACCAACCGCTGTCCGTTCAGCCGCCGCTCGGCATGGCGTTCGATCCAGCGCCCGAGAATCCTCGGGGTGATCGCTGTGCCGCCCCGCTCGCCGGCGATCTCCAGCAGCGCATCCCTTAATGCCGTGCGGGTCTCTCGGTTATCGTCCGTCTCCGCGATGGGATAGCCATTCTCGCCCGGACGGGTGTCGGTGTTGGCATGTTGAATCACGTTGGCGACCGTCAGACGCGCCACGTTGACGCGGAAACAGCCCGCCCAGGCGTCCAGCAGCGCCGCCAGCTTCGAGGATTCGGGATCCGCCTCGAACGCCCGTTCCGTCGCGTCCAAGGGGTCGGCCAGGCGCAGATCCTGACTCCAGGAGGCGACCCAGCAGACGGGTTGCCGCACCAGTTCGTCCCAGCCTTCAAACGAGGCCGAGCGACCTTTCCCGTGGCGCGGTCGACCGGCGGCGATCCAGGCCCGGATAATGGTCAACCCAGCGGCAACCAGCTCATGCCGTCGGCTCAAGGTCATCTGGGCTGGGCAGAATTCAAACTCGCGGCGATAGGGTTGCTCGATGCGCGCATCCAAGCGCGCCACCAGCACGCGACGGCAAGTATCGCCGACCAGGCGTAGATTGTTGCCGGTCGCCAGGAACAGTGCCCGGTTGGGCAGGGTCGCGGTCTCGGATTTGCCGAGAATGCGGTCGGTAAAGGTCGGTGCCGTCAGGAAGGCATCCAGCGCCGCGTTGCCGAATGGCTCCCGGATGTTGTCCCAAAGAATGGTTCGGTGATTGTCGCGCAGCGCGGCGAACAGGCGTTTCCGGGCTTCTTCGTCTTGCGCCGAGGCGGGCGGGAGTGCGGGCGGAAGATCGCCGGTGAACAAGGCGCCGATGGCCTGCGCGAGGAGTGTCTTGCCGGTGCCCGCCGTCGGTGCGTCAAATCCGAACCCCGGTGCTGTCGTCAGACTAGCCCGCACGCAGGCGGTCAGCAAGGCGGCCAAGACCACGGCGCGATCCACCTGATCCACCAGCGGAAACCGCGCGAACGGTGCCCAGAGCCGTTGCAAGGCCAGGACGGCGTCAACCTGACGCGGGTTGAGCGGGAGATGCGGCAGGTCCGGCGTGTTGCTGAGGAACAGCAGACGCGACGGCGCGTCATCGCCTGGCGCCTCCAGGATGGATCCGTCCAGGCGCAACGTCGGCGCCGTCACGATGGCATTCAGTCGCGGCAGTCCGCGCTCGCCATCTTTCGCGATGATCCGCGTGGCGGCCCATTGCGGGGCATCGGCGGGTTCGTCCTCGAACACGCCGACGCCCTCTTTCTGGTGCTCGACCTGCACATAAAACGCCATCGCGCGGTCAAAGTAGTCGGTCAACCAGTCGCGGTTCACCGGTAACGCGCGGGCATCGTCGGTGATCCGCACCAGTGCCGCGCCCTCGCCGAAGTCGAAGAGTTCGCCGCGCTCGCGGGTCAGCTCCAGGCATTGATCCACGACACGCGCCCGGTCGCCCCGGCGCAGGTGGATCCGCCGGGCGGGACGGAGCAACTCGAAGCGCCGGCCGCCGTGCGCGTGCGAAAACAGCGCCGGTCGCCCGCCACTGCGCAGATTCGCCCAGGCGATGCGTCCGTCGCGGTGATCGTTATCCGGTTCCAGCGGGTCATGAAACCGCTTGCCGTGCCACTTGCCGGGATTGCCCAGCAGCGCAGCGACCGTCACCTCGGTGCCGTCGCTGGCGATCAGCAGGAAATCGCCGGTCAGGGTCAGCGTGCTGGCGGCCGTCCACAGCGCCGCCTTGGCGCGTTCGACGGGGATCCCGGCCCGACTCGCCATGCCCGGCGCCGCTTGCTCGACCCAGGCGTCCCGCGCGGCTTGGCAGGCATCCCTCTTCGCGGCCGTGGCCGCTTTCCGGGCGGCGGTGGCCTGGGCCTGGAGGGTGCCGTCCGCCAGGTCGATCAGTTGGCGCAGATCGAACAGCGCCGCCGGATTGCCCAGGATCCGGCTTGGTGGCGGGGTGCGGGTGATCCCGTCGGCCAGCGTGGGCGGTGCCACGAAATCCAGGCGCTCGGGTTGCCAGACCACCGCATCCACGAGGGTGCGTTGGAGGGCTTGTCCCGCGTTGCCGATCTCGATCCAGCCCCGCCCGGTGGCCCAGAGCACCGTGACCAGCGCCATTCCCGCCGCCGGAATCAAGGCCGCGTCGGTCACCGGAAGGTAGAGCCGTTGGCCCTTGAGTCCGCTGTCGGCGCCGTCCGGCGTCACGATGTTGGAGGACGACGAGGCTCGCCAGAGCATCGGCGCGCCCGCAAGGACCGGCGCCGCCGTCGTCAAGGCCGCGATCAGGTCATCGGGCGCGAGACGCCGTTCCCCGCTGGCGTCGTGATCCAGCATCCAGATCCCCGGTGCCCGGCGATAGCTGAAAAAGCGGCGTGTGCGGGTGATGGCGTCCATGCCGTCACGGTGATCCTTCTGCGCCACGATCCGCGCTTGTTGGATGTCGGTGACACCATACGTCAGGGGGTGCGATCCAAACTGATGAGGTAGCTTAAAATCCAGCAACGCCGTCTACACCCCCGAGGCCCCCCCAT
>NZ_CAIPNF010000333.1 GCF_903866365.1 uncultured Thiocystis sp.
CCTGGATCGACCGCTTTATGCAGGGCTACGAGGGCTCCGCGGTCGTCGTCAACCCGCATGGACAGGATGTGCTGGTGTCCGTCAGGCAGATCCCGATCGCCGGCTGGTACGCCTCTGTGATCCTGCCAACGCGGGAGGCCTTTGCTCCGGTGGTCATCCAGCGTCGTCGGATGCTGATCGGCACGCTGCTGATCGCACTGTTTAGCGGTGGCCTGACGTGGTGGATGCTGCGCCGCCAGTTGGCACCTCTGCTGGAGACCACCCGAACCATCGCAGCCCGCTCAACATCCGAGCAATCGCTACAACCGCTGCCCGTCACCAAGCGGAACGATGAAGTCGGCGCCCTGATTGCCGGCTTCAATCGTCTGCTGTCTACCCTGGCACAGCGCCAACGCGCCCTGGAGGAGAGCGAGGCGCGTTTTCGCGCCTTGGCCGACAACGCGTCCGCCCTGGTCTGGATGGCGGGCGCGGACGCGCGGTATGAGTATTTCAACGACCTCTGGCTCGCGTTTACCGGGCGCGATCTGGCGCGGGAGGTTGGCGACGGCTGGCAGGACGGCGTCCACCCGGATGACCTACCGCGCCGCCAGAGCGCCTATGCGAGCGCCTTCGCCGCGCGGCAACCCTTTAGCCTGGACTACCGGCTGCGCCGCTACGATGGCGAGTACCGCTGGCTCACCGATCATGGCGTGCCGCGCCATGACGAGCAGGGCGGCTTCCTGGGCTATATCGGCACCTGCATCGACATCACCGAGCGCAAGGCATCCGAAGCCCGGCTGCAACTCCTGGCCAGCGTCTTCAGTCATGCCCGCGAGGGAATCCTGATCAGTGCCGCCAACGGTACCATCCTGGATATTAACGACGGCTTCGCCCTCATCACCGGCTACTCGCTCGACGACGTGCGGGGTCGGAACCCGCGCATTCTCAAATCCGGGCGTCATGACGACGCCTTCTATGCCGCGATGTGGCGCGACCTGCTGGCATGCGGCCAATGGTCTAGCGAAATCTGGAACCGACGCAAGAATGGCGAACTCTATGCCGCGCTGCTCACCATCAGCGCCGTGCGCGACGAACAGGGCAAGGTGGGGCATTACGTGGCGCTGTCTTCGGACATCACAGCATTGAAGGAGCACGAAAGTCAACTCGAACAGATCGCCCATTTCGATGCCCTGACCAAACTGCCCAATCGCGCCCTGTTGACCGACCGTCTGCATCAGGCCCTGGCGCAGACGTTGCGTCGCGGCCAGCGCCTGGCCGTCGTCTTCCTGGATCTGGATGGCTTCAAGGCCGTCAATGACCGGTACGGCCACGAGGCCGGCGATCAGGTGTTGATCGTGGTCGCCAACCGGATGAAGCAGGCCCTGCGCGAGGGCGACACGCTGGCCCGGCTCGGTGGCGATGAGTTTGTGGCTGTCTTGATGGATCTCGCGGACATGAGCGTCAGCGCACCACTGTTCGATCGTCTGCTCGCCGCCGCGGCCCAACCGGTGTCCTTTGGCGCCGCGATGCTCCAGGTCTCGGCCAGCCTGGGGGCGACCTTCTACCCGCAAAGCGAGGAGATGGACGCCGATCAACTGTTACGCCAGGCCGATCATGCCATGTATCAGGCCAAGCTGGCAGGCAAGAACCGCTATCAGGTGTTTGACCCGGAACGGCCTTGAGCGGCGGGTTGCCGACGCGCGCTTGCGGACCCTCATGCCGGTCAAGTCCCTTGCATCGTCATCGTCGACATGCTCGTTTTCTGCAGGGATCGCTATCCGGTTCGGTTGAGGCGTTAAGTTCAGGCTTCTGATAAAAAAGAAATTTTTGCATCAATGCGGCTTGAGATTTTGGCCGATTGACGCAAATTAACGGTCACCCGCACTCGCAGACGCCACGGTTGTCCATTTCATGAGCCAAGCACTCCAAACCGCCGTCGCGCGCCAGCGCATGTTATTGCAGGGCCGGCTCGCCGGGCTGCTCGAACGCCTCGTCGGCGACTGCCGCGCGGTCTGGCCCGAGCGCGCGGGTCTGGAGCGGATTCTGGCGGACGCCCTGCCGAATCTGCCCTCCTGCAAATATCTCTATGTGCTCGATGGCGACGCCCATCAGTTGACCGCCAATCTCTCGCCTCAGGGCTGGCTGCCCGAGCATCTGGGGCGCAACCGTCGCGAGCGACCCTATCTGGCGGAGGCGCTCGCCGGGGCGCGGTTTTCGCTGTCGCCGGTCTATCTCAGCCGCAACGCCCGTCGGCCCTCGCTGACCGCGATTCAGCGCATCGACGATGGGGAGGGCGGTCTGCTCGGGTTTCTCGGCGCCGATTTCGATCTGCGCGAACTGCCCCTGACCCGCGAGATCTACCAGCAGCCGGAACACTGGCTCCAGCTCAAGGGCGATCCGGCGATCCGCGGCGGGCTGTTTCAGCAGGAGCGGGTGGAGAGCCTGATGGATCGCCGGATCGATGAGATTCTGGATCTGCTGGTCGAACTGGTCGCCGCCCATGGCGTTTTTCACGGCAAACTGCATTTCTCCAGTTCGCGCGCGACCCTGTGGCTGATCGAGGATCCCTTTCGGTTCCGCATTCTCGATTATGAGGATCTGGCCAATCCAGGGATTTGTCTGGCTTATCCTCGGCAAGCCTATCCGGCGGATGCCGCGATTCCGCTGGAACGTGTCGGCGAGGTCTTCCGCACCTTTCGCGCGTTGCGTTTCATGGACGAAAACATCTATCTGCGCTCCGGCTCGCTCAACATCTTCAACGGTATCGTCGGACTGAATTTCTCCTGCGACGGCTCGCACTACATGCGTTGGGAAGAGTTTCTGAGCAAGAGTCTAGGGTTCTGGATTGGCACCGGCGAGGCTTGCGCCGTGGAGTCGGAGACTGGTTAAGCAACATCCCCGCCCTTAGAAGACTGGAACAACTGGGAGCCGCCGACATCCTGTTGGCGCTGGTCCTCGCCGCCGGCCGGGAGGTGTGGATCGCGGGCGCGGACGCACTGCCAATTAAGTTAAGCCGTTCGTGGTGAGCCCTTCGGCTTCGCTCAGGAGAGCCTGGTCGAACCATGAACGGCTTTACGCTCAGAGGCTTAGGGCGTGTCATCAATTCATGTTGTGTGGGATTAGCACTGAGATCCAGAGCCTTTCCATCATGTGAGCAGGATGCTGACCGCAGCCAAATGGACTCCCGCCAGGA
>NZ_CAIPNF010000334.1 GCF_903866365.1 uncultured Thiocystis sp.
GACATGCGGATGCCGGTCATGGACGGGCCGGAGGCCACGCTCGCGATCCGCCAATTGCCCGGTTATCGGTCGATCCCGATCCTGGCCATGACCGCCAGCGATCTCGCCGAGGATATCCAGCAGTGTCGCGATTCGGGAATGAACGATTATCTCGCGAAACCGGTCGACCCGGTGGTGCTGTATCGGACCTTGCTGAAATGGCTGCCCCAAGCAAGCGGCGACACATGACCTCGCTTGCTCCGTCAAGACCAGGGTCGACGCGGTGTGGGGCAATCCCGATGTCGCGGGCGAGCGTCGCGCAAAGTCTGTCAGGGGACGCGCAAAGGGTCGTTTGAGCGACGGCGCGGGCAACCTTCGCACGGGGCGCGTCGGTCGTCGGGTTCGACCGGATTGCTGGAAATCATCGAAGTCGACCGCACTCTGCTCGTATCGTTACCATGATCGACCGCCAGACCATCCCGTCACGCGGCGCGTTCCGTTGAGCGCGTCTCGCCGCTCCAGTCCGGGCGGCAGTCCACCTGCCAGGTGGATGGGCCGTCCGTCAATCAGCCATCCGAACGAGGGAATCATGCAGGAAACATCGACAAGCGACGATCACCGGGACGCTGAGCGCGCGCATCGACTCAGAGATTTCCAGCGCATCCGCGCCTTCAGCGAACAACTCTGCGAACCCCTGGTCATCGAGGACTACGGTTTACAGACCGTCGTCGAGGCGAGTCCGCCCAAATGGCATCTGGCGCATGTCTCCTGGTTCTACGAGACCTTCCTGCTCCGGCCCTTTCTGCCGGGCTATCGGGTTTTCCATCCGCGTTTCGAGTATCTCTTCAACAGCTATTACGAACAGACCGGCAGCGGTTTCTGGCCGCGTCATGAGCGCGGCCTGCTGTCCCGCCCGACGGTGGCCGAGGTCTATGATTACCGCCAGCATGTCGACGCGGCCATGGCGCGGCTGATCGCCGAATGTCCGTCGACCGACTGGGCGACCGCGGAACCACGGTTAGGGATCGGTCTGAACCACGAGCAGCAGCATCAGGAACTCCTGATCACGGACATCAAGCGGCACTTCGCGCACAATCCGTTGCGTCCCGCCTATCGCGCGGATTTGCCGCAATCACCGCTCAGGGATCCAGACCCCTTGCGATGGCTGTCCTGCGACGGCGGTCTGGCCGAGATCGGCGCCCCGTCCCGCGCCGGTTCCGAGGGCTTCGCCTACGACAACGAACACCCGCGCCATCGGGTCTTTCTCGAACCCTTCGCGCTCGCGGACCGGCTCGTGACCAATGGCGAATTCCTGGAGTTCATGACCGATGGCGGCTATGAGCAGACCGCGCTCTGGCTCTCGGACGGCTGGGCGACGGTGCGTCAACACGGCTGGCGCAGCCCGCTCTACTGGGAGCGACAGGAGGGCGCCTGGCACCTCATGACCCTCTCCGGAATGCGCCCGCTGAACCCGGCCGAGCCGGTCTGCCATGTCAGCTACTACGAGGCGGATGCCTTCGCGACCTGGGCCGGCAAACGTCTTCCGACCGAGTCCGAATGGGAACGGGTCGCGGTCGACCAGCCCCTGACCGGCAACTTCGTCGATGCGGGCTGGCTGCATCCGCGTCCGGCCGGGCCAGCCGAGGGCGATGGACCGCGGCAGCTCTTCGGCGATGTCTGGGAGTGGACCGGCTCCGCCTATCTCCCCTATCCGGGCTATCGCGCGGCACCCGGCGCGCTCGGCGAATACAACGGTAAATTCATGTGCAATCAGATGGTCCTGCGCGGCGGTTCCTGCGCCACGTCTGCGGACCATGTCCGAGCCACCTATCGCAACTTTTTCTATCCTCGGGAACGCTGGCAGTTCAAAGGATTTCGACTCGCGGAGAGCAGGTCATGACACAGCACGCGGCGGTCAAACCACCGAGATATCAGGAACCGCATCCTGAAGGGGCAGGCACGGGGTCGCAAACCATGGACGCTGCGGACGGCGCGGAGGCACGCATCCGTTTCCACGACTATCATCCGACACCCGCCGATGTGCGCGCGGAGGTACTGGCCGGGCTCGGACAACCGCATAAACGGCTCCCGCCGAAACTCTTTTACGATCAGTCGGGCTCGCGTCTGTTCGATGCCATCACCGAACTGCCCGAATACTATCCGACCCGTACCGAGATCGGCATCCTGCGCGATCATGGCGCCGCGATGGCCGACCGTCTCGGACGCGGCTGCGTGCTGATCGAACTCGGGAGCGGCAGCAGCCTCAAGATCCAGACCCTGCTGGCCGCGCTGCAACCTCGCGTTTATGTCCCCATCGATATTTCCAGGGATCATCTACTGGAATCCGCGCACGCCCTGGCCGAGCGTTTCCCGGCGCTGTCGATCCATGCCGCCTGTGCCGACTATTCGGTTCCCTTCCAACTGCCGCTGGATCCTGGCTGGCGCGATCTGGCCGCGTTTTTCCCCGGATCGAGCATCGGCAATTTCGATCCCGAGGAGGCCCGGCGTTTTCTGGCGCGCATCGCCCGACTGCTCGGCGCGGGGGGGCGGTTACTGGTCGGTGTCGACCTGCGCAAGGATCCGGCGATCCTCAACGCCGCCTATAACGATGCCCGGGGGGTGACGGCGGCCTTCAACCTCAATCTGCTGACCCGCATCAATCGCGAGCTAGCGGGCGACTTCGATCTAAATGCGTTTGCCCATCGGGCCTTCTTCAACGAAGCCATGAGCCGGATCGAGATGCACCTGGTCAGTCTGGTCGAGCAACGGGTTCGGGTGAGCGGTCAGGACTTCGCGTTCCGGGATGGCGAAACCATTCACACCGAAAATTCCTATAAATACGGCATCGCCGATTTCCAAAGCCTCGCGCGGGATGCCGGTTTCGAGTCCGAGCAGATCTGGACCGATCCGGGGGAGTTGTTCAGTGTGCACTGTCTGCGCGTGACCGGCGTTTGATCAGGGCCTTGCGACCGTTCCCGGCGGCGAGCGCAGCGGCGCAAGTGAATCCGGATCAGGCGTTCGTTCGACATCCATCCATC
>NZ_CAIPNF010000335.1 GCF_903866365.1 uncultured Thiocystis sp.
CATCGGCGAGCGCGAGCAGCGGATCAGTGCGGAGCTGGCGGACGCCGACGCCAAACGCGCCGAGGCCCGGCAGGAGCGCGAGACCTTCCAGCAGAAGAACCAGGCATTCGACGCGCAGCGCGCGGCGCTCCTGGCCCAGGCGACGAACGCGGCGAAGGCCGAGCGCCAGCGGCTGCTCGACGAAGCTCGGCAGGCCGCCGACGCCTTGCGCGCCAAGCGGCAGGACGCCTTGCGACAGGAAGCCGAGCAGCTCAATCAGGCGCTATCGAGCCGGACCCGGCGGGAGGTCTTCGCGATCGCGCGCAAGACCCTGAAGGATCTTGCCGGGGCCAGTCTGGACGAGCGTCTGGTTGAGGTGTTCATCGAGCGCCTGGGGGCGATGCATGGCGAGTCGCATGCCGTGTTTGCCGAGGCGCTGAAGACGGCGACCGAGCCGGTGCGGGTGCGCAGTGCCTTTGAGCTGCCCGCAGCGCAGCGGGCGGTGATTCAGGCTGCGCTCAACAGCTTTTTTGAAACCGAGGTTCCGATCCAGTTCGACGCTGGGCCGGATTTGATTGGCGGGATCGAGATGAGCGTGAATGGACAACGGATCGGCTGGAGCATTGCGGATTATTTGAGATCGTTGGAGCAGGGGGTTGGGGAGTTGCTGAATGGGCAGCGTGGGGTTGCAAAGAGTGAATGACTTCAAGGACTCCAGGGACGACAAAGACTTTCAGGACGACCTCCAAGCCCTCTTCGACCAGACCTTTGCCGCCATCAGCCAGGCAAGAGACACCTTCACGCCTCGACTCGCCCCCCACGAGATCGGCACCATCGCCAGCGTCTCCACCGGCATCGCCAAGGTCTCCGGTCTGCCCAGCGTCGGCTTCGAGGAGCTGCTCGCGTTTCCCGGCAAGGTGTTCGGTATCGCCTTCAACCTGGACCCGGACGAGATCGGCGTCGTGCTGCTCGGGGACTACTGGCAACTGCACGCCGGCGACGCGGTCGAGCGCACCGGTCGGGTCATGGACGTAGCGGTCGGCGAGGGCCTGCTGGGGCGCGTCATCGACCCGCTCGGCCGACCGCTCGATGGCCTGGGGCCGCTGTCCACCAGCCAGCGCCTGCCGATCGAGCGCCCCGCCGCGGCCATCATGGACCGCGCGCCCGTCACCGTGCCGTTGCAGACCGGGCTCAAGGTCATCGACGCACTCATCCCCATCGGACGCGGTCAGCGCGAGCTGATCCTCGGTGACCGCCAGACGGGCAAGACCGCCATCGCGATCGACACCATCCTCAACCAGCGGGATCAGGATGTGCTGTGCGTCTATTGCGCCATCGGCCAGCGGGCATCCGCCATCGCCAAGACGCTGGCGATCTTGCGGGAACAGGGCGCGCTGGAGTACACCCTGGTGGTCGTGACCGAGGGCAACGACGCGCCGGGGCTCACCTACATCGCCCCCTATGCCGCGACCAGCATCGCCGAGCAGTTCATGGAACAAGGCCGCGACGTGCTGATCGTCTATGACGACCTCACCCACCATGCCCGCGCCTATCGCGAGCTGTCGCTGTTGCTGCGCCGCCCGCCCGGCCGCGAGGCTTTCCCCGGCGATATCTTCTACATCCACTCGCGCCTGCTGGAGCGCGCCACGCACCTGCGCGAGGGGCTTGGCGGGGGCTCGCTCACCGCACTGCCCATCATCGAGACCGAGGCGCAGAACCTCTCCGCCTACATTCCGACCAATCTCATCTCGATCACCGACGGACAGATCTATCTCTCGCCGTCGCTCTTCGAGCTGGGCGTGCTGCCGGCGGTGGATGTTGGCCAATCCGTCTCGCGCGTCGGCGGCAAGGCGCAGCGGGCGGCCTATCGCGCGGTGGCGGGCGATCTCAAGCTGGCCTATGCGCAATTCGAGGAACTGGAGACCTTCGCCCGCTTCGGCGCCCGCGTGGATGAAGACACCCGGCGCCGCATCGCGCATGGGCGGCGCATCCGCGCCTGCCTCAAGCAGCCGGAATTCGCCCCGGTATCCATGCCCGCGCAGATCGCCATCCCGCTGGCCCTGACCGCCGGGCTTTTCGACGCGGTACCACTGGAGCGGATGCCCGAGGCCGAGCGCGCGGTGCAGGAAGCGGCGACCGAGATCCCGGAGGACGTCAGCGAGCGATTGGTGCGCGCCGATACCTTGAGCGAGGCGGATCGTCGGACCATCGTGAACATTGGGCGCGCGGCGCTGGCCGCTCACCAAGCCGATTCACTCCCGGACGACGCGACGTCGGCGGACGCGCCATGAGCGACACCACCGCCAGCCTGCGCCACAAGATCAGCAGCGCCGGTGACCTCCAGGCCGTCGTTCGCACCATGAAATCGCTGGCCGCGTCGAGCATCGTTCAGTACGAGCGATCGGTGCATGCCCTGGGCGACTACGCGCGCACCGTGGAACTGGGGCTGAGCATCTGCTTCCGGGAGATCGGTCAGGCGGACGCACCGACTGGCGAAGCCAAAGGCGCCGCGACGGGCGAAATTGGCGCGGTCGTCTTCGGCTCCGATCAGGGACTGGTGGGCCAGTTCGCGCCTGCGCCGAATCCCTGGCCAGCGAGAACGCCAGCCGACTCGCCGCGATGCAGCGCGCCGACAAGAACATCGAAGAGTTGCTGGAGACGCTGCACGGAACCTTCCACCGACAACGCCAGAGCGCCATCGACGCGGAGCTGTTCGATGTCATCGCCGGCGTCGAGGCACTCGCCGAACCGCAGCGGTCAGCGCAACAGTGTTCAATCAGTCATAAGACAGGAGTCTGATCGGGTTTTGCCTTGGCCAGCGGCGGAGCACCGATGTCAACGCGCTCGAATTTGCACAGCGTCAGAGGCACAACGAAGCCCACCGCCGGGCCTGGCGGCCCGCTCGGTAGGCGGCCTCCTGGCCTATTTGCTGACTGGCGTCACATCCTTGTTGGAACTGAAATCGAAGAAGGTGTAGACCGGACAGAAGCGGAAATAAGCGGTGACGAGCAGCACCGCGCCGAGGAGTCCGCCAATCCAGCTACCGCGAAAGATGGCGAGGATCAGAAGGACGCCGACGATGGCGCGAATCAGACGATCGGTGTTGCCGACGTTGGGTTTGGTGTAATCGAAATTCATCACGAATGCTCCAGTGGTTGACGATGGATGGTGGCCTCCGTGCCGGATCGGTCCGTGGCGGGATCGGTTGGGATCGGGCCGCGATTCCGGTCCTTCCGTCCGCCGCGGGGCGGACGGGAAGTCCTGAAAAAATTTGCGTTAGACAGGCTCCGCGTTGCCCCCTCTCCTGTTCGGGTCAGGGGCGTTGACGTGCGCGAGCAGCCCCGAACGGAGCGCAAACCACCGGCCGATCGCCTTCTCGATCTCGACCAGCAGAAAGATCCCCGCGCCAAGTCCAACCGGCAGCAGCCAGTCGCGGGCGGCCAGGGGGGCGGTGTGGAACCAGGCGTTCATGAAGGGCGCATAGACGAACAGGGCTTGCAGCAGGGCGAGCGCCCCGACCGCGATCCCGACCGCCGGGTTGGTCAACCACCGACGCGGACTCAGGCTCGATGCGTGGAGCGAGCGACAGTTGAAGAGGAAGAAGACCTGCCCGAGCACCAGGGTGTTGACCGCCATGGTCTGCGCCGAGGCGATGGTGTCGCCCTGGCCCTGCTCGACGAGGAAGACGGCGATGGTGGCCGCGCCGATCAGCAGCGAGACCAGGACCATGCGCCACAGCAGCCAGCCGCCGAGGATGGGCGTGTCCGGTCGGCGCGGGGGGCGCCGCATCAGCCCCGGCTCGGCGGGCTCGAAGGCGAGCGCGAGCGATAGGGTCACGGCGACCACCAGATTGACCCAGAGGATCTGCACCGGCGAGAGCGGCAGCGCGAAGCCGAACAGCACCGCGACCAGGATGACCAGCGCCTGGGCGCCATTGGTCGGCAGCAGGAAGAGGATGGATTTGCGCAGGTTGTCATAGATGGTGCGGCCTTGCGCCACCGCCTGTTCGATCGAGGCGAAATTGTCGTCGGCCAGCACGATGGCGGCCGCCTCCTTGGTCGCCTCGGTCCCCTTGATGCCCATGGACACGCCCACGTCGGCGCGCTTGAGCGCCGGGGCGTCGTTGACCCCGTCGCCGGTCATGGCCACCACCTCGCCATTATCTTGGAGCGCCTGCACCAGCCGCAGCTTGTGCTCCGGGCTGGTGCGGGCGAAGACGTCATGATCCCGAACGATCCGGCGCAGCGCCGCGTCGTCCGCAGCCTCCAGCTCGGCCCCGGTGACCGCGCGATGCCCATCTCCGATGCCCATTTCCCGCGCGATGGCGATCGCGGTGCCGGGATGATCGCCGGTGATCATCTTGACCCGGATACCGGCCTGCCGGAAGGCGGCGATGGCCGCGACCGCCTCCGGGCGCGGCGGGTCGAGGATGCCGACCAGCCCCAGGAACAGCAGCCCGCCATCGAGATCGGCGGGCGCGAGGTCGCTCTTGTCGTCCGCGACGGCGCCCACGGCGGCGGCCAGCACGCGCAGTCCCTCGGCGCTAAGGGATTCGATCTGATCCTCCCAGAACCCCAACTCCAGCGGCTCGCGGCCGCCGTCGACGCCGCGCTGCTCGGTGCAGAGCCGCAGCACCGGACCGGGCGCGCCCTTCACCAGTATCCGCCGCGCCTGTCCTGGCACCAGGTCGAGCGTCGCCATGAGCTTGCGGGTCGAATCGAAGGGGATGACCGCCAGGCGCCGGGCCTCGCCCGACGCGAAACCAGCCTTGTGCGCGAGGGTACGCAGCGCGCCCTCGGTCGGTTCACCGATCACCGTCCAGTGGCCATCCTCCTCGGCGAGGTGGGCGTCGTTGCAGCGGGCCATGACCTCGACCAGGGCCTGGAGGTCCGGGGTTTGCGCGAGGGCGACGGAGCGCCCATTGAAGCGAATCTCGCCGTCCGGGGCATAGCCGATCCCCGTCACCTCGTACTGCGCGACGCGGGTGACCAGATGCCGCGCGGTCATCTCGTTGCGGGTGAGGGTGCCGGTCTTGTCGGTGCAGATGACGGTGACCGAGCCCAGGGTCTCCACCGCCGGAAGCCGGCGCGTGATGGCGTTGCGCCGCGCCATCCGCTGCACGCCGAGCGCCAGGGTGATGGTCAGAACCGCTGGCAGACCTTCCGGGATGGCGGCGACAGCAAAACCGATGGCCGCCATGACCAGCTCGCCCAGCGGGAAGTCGTGCAGCCACCAACCGATCAGGAACATCCCCGCCGCCAGGGCGAGGATCACGAAGGAGAGCACCCGACCGAAGGCGGCCATCTGGCGGGTCAGCGGGGTCGCCAGCGTCTGCACCTCCGCGATCATCCGGCCGATGCGCCCCAGCTCGGTGGTCGGCCCGGTGCCCGTGACCACCCCCAGCCCGGCACCGCCGGCGACCAGGGTGCCCGAGTAGGCCATCCCCCGCCGGTCGCCGATCCCCGCCGCCAGATCCACCGGATCGGTCCCCTTGTCGGCGGGCACCGACTCCCCGGTCAGCGCGGACTCGTCGATGCGCAGGCTCGCCGATTCGCACAGACGCAGATCGGCGGGGACGCGGTCGCCGGCGCGCAGGCGCACCAGGTCGCCCGGCACCAGATCGGCCGAGTCGAGCAGCCGCCACTGGCCGTCGCGTCGGCACTGGGCGTGCAGCGCGAGCATCTTGCGGATGCCCGCCAGCGCCTGCTCGGCTTTGCCCTCCTGGATGAAGCCGATGACGGCATTGATGACCGTCACGGCCAGGATCACCCAGGTATCGACCCAGTGCCCCATGAGCGCCGTCACGACCGCGCCGGCGAGCAGGATGTAGATGAGGCTATCGTGGAAATGCTTGAGGAAGCGCTTGATCGGCCCGTCTCGTGGCGGGGCGGGCAGCCGATTGGGGCCGACGAGCGCGAGGCGCTTGGCCGCCTCGGTGGCCGACAGCCCGTCGAGTCGGCTGCGCAGCGCCTGCAACACCTCCTCGGTCGCGAGCGCATGCGGCGCCCCGACGCCGAGCCCGCTGGGAACCGCCGCTGCCGCTGGCGCCAGCACGCGGTCGTCGTGAACGTCGAAGCGATAGAGCAGGAGGACGGCGGCCAGGGCTCCGCCCAGGAGCCAGTCCGGACCGATCAGCCAGAGCACGCAGGGCACGGCCAGGATGAAGACCCGAGTGCCCTGGTTGTAGTGGCGACCGGCGCGATCGAGGGTCTCGGCGATGGGGTCGAGCGCCGGGCCGTTGAAAAATCCGTCCGGCAGATTGATGACGAAGCCACCCTGGTTGTAGTACCGCAGCGCCAACAGGAAGGACATGAAGCCGGCGAAGAAGAGGGCGGCGAGCAGCAGCAGCTTGAGCCGCACGAGATCCGGACCGCTCGGCGCCGCGCTCAGCGCCTGCGACAGATCGGCCAGATCGATCCCGCCGAAGGTCACGCCCATGATGCCCAGGCTGATCAGCATGCAGGTCGAGGCGAACATGGTGGCGGACATCACCCAGTTGCGCAGGGTCTGGATCGCCAGGTTGTCCTTGTCCCCGACGCGCACGGCCTCGATCCAGGCCCGGCGCAGCCGGTTGGAACGGCCTTGGTGGGTGCGCTCGGGGTGGCGGCGCGCGAGCCAATTCATGGAGAGCTGATAGCCGATCAGCAGCACGAACCCCACGGCGTCCGCGCCCCGGATCCAGGGCCATCCGGCCAGCTCGGCAACCAGGGTGTCGAAAGCGGGGATGATCAAGCGCCGTCTCCCCTAGCGGTGCACAGGCGATTCACGCCGTTCACATATCCTTCTTGACATCTCTTGCCGTCTCGCTCACGGCATCGCCGCCGCGCTGGATATCCTTGCCGGCGCCCTCCATGGTATTGCAGCCGAACAATCCGCTGATCGCGATCAGCAGCATCAGCGTTAGGAGCTTATTCATCATCATCACCTGTTGTCTTGGCCATCAATTGGCGTTGCGCCACGGTCGGTCAGTCCAGCGTGCATCGTTTCCCGAGTAACTGGGTCGGGGTTTGCGCCACGGCTTGCGGGTGTCGCGCGGGATCAGTGAATGCAACTGGGATGTGTGAATCTAGCTGTCATGACGACGCGCTTCAGTGCGCTAGCGAACTTAAGAACCTGTTTTCATCGCCCTGTTTTCGCCGGCCGCTGAAAAAATCGCGCTCCATTCCTCCCCCGATGCGTCACGGCCATGACGTTAAGGAGTTTCCGTTCGCCCAGAGTCCTGAACTTGTCGAAGGGTCAAGGGCGAACGAAAAACCCTAAACCTCTGAGCGTAAAGCCGTTCATGGTTCGACAAGGCTCTCCTGAGCGAGACCGAATGGCTCGCCGCAAACGGCTTCGCTGAATGGCAGTGAGTTGTCGGCAGCGAAAACCCTTGACCGAGAATAGCCTTTCTATTTGTGATAGCGAACAGACGCTTGCCGGGGCGAGGACTCGCGTCAGCGTGCTAAATGCGTCACTGAATGCTCGCACAGTCCGATAGGGTTGAACCGGCGCTTGAAACAAGGCGTCCGTCGGACGCCTCGGGCGTGAACCACTGAATCGATGGTTCCCATCAATCCAAGATGGATCTTGACTGGAAAAACAGCCATGAGGGCGTGACCCCAAATGCGCCGCCACTCGGCCCGCACGGCGCGCTCGGCATCGACAGGATGCCGTCCGTCGCTCAGTCGCCGCCCAGGCGCCGCAGCCGTGACCGGAGCGCGTCGATCTCATCGAGCAGGTCGAGCACGAGTGCCGTGCTGGCGGCGTTCAATTCCAGATCGCGCGCGAGACGCAACGCCCTCCGTGCGCGTCTGAGCGTCGCCCCGCGAAACTGCCAATGCTCCGCGTCTTCGCCGCTCGGCGTCAGCACACCTTCCATCACCAATTCAACTACTTGATCGATCTCGGTCCGGCACGCCCGGCTCAGCTCGATGAGCGTGAACTGGACCTCCTCCTCGACAATGACGCACGGCGTCGCGGTCCTGTTAATCGTGTTCATCGGCATCAAGCCTCCAATGTGCCGCGCGGGTGGAAATCGCCGAACGCCTCGGCCATCCGGCGATAGGCGTCCTGTGCCGTCGGCGTGTCGGCCGGCGGCAAGCGAATCGAGAGCACCGCATAGAGATCGCCGGGGGGAACGCCGGGAAGACCCCGGCCCTTGAGGCGCAACTTGCGGCCCGGCGACGAGCCAGGCGGAACCGTGAGTTGGACGCTGCCATCCGGGGTCTGGACGGTGACGCCGGTGCCGAGGGCCGCTTCCCAGGGCGCGACCGGCAGGTCGAGGTAGACGTCACGGCCGTCGACGCGAAAGACCGGGTGCGGCGCGAACGCGATCTCAAGGTACAGATCGCCCGCCGGACCGTCACCCTGTCCTGGGCCACCTTGACCGGCGAGTCGCAGGTGTTGTCCGTCGCGGATGCCCTTGGGAATGTTGACCTCCAGGTGCCGCGCCTCGATGGTCGCTTGTCCGTTCGCATCGATCCGCGGGACGCGCAGCGAGATGCCGCGGCGGCCGCCCCGATAGGCGTCTTGCAGGTCGATCAATACCTTGGCGTGATGGTCGCTGCCCGCCCGCTGGCCCCGCCCACGGGCACCGGCCGTCGGGTGCCCGAAGAGCGATTCGAAGAAATCGCTGCGGTTGAAGTCGACGCTCTCGTCAAAGTCACCACCGCTGAACTCGAATCCGCTATTCCATCCGGGTGGCGGGCGAAACTCCTGGCCGTGTTGGTAGCGGTTCGCCACATCGTCATAGGCCGCCCGCTTCTCGACGTCTTTCAGTGCCTCATACGCCTCGGCCACCTCCTTGAAGCGCGCCTCGGCCTCCGGCTCTTGACTGACGTCGGGGTGATATTTGCGCGCCAGCTTGCGGTAGGCACGCTTGATCTCATCCTGGGCGACCGTGCGCTCCAGTCCGAGCACGGCATAGTAATCCTTGAATTCCATCAATCCTCCCGCGAAACCGCGTCCAGAGCGACATGCGTCGTTTCGAGCGAGGGTCGACCTTGCGGCAACCCACGACGTTCGGTGAGACGCGGTTAAGGCATATTAAATCAATTACTTAAAAGCTCAAGCCAGATCTCGTTGCGTCGCAGAAACCAGGGCTTCCAGGGAGGATCATAGCGAGCCCACACCGGTTCGCCATGCCAGGTCAGGCCACGTTGCGCGAGGGCCTCTTGCAGCGTCTTCAGGTGCTCGTCGTAGCGGCTCTGCGACCAGGTGCCTGAATAGCGAATGACGGCGATGGTGCGCGCCGGGATCGCGCGGAGCTTCACGCGCGGGTCGGTCGGCTCCGGCAGGGTCTCCAGCGTCCATTCCCGGGGCATCGCGAACTGATTGACGACTCTCCGGGCTGAAGACCCGGAGATTCTTGTTTCAACGAGACGAACCAATGCCAGCTTTCGCCAACACGGGATTGACAGTCTCTCCACAAGCTAACACGGCGAGCCCCGCCGCTTTGATGTTCAGAGCCGCATTCACGTCTCTGTCCAACTCGGTATCGCACTCCGGGCAGGTCCATTGCCGGACGCTTAAATCCAGCTTTGCGACGGTATGCCCACAGCACGCACAGCGTTTCGAGGATGGGAACCAGCGATCGATGGAGACCACCGTGCGTCCGTACCATCCTGCTTTGTATTCCAACTGCCGGACAAGCTCACCCCAATTTGAATCGCTGATGGCTTTCGCCAGCGCTGGGTTCTTCACCATGTTCTTGACTGCCAGGTTTTCGACGCAGATCACTTGGTTTTCGCGAATCAGCGTCGTGGTCAGTTGATGGGTGAAGTCACGGCGCGCATCGGCAATCTTGGCATGGACGCGCGCCACTTTCAGTTTGGCCTTGCGGCGGTTGTTGGATCCTTTCTGCTTCTTGGCGAGGCGTTTCTGTGCCTTGGCCAATTTCGCGGCGTACTTCGCCGTGTGCCTGGGGTTGCCCGTGCGCTCTCCGGTGGAGAGAACCGCCACGTCCTTGATGCCCACATCGACGCCAACCGTGACGTTGACCACGGGCAACAAGGCGATCTCTTCCTCCACCAAGAGAGAGACGAAGTACCGCCCCGCTGCGTCCTTGGATACCGTCACCGTGGTTGGTTTGCCGGTAAAACGGCGCGACCACCGGATATCAAGCGGTTCGGCTTGCTTGGCGATCTTCAGCGTTTCGCCATCCCATTTGAATGCCGACGTGGTGTATTCCGCCGACTGCGGGCTGTCCTTCTTTTTGAAGTGCGGGTACTTCGCCCGGCCTTTGAAAAAGTTGCTGTACCCCGTTTGGAGATGGCGCAACGACTGCTGCAAAGGAACGCTCGATACCTCGTTGAGCCAGAGACGCTCCGGTTCTTTTTTCCATCCAGTGAGGAGGGCCGAGCTTTGCAGATAGGACACGTTTTCTTGCCGTTCGTACCAGGCATCTTGTCGATACCTCAGTGATCGATTGTAGACATAGCGCACGCAACCGAACGTCTGGGCGAGGTTTTGAACCTGCTCAGGCGTGGGGTAAAAGCGGTATCGGTAGGCTTTAAACGGCATTTACAGATTCTAACGGAAAACTGTAAAAACAAAGCAAGCTCGAATTAGCGCCGCCCTAAAGGGACGGGGTTTCAACCGGGAGAAAATTTGATGAAGACAGTTAGAAACTGGAAGCGAGTCATCGAAGTCCCCAGGGAAATAGCGAGATCAATCAGCCTTGTTCCGTACCGACAGAAGATGAGGTCATCTTCTACCCCGATCTAGACCGCGTGTTCGGCAAAGAGATCATTCACTTGCGGCACCTTTGTCGCCGACTTCACGCGATCGGCATCATGTCGGCGGCTCGATCCTGGAGTCAAGCCCGACGGCGATCAGTCGATCGCGCTCGGCAGGATTCGCTCTGTGTGGTAGCGCACAGACCCAAGCCTCTCGGCAAGCGTAGTTTGATTCGGACATGCTCATCCCTGCAAGACCGGGCGAGCGTTTCGCGGGATCGGATGTCAGCGGCTTGTGAGGGTTGCCATCGTCCCATCTTGGGGGTGTTCATGGTCATGGACACGCGATTCGGGCCGTTCTGGTCCGTGGAGGGAGACGGCGGATGACAAACCAATCGCAACCGCAACGAACAAGAGTCATCCTCGCCGCGATCGCGATTGCGATTGCCGTCTCAGCGATCGGGGTGTTGGCCTGGAACGCCATGAAACCCTCGGGTCCGGGCGCCGGCTTCGTCAGCGGCAACGGTCGCATCGAGGCCACCGAGATCGATGTCGCCACCAAGCTCGCCGGACGGGTGGAGACCATCCTGGTCAACGAGGGCGATTTCGTGCAGGCCGGACAGCCGCTGGCCCGGATGCGGGTCGCCACGCTCGACGCCCAGCGCGAC
>NZ_CAIPNF010000336.1 GCF_903866365.1 uncultured Thiocystis sp.
CGTCAAGCAGCCCACCGACTGCAAACTCTTCGGCACGGTCTGCATTCCGGACAATCCCATGGGTTCCTGCATGGTCTCGTCCGAAGGCGCCTGCGCGGCCTACTGGAGCTACGGGCGGTTCAGGGAAGCGCCGGCGTCGCGGACAGCACTGGCCTAATCCGAACGCGCTGTCGCGAGCTGCTGCGAACGCGGAGGGTTGAGGGGAGGCCGCCGCACTGACTTGCATCACGCCGCGCTCGCTGGCAGATTGACAGTTTGGTATTCGATCCGCGGAACAGATCCATGAGTTCAGTCATCGCACTCTATGAAGCGCTTGCCAGCGCGCCGGACGACAAGACCCGCGCCAAGGTCATCGCGGAGGCATTCGAGCGACTTGAGGAACGCTATCCGCACTTGCCGGATCTGGCGACCCAGGGTCATGTGCGCGAATCCGAATTGCGGCTGCAAAAAGAGATTGAGCAGGTGCGCGCGGATCTGAAAGCCGACATCGAACAGGTGCGCGCCGAATTGCGCGAAACCGAATTGCGCATCAGGAAGGAGATTGAACAGGTACGCGCGGAACTGAAAACCGACATCGAGCAGGTGCGCGCGGATCTGCGCGAAACCGAACTGCGTCTGAAAAAAGACATTGAGCAGCTGCGTGGCGAACTCAAAACCGACATCGAGCGTGTCAAGACGGATCTGCTGAAATGGATCGTCCCCTTGATCCTGGCACAAATTGCCGCGACTGCCGCATTGGTGAAATTGCTGTGATGACGACCGACCGACGCTTCCCCGTTCGACTGGACCTGAAAAACGGCGCCGTGGACATGAGTCATGGCGCCGGCGGACGCGCCATGGCCCAACTCATCGCCGAGGTGTTCCAGAAAGCTCTGGATAACGAACTGCTCGCCCAAGGCAACGATCAAGCCCTGTTCATGCCGCCAGCCGGACGCTTGGTCATGAGTACCGACGGGCACGTCATCTCGCCGCTGTTCTTCCCCGGCGGCGACATCGGTTCACTGGCCGTCCATGGCACCGTCAACGATGTGGCCATGGCCGGCGCGCGGCCGCTCTATCTGGCCGCCGGTTTCATCCTGGAGGAAGGCTTTCCGCTGTGCGAGCTCGTGCGTATCGTCGAGAGCATGGCCCATGCCGCCAATGTGGCCGGCGTGCCCATCGTGACCGGCGATACCAAGGTGGTCGAGCGCGGCAAGGGCGACGGTGTCTTTATCACCACCACAGGCATTGGGGTGGTGCCGGACGGCATCCATATCTCCGGCGATCGGGCGCGGCCCGGCGATGCCATCCTGGTCAGCGGCAGCATGGGCGATCACGGTGTCGCCATTCTCTCCAAACGCGAAAATCTGAGCTTCGGGACCGAGATTCAGTCCGATAGCGCCGCGTTGCACGATCTAGTGGCGGCCATGATCGACGTCGTCCCGGAGATTCGTTGTCTGCGCGATCCGACCCGCGGGGGCCTGGCGACGACCTTGAACGAACTGGCCCATCAGTCGAGCGTCGGCATGCAGATCCGCGAGCAGACCATCCCGGTGCGCCCCGAGGTGGCCGCCGCCTGCGAACTGCTCGGGCTCGACCCGCTCTATGTAGCCAACGAGGGCAAACTGGTCGCGATCTGTCCCGCCGAACGCGCCGAGGCCCTGCTGTCGATCATGCGCGCGCATCCTAAAGGGACGGCATCGGCGATCATTGGCGAGGTCGTCGAGGACGCACTGCGCTTCGTGCAGATGGAGACCGGCTTTGGCGGGAGCCGGATCGTCGATTGGCTGGCCGGCGAGCAATTGCCGCGGATCTGTTGATTCGATGGAAGCTCAATGCATCCGGACTGGATCCCGTTCCATGTTTTGTACTATCTTCGTGTGGCTTATAACAATCCATAACTAGAGAGAGGATCAGATGATGCGTCAATCACTTTTCGTCACCGCTTCCATGGCGCTGCTTGGCGCGACCATGACTCTCGCGATCGCCGGCGATATGGCTAGCCCCGATGAGGCCAAGGCGATGTCGCAGAAGGCGCAGGCCGCCGTCAATGAGATGGGCGGGGACAAGGCGTTCGCGGTGTTTGCCGCCGATGATGGCGGCTTTAAGGAGAAAGATCTCTACGTCTTTTGCATGGATCTTGAGGGCGTCATGCTTTCGCACGCGATGAAACCCGAACTGGTTGGCAAGAACCTGCTGGATTTCAACAAGTATGGAGATGAACTCTTCAAGAACATGATTGCGGTTGCCAAGTCGTCCGGGGAAGGCTGGGTCGATTATCACTGGCCCTATCCAGGCAGCGACGAGATCCGCGAGAAGACCAGTTATGTCATGACCAACAAGGAGGGGTTGTTCTGCGGCGTTGGAGCCTATAAATAACGGTGTTTTTCACGGTATTCAGGAAACACCGTTTGCAGCGGTGTTTCCTGCCGACCATAGAATCCCTTCCCCGCATCTCGCCCGCCAAAAATGTCGATTGGCGTGCGGGATTCCGCAGCAGCGACATGCGTCAGCATCCCGGCAGTCCGTCACGTTTCGCTGTCGCGCGCGTCAGGAGGTGCTCGCGATCCTAGCGGCCGCGAATCCTGTCATGGGCTCTCCGTCTCGTCGGCGACATTGACCGACCCGAAATCCAACTCTCCCACGGCAATTTTCAGGATCGTGTTCTTGCCGCGTTCATCCGTTTGGCGGAAATACTCCACTAACTGCCGTTCTTGCGGCGACAATGGACCCTTGTCGTCGAGACACAGCAGATAGGTCGGCGTCACTGTCCCGAGTGCGACCGATAACAGATGTGCCTCTTCAAGCCCCATCCGGCGAATGCCCTGTTCGTAATTGCTGATGCGAGATTTGGAGAGTGCGTTCGTGCGGCTTGAGAGGTCGGCAAGGCTGAGCTTTTGCTCATGTCGGGCCGCGCGCAGGCGTTGGCCAATTCGTTTAGTCAGATCCATAGTGATTAAAGTTTAAACAAACCCGTTACGTTAGTCGTACAGAGTACGATAGAGTGACGACGGCCAAGTTCGCCCGATCAGCGGGCTAAACACACGTCCTCTATGCGGGAACTCAACCATCGATTCGCCATCCGGCGCGGACAACGCCTGCGTCCCCGGAGGTTGGCGATCATGATGTTTTCTGGACTGGTCAGCCCAGGAAGGCATCTTCCCATTTTGCGTCGCCGACGGTCTGGTGCTGTGGTTCCACCACCCGATCCGCGAAAATTCGATCCAGCGTTTTCATGAAACACTTGGTTTGTGGCGACAGAAATTTCCCGCGACGTTGCACAATGCCATAACTCCGCTTGGGAAAATATTGTCCGATGGGGGTGACCCCCAGATTTTCCTCGCCAGTCAGACAGACGTCAGTCACGATCGAGATGCCCAGACCAAGCTCGACGTATTTTTTGATCACTTCCCAGCCACCCGCTTCCATGGTGACGTGATACCCCAGGTTATGCTGCTTGAAGACCAGATCGACGAGTCGCCAGGTGCTCAAATGGCGGGGCGGTAAAATCAGTCCGTAAGGCGCGATCTCTTCCAGCGTCACCGAGGTCTTGTTCGCGAGCGGATGGTCTCTGGGGGTGATCAAGGTCGGCTGATAGGTCACGAAGGGCCGATAGGTGATGTCATCGGGCGTTTCCAGCATCGAACCTACGGCAAGATCGACCTCATCGGCACGCAGCATAGCCAAGCCATCGCGCCCCGTGACATTGTGGAGCTTAAGTTCGATCCCCGGAAATTGATCGACAAAGGCGCGCACCGGCTCTGGCAGGATATAGAGAATCGTCGATTCGCCAGCGGCAACATTCAGCACGCCCTTGTCCACGCGGCCACATTGGGTGGCAAAGGCATCATGCAATTTGTCCATGCCGTCGACCAGGGGTTCCGCCATCTGGAACAAGAGATCGCCTTCAGGCGTCAGTTTGATCTTGGGGCCGCGTCGCTCAAACAGAATCGTGCCGAATTCCCGCTCCAGTGCCTGGATCTGGAGAGAGACGGTCGGTTGACTCAGGAAGATTTTCTCGGCGGCGGCGCTAACACTGCCGGTGCGCGCGGCGTGGCAGAAAGCCCGAAGCTGCTTCAAACGATTCTGTTTGTAGTGAATCTGGGATCCCGAGACCATGGCCATTCGTGTCCTTCGCGCTATCAGAAGTTTTTATAATAACTGACCAAAGTTATTGGTAAAAGCAATAAATGCCTGAGGGTGCCCAGCAACAAAGAAGACCGTCGTCTCGGCGGCCAGTCTTGATGCGTGAGAGCAGTCTTGCGTCGTGCAAACTTGTCAGACCGAAGTTTTCGCTGCTGAATCAAATGTGTTTGGCGGCGCTAAACATGGTCGAGTTGCTGGAGAATGTTGCGCGCAATTCGCCGTTGATCGGTGTCGCCTTCTTCAAGGACCTCGTAAAGTACCTGGCGTGCCGCAAAATCGTTGTGCAACTCGCGTAACCGATTTGCCCGCATGATTTTTTCCTCGACCGAATTGATCGTTCTGGCTCTCGAATCAGACGCATTGGCTTGTCGGGGTGTCGACTCCGACGGTCGATCGGCATCTGCCAGATCCAACTCCGCTTCCATCTCATCATCCGTCAACGGGCGCCAACGATCAGGATCATCGACACGTACCGTTAGAACGCTGTCAAGCTCACTGGGGGTATCGGATGCGCCAATAGTTGCTCGCGCGCATGATGCGGCGTTGCCATTTGCCGATGTTTTGAGATCGGTATCCTTTTGTTCATCCTTACGCCGACGTATCAGGAGGCGCGAGGAGAAAATGCCGAGTTCAAACAGCAGCCACATCGGGATGGCCAACATGGTCTGAGAAAACACATCCGGGGGAGTCAGCAACATACCAATGATGAAAGCGCCGACAATCACGTAAGGACGCTTATTGGCCAAGTCATCAGGCGTCACCGCGCCGACCGCGACCAGCAGGATGGTGGCGATCGGGATCTCGAAGGCGAGTCCGAACGCAAAAAATAGCGCCAGGACAAAATCCAAATAGGAGGCGATGTCGGTCATCATTGCCACGCCTTCAGGTGTCGTGCTGGCCATGAAGGCGAAGACTAATGGGAACACCAGGTAATAGGCGAAGGCCATACCTATATAAAAGAGAAGGATGCTGGAGACCAGCAGAGGAATCGCAAGACGCTGCTCATGCTGGTAGAGGCCAGGTGCAACGAAGGCCCAAAGTTGATAGAGCAGGTAGGGCATCGCGAGGAATACGGCTGCCACCAGTGCCAGCTTGAAGGGCGTCAGGAAGGGCGAGATGACCTGTGTCGCGATCATGCTGTTGCCTTCTGGCAACTGAGCGATCAAAGGGCCTGCGACAAAGGTGTAAATGTCATTGGCAAACGGGAAAAGCACCAGAATCACTAACCCGATGGCGATCAGCATACGGATCAGCCGATTACGCAGTTCGATCAAGTGTGAGATGAATGGCTGTTCGGCACCGGAGTCGTCAGGTTGCATCGAGGAAGGCATCAGGGTGCTCGAAAAGATTGATCGGGAATGGTAGCGATATCGCTTGGCCGCGAGTCGAAACCAGCGGAGTTGTTGGTCGTGCCGTGATCCAGATGAGTTCTCGCGTCACCATGCCGCCGCGTCACGTATTCGGACGGTGCTCTGGACCATCAAGCCAGCATACGGATTGGAAAAATGGCTTGATGGCATGACTTCGGCAAACGTAAATCATAGCGTATTCATGCCGGTTCTGTCAGTGCTACCTGTGGCGCCCCCAGGGCGAGCGCGTACCCCTATAAATCAATAAGTTACAGTTCATATGTATTGTGAAGCTCGCATCTTAACTGTTTGATTTTATTGATTTCAGAAAAAATTATACGCGCTCACCCTGGTGGCGCCCCAGCAATTCTCACTTTAGCCCCGACGCGCTAGAGTTCCCGGCGAGAATTGCTGGTCTGACTGAAAAAGATTGACAGCGATTTCTCGGCATTGGTAGAGTGTTCGGCTTGCTTAACGGAGTTCGGGAGCGGGAAGGAATCTGGGCGTTGGGGGGTTGACAAAGCCCTGAGGGAGCGTAGAATGGTCGGTCTTGGCAGTGCGGAAGTGTTGGAC
>NZ_CAIPNF010000337.1 GCF_903866365.1 uncultured Thiocystis sp.
GCACGGACTGGCTCAACATGACCCCACTGAACGCCGTGCAGTCGCGCATTGTCAGCTTGCTCGACTTTCCGCAGGATCTCTATCTCGGCGTGGGCGCCCAATCCGGGTAATCAGCTGTCAAAATGGGCGAACCGTGAGTACATACTGTTCATAACGAAACAAGCGCAGGATCCGCCCCAACTCGTGCCACCTGCTGCGCCGCCAAGCACCTCATCTGATAGCTCCGTCGGCCTGGCCGGAATGACCAGCGTGACGTCCTGCGCGCCGTTCTCCACCACCCGCACCGTGACCCCCTCCGGCACCGCCATCCCCTCCGCCGCCAGCGTCCCAGCCGGATCGGCCAGCAGGCGCTGTTTGAAGGCGTCATCCGCCCAGCACTTGGCGATGAGTTGTTGATACGGCTTCGCTTGGTCGTTCATGGCTCGTTCCTGTGGTTGAAGGCTCCTCGGGGGATAAACGCCACGGCGGGCGAGGAGATGAACCCGCGCGGCGGTTTGCGTCATGAAGCTGAGCACGGACGGCGACGGCGGCTGGCGCGATCTTCCATCGACGCCTCGCCCGTACTCGCCGACTTCTTGAGCCAACCGGGGTCGGTCTGCAAAGGCTCCAGCACCGATGCCATCGTCCGCTTCCGAGTTGTCGAGCTGATGGCGGAGACCTAAACCGAATCCACCGACGACTCAACTAACGCCGAGCGATCATGATGACTCTGACTTGAGGCGCGCTGAGTGGCTGGATGTAATAACTGTTATTTAGACGATTTCCGGGAATCAGTATCCCCCACTTCGAATGGCTGCAAATCCTGTAGGGGGCGATAGATCCCGACGACTTCGCCCGTACGCACCGACCGGATGGCATCCCGCCAGTCGGGATAGGTCTGGATGTTGGCCTGGGGGAAATGGTGCGCGGTGAAGTCGGCAAAGGAGGAGTTGGCGAACACGTCGAGGGGACCGCCGAAGGTCAGAGCGTTCGGCAAGCGGTCATGAGATGACTTGGGTGGGGTAGGCTCATCTGCGTTCAGGTTCAGGGTCGGAATCAGGCGCGGCCTGACGCCACTCGGCTTCCATCCGCCGGCTGAATTCGGAGCGGGGGATGCCCCATTTCTCCTCCAGTCGACCCAGCAGACCGCTCCGGTGCCAGTGGACGATGGCCTGGGAGATCGCGGCTTCCAGACGACCGCCGCGCGCGTCGGGATGCAGGGCCACCGCCCAGCCGGTCGGATAGAGCGCGGGCAGGGTCATCTCGTAGCGCTCGGCCAGCTCGAGATTCTGCAACATGACCGCGAACACCGCGGTGTCGCCGAGAAAACCGTCGCAGCGTCCGTCGCGCAGCGCCGCCAGCGCGATCTCGGCGCTGTACAGGGCCACGATATCCGCGCCGTACTCGACCGCGATCGGGCGATTATAGAAGGAACCACGCCGCGAACAGATTCGTCGGTTGCGCAGTTCGGACCACTGTTTGAAGCCCTCGGAACGACGCGCGAGCAGCCCGGCGCCCGATTCGTAGTACGAGGGCGACACCAGCGTCAATTGGGCGCGGCGCTCGGGCGTTGCGTTCAGGGTGGCGATCACGACGTCCACCTGCCGCGTTTCCAGCGCGGAGACCCGTTCGGCCGACAGGACCGGAACTAGCTTAAGAGCCACGCCCAGTCGCTCGGCCAGATCCCGCGCGAGATCCGGCTCCAGGCCGACGATCTCGCCGCTGGTCTTGTCCAGTTCGCCCCAGCACGGCACATCCGACTTGACCCCGACCAGCAGTGTCCCGCGCGCTTGAATCGCGGCGAGCGAATCGTCCGTGGCCGCGACGGCGTTGCACCAGAGCGCCAGCATGGCCGTCAGCGCCCAGCACGAACACCGCATTCCGGCGAACAAACTCATGACGTAGCCTCCGCGGTGTCCGCCGGCGCATCTGGCGCGGGATCGGTGCCCCGATAGCGCAAGGCGACACAGGTGATGTCGTCGAACTGCTCGACCCCGCCGGCAAACCGATCCACCGCCGCCAGCACCCGCTCCACCGCCGTGCGCGGATCCGGCGGCGGCTGGTCGAGGAAGAGCGCGGACAAGCGTTTGGTGCCGAACTCTTCATCGGTGTCGTTCATGGCCTCGGTGACGCCATCGCTGAACATCAACAGCGTGTCGCCGGGGCGCAACTGGACCGACGCGGCGGTATAGTCGAGCCCGTCCATCGCGCCCAGTGCCATGCCCCTGGTCAGGGCCAATTCGGCTACTCCGCCATCGGCATGAATCAGCAGGGGCGCTGGATGTCCCGCGTTGACGAAGTCCAGGCATCCCGTCTCCGGATCGAGCCGGGCGTAGAAGAGGGTCACGAACATGCAGCTCTCGTTATCCTCGGCGAGACTGTCGTTGACCTTGGCGATCATCTCGCCGATCGGCAGATCCCCCGAGGTGGCCGCCGACCGCAGCAGGGTCTTGGAGACCATGCCGAAGAGTCCGGCCGAAATCCCCTTGCCGCTCACATCGGCCACCACCAGGCCGCGCAGGCGGTCCGCCACCTCGAAATGATCGTAAAAATCGCCGCCGACCTCCCGCGCCGAGCGCATGGTTCCCCAGAGCACGTAGCCGGGATGCTTGGGCCAGTGCCGGGGCAGGATGGACTGCTGCATGGTCGCCGCGATCTCCAGTTCCTGGCGCAGGGCGACTAATTGCATCGACTCGCGAAAGGCGTGCGTGATGGTCTCGAACCAAGGCCGCCAGCCGCTGGGCACGATCGGGATAGTGGCGGGCTGGAAATTGGACTCCGCGGCGATATGCGCGACCAGCTTGGCGGCGGGGCCGACGAATTCGCGCGAGGTCAGGACATAGGTGAGTACCATCAACAGGGCCAGTCCCAGCAGAACGCCAACCATGGGGGCGCCCATGTCGGAGGCGAGTTCCAGCCAGAGGGCGGACACTGGCGCGATATAGAACAACGACCAGGGGGCGCTGATCAGCGCATGGCGGATGACCAGATACCCATTGACGGTGGCGGGTTGTCCCGAGGGCAGTTGGCGCAAGCGATCGATCTCGCCGATCAGCGCCAGCGGCAGGGCGCTCGCCAGGTCTGGCGTGGTCTCGACTTCCAGCGGTTTGGCGTACAGCTCCGGGTGGGTCAGCACCTGTTGTCGCTGATCGACCAGCAGGGTGAAGCCGAGGGGATAGTTAAAGTCCGCGTTGAGGCGATTGAGATAATCGAGACTGGTGTCGATCGAGAGCACCCCGACGAAACGCTGTCCCTGATACAGAGGTGCGGCGACGGGGGCGACGAGTCCGCGATCCAGGCCCGCGAAGGACACCGGCGCCCAGTACTTTTCGCGGTCGGGGTTGTTCGCCGGCTGGCCCAGGATCCAGACGGGGCTGTCGTACACCTCGGGATCGAAGGGAAGCTCCGTGGAGCGATCCCAGGGCAGCACCGCATGAAAGCGGTGGATTGACACGAACCGGGCCTGGACGGCATTCGGCAGGTTAAAGACCAGCGAACTCCACTCGGAGTTGATGCGCAGCGCCGTGCTCAGATCGGCGTAGAACTCCGGGGCGCGCGCGTGCAGACTGCCCTCGCCCACCAGGTTGCCGCCGGCATCGCGGTCCGGGAGCGCATCGAGATGAAACAGGCGACGGTCGGCGTCCTCGTGCAGCCAGGCGCCCGGGGGTTGCGCCAGCAGCGTCGGGCCAGACGCGGGTATCTGGTCGCGTTGAGAAGCGCACGCCGACATTCGGAAGGTTTCGAGCTGATCGGCCGAAGAGCGCAGCACGAACTCGAAGAACTGACCATGTCGGGCCACATGGCCGCGGATCAGATCGATTTCCTCGTGCAGCTTGCGGTCCAGCAGATACCCGAAAAACACCGTCAACGCGAGGATGAGCAGGGTGTAGGCAACGCCGATCAGACGGTTGTAGTTCTTGAAGAGATTGGCTGATTGGCCACTGCTCGGCGCGCTGGTCATGGCGGGGGTCCGGGACGAAAGAGGCGGGTTGGAGCGTACAGGGGCGACATTGCGTCCAGAGCGATCGGCATTCCGTTCTCGTCGCTTATTCCAGAAAAACGACATCAAGCCGATTGATGCCTTCATGACGCGCGTATCGCAAAGATGCCGTCTGTGCTCGCACCATGTGCAGTCCAAGACCGCCGATCGGGCGATCCTCGACGGCGGCGTCGAGTGCCACTGACGGCGCTTGCGCGGTGGGATCGAAGGGGTGCCCATCGTCCTCGATTCGCAGGGTTGCCGGCGGACCGAGCCGGAAGTCGACGCGCAGAGGATGCGCGTCGCGGTCGTCATAGCCGTATTTGAGGGTGTTGGTGAGCAGTTCTTCGAGCACCAGGCGCGCGGTGTAGGTCAGCTTCGCGCTGGCGTGCGCGGACTCCAGAAAGGTCTCAAGCCGGTCGAGCGCCGCATTGAGATCATCCGGACGGTTGACGAAATCGAGCCGCAGATGCGTTGCGGACATTAGACGCCCAAGGCTTGCAGCGCCTCATCGAGGCTGGTGTAGCAGGTCATGATGGTCGCAAAGCCGCTGATGTCGAGCACCTCGCGGATCTGCTCGCTGGCGTTGCACAAACCGAAGGCGCCGCCCGCCTGCTTGAGCTGCTTGGTCGCCTTCAGCAGCACCCGCAGTCCGGCGCTGGAGATATAGTTGGTCTTGGCGAAATCCACCAGAATGCGCGTCTCGCCTTGGGCGATCGCCTCGACGATCAGTTGATCGGTTGCGGGCGCGGTCTGGGTATCCAGCCGGATGTCCGGCATCACGATCAGGACACCCGCCTTTTTGCTCGATAAAATACTCATCTGTTCCTCCGCGAGAAACCCCGTCCTGACAGAGCGGGGAGGGATACCGGCGGCGACCGTGCCGCCACCGGTCAACGGGCGCGCTCCGCCGGAATCATACCGCTTTAGACCATCTGCCGCTCCGCCAAACGCTCAAACACGCAGGGCGAGCGCGTATAAATACTCAGCCAAAGACGACCTTAGCGCGATAGTCATCGTTCCAAGCGGCCTTGCGACGCTGCTTCGACAAGCGCAGCTTCGAGGGTTTTTGTTCGAACAGGTTCATGCAGAGATTGCGGATGGCCGTCAGAATCGCGGGGGCGTTGCCTTTGCGGATCCGGCAAGCGTCTTCGCGGAAGAGGACATCCAGCCGCCAGTGGAGTTTGTTCTCAATCCCCCAGTGACCGCGCACCGCCTCAGCGAACCGCCGGGCCTGTGCGGGGATTGAATTGATGAAGAACCGTCGTTCGAGACGGTGCTCGCCCACGATCCAGCACGCGCGCTCGACCATGCCGATGCCAGGGCGAGCGCGTTTAAACATTCCGTTTTTCGGGTAGTTGACGGATGCTAGCGAGAAACGACGATTGGAGTTTCTCATGTCAGCAAGCATTCTTGAGCATTTCACCTCCTTGGAAGATCCTCGGATCGAGCGTCGAAA
>NZ_CAIPNF010000338.1 GCF_903866365.1 uncultured Thiocystis sp.
GAACATTTCGACAAACTCACGGTAACTGCGCGGGTAGTCGCGCCCTGCCACCAAGGTCGGGTATATGGATTGGTCAGTAGGATTCACCCCCACATCTTGCGACAGGAGGCACTAACCGACTACCCCCCTTCCGGAAAACCTGGATCGTTTTCATCATTCCCGCTCGTCCGACTGGCTCGTATCCTCGTTTGTTTCGGCTGCGACGATGGGCTCGGGCAGCTCCTTGATTTCCGGCCCCAGCAGGATCGCGAGCGGACGGGTATGGGGACTGGCGTCGAGCGCGATGATCAGGGCCGTGGTGAGCGGAACGGCGAGGAACATGCCGACGGTGCCGAACAGCCAGCCCCAGAACAGCAGCGCAATGAACACCGCCAGGGTCGAGATGCCCAGCCCCTTGCCCATGATGCGCGGCTCGATGACATTGCCGATCGCGGTGTTGATCACCAGATAGCCCGCCGCGACCAGCAGCGCGGTTGCCAGATCGATCTGCACCAGCGCCAGCAGAACCGCCGGGATCATCATCAGAAGATTGCCGATCACCGGCAGGAAATTCAGGAAGAAGGCGAGCACGGCCCACAGGGCGGCAAAGTCGACCCCGAAGAAGGTCAGCAGGAGCCAGACGCAGCAGGCCGTGGCAAGGCTGGTCAGAACCTTGATCCGCATGTAGCGATTGATGTTGTCGAGCAGGCGACGCAGGCGCGCATTGCCGTCCTCCGTCAGGTGAAACGCCGCCTTCAGCTTGGCCGGCATTGTCGGCACTTCCATCAGGATGAAGATGACGGTGAGCAGCACCAGGAGCCCGGTCGCGAAAATGCCGCTGGCATTCGACAGTAACCGCTGCACCGTGTTCATCACCTGATTCGGGTCCATCAGGTCCGGCACCGCCGCGGTCGAGTTTTCGACGCCGATGCCTTCCATCCAGCCGCCAAACTGCTGGCTCAGGAGCATGAAGCGTTCCTGATAGGTCGGCAGGCTTTCCCGAAAGCCCTCCAGCGCGCCGGTGGTCAGCAGGGCCAGGAGGCTGCCGATATCGAGCAGCACGAACGCGACCACGACCAGCGCGAGCCATTTCGGCGCGCCCTTGCGACGCATCCAGTTGATGGCCGGGATGGCGATGATCGCGATGAAAATCGCCAGCAGGATCGGCGACAGCAGGGGCGCGGCGGCTTCCAGCAAGGTCACGACCAGGGCAAAAGCGCCGGCGACGATCAGGCCGCGGGCGGGTGGACTAAAGGAGGCGAGTGCGTTCATGGTGTTGACTGCTCCTGACTTGAGATTGAAGAAGATTCGGCACGGGGGCGATGAGCCAACCAAGAGTGGCTTTCTCCAACCCCCTCCGGGAAGGGGCTGAACGCATCATCCGCGACAGGTTTTGACGCGGGATGCGCCGGACTCGGTCATCACCGATGCATGGCGGCGGACAGGGTCGCGGCGATCAGGCGAGCGCCTTCTCCTTGAGCCGGTCGAATTCTCCCTGGTTGATGGTGCCGGCATCCAGCAGCGCCTTGGCATCGCCGATCTGTTCGGCGGGCGACTTGGCGGCCACCTGACGGATATAGGCGTCCGTATCCGATTTCGCCTGCCGCACGGCAGCGAGTTGGCGATCGGCCATGCCTTTGCCACGGAACAGGACGTAGAACAGGGCGGTGAAAAACGGCAGGAACACCAAGCCGATCAGCCACAGCACCTTGTAGCCACCATGCAGCGCGGGATCGCGAAACAGGTCGAAGACGACATGAAAGAGAATGATCAGATAGGCGACGAATAAAAAGCTCGACGCGATCAGAAAAATGAAGTCCCAGAAATTAGCCATTTTAAATCGGTCTCGTTGGATGGATGAAGAAGCGAACCGGTCGACCCCGGCGGTGGCCGTCACGGCGCGCAAGCGCTGTGACGGAGTGGTTGGCGCTGGTACAGCGGCGCCTAATACGGTTTTCGGAAAAGTTTCATTCTGCAAACTGTAGGGGCGAATTTATTCGCCCCCTACCTCCCGGCTTCCACGCGACCGACGCGGCGAATGAATTCGCCCCTACAGGCCGGCATCCCGCTCAAGGGATGGGGACGCCCTTGAGCTCCAGGCTTATCTCACAAAACGAGAATTGATGACACGCGCTAGGCGCCACTGGCTTGCGATTCCTGGCCGGTCTGGTCGCGTCGCGGCGCCACGCCCCCGAACCAGGTCACATAGAGCGTCGGCAGAAACACCAGCGTGAGCAGCGAGGCGACGGCGAGGCCGCCCATGATGGCGAAAGCCATCGAGCCCCAGAAGACCGTGGGCGCGATCGGGATCATGCCGAGAATGGTCGAGAGCGCGGTCAGCATGATCGGCCGAAAGCGCGACAGGCTGGCCTCGACCACCGCGTCCCAGACCGTCTTGCCGGCCGCCCGCTCGGCCTCGATCTGGTCGATCAGGATCACCGCGTTCTTGGCGATCATGCCGATCAGGGCGAGGATGCCGAGGATGGCGACGAACCCGAGCGGCTTGCCGGAAGCCAGCAGGGCGCCGACCACGCCGATCAGGCCCAGCGGCACCAGGCTCAGGACCATGAAGAGACGCGCGAAGCTCTTGAGCTGGAAAATCAACAGAGTCAGCATCAGCAGGATCATCACCGGCACGACCGCGAAGACCGAGGCTTGCGACTGGGCGCTCTCCTCGACCGCGCCGCCCAGCTCGATGCGATAGCCCGCGGGCAGCGTCGCGTTCAGCGTGGCGATGGGGTCGGCGAGATCCGCGACCACGGCCTCCGGCAGCATCCCCGGCGCCACATCGGCCTGGACCGTCAGGGTCGGTACCCGGTCGCGTCGCCACACCAGCGGATAGTCCTGACCGTACTCGAAGACGGCGAACTGACTGAGCGGGATGGTGCGTCCGTTCGGTAGCGACACCGGCAGGCTGCGCAGGGTTTCGACCGACAGGCTCTGTCCCCCAAGTTCGCGCGCCACCACATTGACGAGATAGATGTCGTCGCGAACCTGGGTGATGCGGGTGCCCGAGATATTGGCATTGAGCGCGGTGGAGACCGCCTGGGTGCTCAGGCCCAACTGACGCGCCTGCTCCTGGTCGATGCGGATATGCAGTTCGCGCTCCGGCTCCATCCAGTCGAAATTGACCCGGCGCGATCCGGGGTGATCCGCCACGAGATCCGCCAGTTGCAGCGCGATGTCGCGCAGTTGGGTCGGATCCGGACCCATGACGCGGTATTGCAAAGGCCAGCCGACCGGCGGACCCAGTTCCAGCGGCGAGACCCGTCCGACCACCTCCGGGAAGCGCTCGGCCAGCAGTCCTTCGAGACGCGGCTGGAGACGTTCGCGCGCCTCGATGTCCTTGGTCACGATCACCGCTTGGGCGAAGAAGGGGTTCGCCAACTGCACGTCCAGCGGCAGATAGAAGCGAATGGCGCCCTGACCGATGTAAGTGCTCCAGCGTTCGATCTCGGGCGCGAACGCGGGATCCTCGCGCAAAACCTGCTCGAACTCGTTGACGAGGCGCTCGGTCGCATGGATCGAGGCATTCTGCGGCAACCGCAGGTCGACCAGGAGTTCGGGTCGGTCCGACGAGGGGAAGAACTGGCGCGGCACCTGACCCAACGCGACGATGGCGGCGACGAAGATCGCGAGCGTCAGGGCGATGGTGAACCAGCGCGCGCGCATCGCCAGGGTCAGAAAGCCCCGGTAGAGGGCGACCGTGCGGCTCGGTTTGTCGCTCGCCCCGGCCTTGGGCGGGCGTAGCAGCGTCATGCCGATCAGGGGGGCGAACACCATGGCCACGAGCCAGGAGGCGATCAGGGCGATGCCGACCACCGCGAAGATCGAAAAGGTGTACTCGCCCGCCGAGCTTTGGGCGAAACCGATGGGCACGAAGCCGGCGATGGTGACCAGGGTGCCGATGAGCATCGCCGTGGACAGGTGCTGGTAGGCATAGGTGGCCGCGCTCGTCTTGTCGTCGCCCAGGGCCAGACGCCGGCTCATGGCGTCGATGGTGGTCATGGCGTCGTCGACCATCAGGGCTAGGGCGATGATGAGCGCGCCGAGCGAGACCCGCTGGAGATCGATGTCGGCGATGTCCATCATCGGAAAGACCACGGCCAGCGTCAACGGGATGGCGATGGCCACGACCGTGCCGGCGCGCACCCCCAGCGCGACGAAGCTGATGACGAGCACGATGCCGATCGCCTGCCACAGCGAGGTGGTGAATTCGTTGATCGCGAGATCCACCGTCAGGGGTTGATCGGCCACCAGACGCGGCTCGATGCCGAGCGGCAGTTCGGCCTTGATGTCGGCGATGGCCTTGGCGACGTTGCGCCCGAGCGCCAGGGTGTCGCCGCCATCGCGCATGGCGATGGCGAGCCCGATCGCGGGTTCCCCATTGACGCGGAACATCGGTTGGGGCGGATCGACGAAGCCGCGGCGGACATCGGCGATGTCGCGCAGTCGCAGCATGCGCTCGCCGACGGCGAAGGTGACCTCGGCGATGTCTCGCTCGGAGCCGAAGGCGCCCGAGACCCGCAGCGCGATGGACTCGTCGCTGGTGCTCAGGATGCCCGCCGGGCTGACGATGTTCTGGGCGCGCAGGGCAGCGATCAGGGTGCTGGGATCGAACCCCAGCCCGGCGAGCCGCTCCGCCGAGAAGTCGATATAGATGACCTCGTCCTGGGCGCCCAGGATGTCGATCTTGGTGACATCGGGCACCGTGAGGAGCTGCGAACGGGCGTCCTCCACCGCGTCGCGCAGTTCGCGATGCGTGAAGCCGTCGGCGGTGAAGGCGTAGATGATGCCGAAGGTGTCACCGAATTCGTCGTTGAAAAAGGGGCCGACGATCCCTTGCGGCAGGGTGTGGCGCATGTCGCCCACCTTCTTGCGCACCTCGTACCAAGTGTCAGACACCTCCCGTCCCTGCGTGCTCCCCACCAGATCCACGAAAATGGTGGTGGTGCCGGCGCGGGTGAAGCTGCGCAGGTTGTCCAGGTTCGGCACCTCCTGCAGGGTGCGTTCGAGACGCTCGGTGACCTGGGCGATGGTCTCGTCAAGGGTGGCGCCGGGCCAGATCGCCTTAACCACCATGGTGCGGAAGGTGAATGGCGGATCTTCCGCGCGGCCGAGTTTGTAGAAGGAACTCACCCCGGCGGCCAGCACCGCGAGCATGATGAAAATGGTCACCGAGCGGTTGCGGATGGCCCAGTCGGAGAGATTGAAACCGCTCATGGTCGGTCTCCGGTCGGGGCTCCAGTCTCATCTGGGGCCGCATCCGGGGATGCATCCGTGTTAGGGACCGGGGCCGGGGTTGGGTTCGGGGCCGGTTCCCCGAGCAGGCGGACCTGCTGTCCGGGGCGCAGGGTCTGAACCCCCGCCGTCACCACCAGCTCGCCCGACTCCAGTCCCTGGGAAATCAGCACCCGATCCAGCTCAAAGCTGGCCACGTCGACATTGCGCAGGGCCACGGTGCGCGACTCCGGATCCAGGGTCCAGACCGCCGGCGCGCCCTGGGTCGAGGTGAGCGCCGAGGTCGGGATGGCGATTCCCGCGACCCCGCCGATCTGGATGCTGCCGGTCACGGTGGAGCCGAGCCGCATCGCCTCCGGCGGACTGGCGAGGCCCACCCGAACCTTGAAGGTCCGGGTCACCGGATCGGCCTGGGGCGAGACCTCGCGGACCCGGCCGCTGGCGCTAACATTGGGGTCGGTGCTCAGTGTCACGGTCACGGCATCGTCGGCGGAGGCCGCCTCGATGACCCGCGCCGGCACGTCGAAGACCGCGTCGCGTCCACCCTCGCGGGCGAGCCGAACGATCATGCGCCCGGCTGCGACGACCTCGCCCGGCTCCGCGCCGCGAGCGGTGACGATGCCCGGTCCGTCGGCGAGCAGGGTCGTGAAGCCAAGCTGGTTCTCGGCCGTGCTGACCTGCGCCTCGGCCGCGCTCACCTGCGCCTGGGCGGCATCGCGCGACTCGACGGCGCGGTCGAACTGGGCGCGGGCGACGAAGCCGCGGGGCAGCAGCGGCTCGTAGCGCTGGACCGTATTGCGCGCCTCGACCAGACGCGCCATGGCGGCGGCCAGATTCGCCCGCGCCGCGTCGATCGCATTGCGCTCGTTGACCGCGTCGAGTCGGGCGACGACCTGCCCCGCGCGGACCCGGTCGCCCACGTTGACGGTCCGTTCGATCAACTGTCCGCCGACCCGGAAGGCCAGGGCCACGTCATCCTGCGCCTGGACGTTGCCAGTGAGCGTCACGGTCTCGCCGCCCGGCAGTTCCTCGGCCGTGACGACCCGCACCGGACGAATGGGCTCGGGGATGGGCGGCGACTCTTCGACGGGCTGGCAGGCAGCGAGCAGCGCCAGCAGCGCGCAGGCACCGATCAAGGATGCGCCAGCCCGGAAGGCCGGACGCATCCTGGCGCCGCGCAAGGACGAGATCAATACTTCCATCAGGACACCTCCAGGTTACTGTTCAATGGCGTCGATTCAATGCGCCGCATGACCGTCCGTCGGCGTTGCCTGGTCCGCGCAGCGGACCCTACCGTAGGGTCCGCTGCGCGGACCGATCGGATGATCGGTGCTGACCACAACATGATCAAGGACGATTATTCTATCCTACCGTGCGTCCCAGCCATCCCGATTGTCGGGGCCATTTCGATTCGGTGACCGCATGTCTTCTCCAACCAACTCAGGCTTCCTGCAACCGCTGGTCTCGGCGGTTCTCTCCGGTTTTGTGCTCGTCGGCTGTCAGTCGGTTCCAGCGCCCCCCGCGCCCCCGGACAGCTCGCTCGCCACGCAACTGGACGCATCGCTGCGGATACTGGCAGCGCCCGGCAGCCGCGAATCGGAACGCGACGGGGCGCTAGCCGACTCGCGTCGCCTGACGGCGGATCGTCTGCCAGACCTCCTGGAAGACGCGACGAAATCGGCCTTGATTCCCGCCGGCCCGGAGCGGTCGGGAGTTCATGCGCCAGCCGATTTCGCCAACCTCGCACCCGTCCCAACCAGCCGTGTGACCACCCCCGGTCTACATCGCGTCGGCATTGGCTTGCCGATGGTCGGCGCACTTCCGCCAGCGGACGCCAATGCCCCGCGCGCGGGCTATCGCGTCCCGCTCACCCTGCTGGCCCTGCCGAAGTCTAACCCAAGCGAGTGCTGCGACGCCGCCCTGGTCGATCCGGATCGCGTCCGATCGGTACGCACGGTCCACGGCGAGTTTGCCATCGCCATGGACCTGGAGGCGCCCATCGACGCCATCCGGGCGACCGGGCCGAGTCCGGTCGCGGGGCTGCTCAAACTGATTCGCCCCGGCCGCTTCAGCGGGACGCCCCGCGTCGTCTTCCTGCAACCCTTCGCGCCCGACAAGATCCCCGTGGTCCTGGTGCATGGCCTGATGTCGACGCCCCTCATGTGGGCGCCGCTGGTCAAGGCGCTGCTCGCGGACGAGCGGATCCGTACCCATTTTCAATTCTGGTTCTTCTTTTACCCGACCGGACAGCCGGTCCCGCTCTCCGCGCTCCAGTTGCGGGAGGCGCTGGACGCTGTCGCGCGGGACCACGGCCCCCACAAGCCAATGGTCCTGATCGGCCACAGCATGGGCGGTATCCTCTCCCGAGCGCAGGTCTCCCGGATGTCCGCGCGGGAGGCGGAGACCATCCGTTCGGGGGTGGCGTCCCTGCCCGAGACCAGTCTCGTCCGCCGCGCGCTGATCTTCGATCCGCGACGGGATGTCAGCCGAGCCGTCTTCATGTTCACGCCCCATCGGGGCAGCCGACTGGCGGCCAATAATCTTGGCGCCTGGGGCATTCGCTTGATCCGCCTGCCGGATTGGCTGCTGGGGACGATGATGCATTACGCCCTGCTGATTCCGGGGATCGCGGAAGAGCGTCCGCCGACCAGCATCCACGGCCTGTCGCCGAATTCGTCCTTTCTGCGCGCGCTGGATCGCACCCAGCCAACCGTTCCGACCCATACCATCCTCGGCGATCGGGGGCGTCGGCGCGGCAGCCTCCTGGCCAGCTCGGACGGCGTGGTGGCCTATTCCAGCGCCCACCTGGCGGCGGCCAAGTCGGAAGTCGTCGTGCCCGCCGGTCATGGCGGATTCGACCATCCGCTCGCCATCGCGGAGTTGCGGCGCATTCTCCATCAGGAACTGGCCGAGACATCCGGGCCTGGCAAGTCGGCATCCATGACGTCGAACTCGATGCCAGGAAAGCATCGTGACGCCGCGAACAAGCGCAAATAGACCAAAATCAGGCTCCCTGAATATTCGTGTACTACCCCAGGGTAGCGACGATAGCGACAGTGGTCGCGGCCACCGCGAACAGCACCGCCAGGAGCGGCCAGACGAACCGGAGATATTGGTCGTAACCAACCTTGGCGATCGCCAGGCCACCCACGATGACGACGTTGGTCGGTGACACCAGGAGGGTCAGACCGTGGCCCAGGATCCACGCGGTGATCGTCGTGGGTCGGCTCACGCCGGCAAAGTCGGCGAGCGGCGACAGCAGCGGCATCGCCAGTGCGGCGTGTCCGGAGCTGGAGGGAATCAGCAACGCCAGCGGGATATTCACCACCATCGCCGCGATGGCGAAGGCGCCCGCCGAGGCGCCGGTGATCAACTGCTCCATGGCGTGGAGGACGGTGTCGAGGGTCTGGGTATTGGTCATGATGACCGAGATCCCCCCGGCCAGCAGCATCACCATGGCGGGACTCATCATGTCCGAGGCGCCCGCGGCGATGAGCCGCACGATCTCCTTCTCCGGCATCTTCGCGACCAGGCCGACCAGCACCGAGGCGATCAGGAACAGCATCGCCAGTTGCGGAAACCACCAGTTCAATTCGAACCAATAGGGCGTGGGCGCGGCGGCCTCGTGCGTGCCGTAATAATCGGCCGGTCCGGTCGAGCCGTTGAGGATGCTCGACCAGGGAATGACCGAGAAGATCATGAGACCGAAGGCGAGGGCGGTGATCGCCAGCACCCATTTCTGGGTTCCCGTGAGTCTTGGTGGGACGTCGGCGGCATGATCGATGGCCGATTCGTCGTCGGGCGCTGCCCGGTCGAAACCGATCAGCGAGGCGCTCGGATCGGCGCGCACCCGGGCGGCGTAGCGCAACACCCAGACCACCGCGATCGCGGTCAGAATGAACCAGAGGATCAGACGCGGCAGAATGCCGTCGCCGATCCCAACCCCGGCTTCGCCAGCGGCGACTCCGATGGAGAAGGGGTTGACCGTGGACGCCATGATGCCGATCGTGGCGCCGATCATGATCATCGCGGCCGTCACCAGGCGATCGTAACCGAGCGCGCTCATCAGCGGGATGAACAGCGCGTAGAAGCCCAGCGTCTCCACCGAGAACCCCATGGTGGAGCCGAGCAGGGAGAACAGCACCATGACGGCGGCGATGAGCAGCCACCCCTGGCTGCACAGGCGGTTGGCCAGCGCGGCGACCGCGATCTCCAGGCTGTGGGTCGCGAAGCTGATGGAGATGAAGGCGCCGATGGACATGATGAAGACGATCACGCCGATCTGCCCGAACAGACGCCCAACCGTCTGGGTGTCGACGAATCCGCGCACGGGACTCAGCAGACCGTAGATGCCATTGACCGGCGCGAGGACCAACTGCTCGACCCGCTCGCCAAGGGTGAGCGGCGATTCGATCCGCTGATAGGTGCCCGGGATCGGCGATCCGTCGGCATCGGTGGCGTATTGACCGGCCGGGATGAACAGGGCCGCCACCCAGACCAGGACGCTGACGATCGCCAGCGTCGTCACCGCGCTGGGGAACTCGAACGTCCGCTTGCGTGGTTGGATTAAGACATCGGCGCTTTCGGGCTTTAGGGACATGTATTTCAGTTCCTGAGGATTAGGCGATTTCCGGGAAAGTTCATACCCATGCCCAAGGCTTCAAAATGGACAGGATTCACAGGATTGCTCAGGATGGACAGGATTTTGTCAAAAGCTGTTTTTAATCCTGTGAATCTTGAAAAATCCTGTTAATCCTGTCCATTTCCGGATATCGCCTAAAAGGCCTTCCGCACCATGACCCAAACCTCGGTCGAGCTGTAATTCCCCCAGAGGCTGTTACTTTCGTCCCGAAGATAGAGCACCTCCGGGCGCAGCGACCAGCCGGGGGCAAAGCCGTAGGTCAAACCGCCGCCCAACTCATAGATGTCATCGCTGCGCGTGAAGGAGCCGACCGGGATCTCGTCTTCATCGAGAATAAAGCGATCGTCATCGTAGGCGTCGTGCTGCCAGAGTCCGAAGAGAAAGACCCCGACCCGATCGCTCAGGTCCATGCCCCAGTCGAACTCGATGCCGTAGAAGGTGTTGTCGCCGTCGGGCCGGTCGTGGGTCGCCCATTCCTGACCGGCGTTCGCGGTCAGCGTCAGCGAGGCCCGTCCATCCAGGTAAGCGCGCGTCCAACTGAGCCACAGCTCGCCGATGTCGCGACTGCGTTCGCGCAGGTCGGTGGGGTACTGGCGTGTCCGCAGCTCGGCCTCGATGCGGATTCGATGGTCCTCATCGAAGTCGAAGGAGCGATTGACGAAGACTCCGTAATCCTGCCGATAGCCCGGATGGCCCCGGTAACTCGCGCGGCCCCGCACGCCGATCGCCTGGCTACCCTTGGGGAGCGACTGGTTCACCATGGCATTCCAGCGCAGATCGGAATCGTCCCGGCGCCCGGAGTCGTCGTAGTATCGGAAACGATAGTCCAGGGTGCCGTCGAGCGAGAGGTCGTCGGAGGCGATGTAGCTCAATCCGCCGCCGGCGCGGATCTTCCAGAAGGCATCGCGGGCCGGGTCGTTGCCCGCGGCGCGGGTGGAACGGGTGACGTTCTCGCGATAGTAGCCGCCGCCGGTCTCCGCGTAGCCGAATCCGGACAGGGGGTTTCCCGCCGCGTAGCCGCGTGCCGCATCGGCATAAATCTCCGCCTGCTGATGCAGATCGGGCGGCAGGTTGTCGAAACGCAGCACCTGCTCGAATTCGAGCACCGCGCGCGCATACTCGCCCTTGGCCAAATACGCCTGGCCACGTTCGAAATGCGTGGCGACCGGGTCGGCGTCCGTCTCCGCCGGGGCGGGGGCGCCCGGCAATCCGGCGCCCGGCGCCGGACCGCACAGGACCAGCGCGGCGACGAGACTAAACGTCTTGAGGTAATTGTCGAGCATCGTCATCCCGCTCCCCCCGTCCTTCGGTCGGCATCAGAACTCGACTGGATCCCGGATCAGCGGGCAGGTCATGCAATGACCGCCGCCGCGACCGCGGCCCAATTCGGCGCCGACGATGGTGATGACCTCGACACCGGCCCGACGCAGCTCGGTATTGGTCCAGGTGTTGCGGTCGTAGGCGATCACCACGCCGGGGGCGAGCGCGACCAGATTGTTGCCGCTATCCCATTGCTGACGTTCGGAGGCATAGTGGTTGCCGCCGGTCTCGATGACGCGCAGCGCCTTGAAGTTCAGCGCCTCGGCGACCACGTCGACGAAGGGTTTCTTCTCCAGCGTCGCATCGACGACGCCTTCGCGGTCGCCCGGTCGCAGCGTGATCGCGTGCACCTGGTCCAGGATGGGCGGGAACAGGGTGACCAGATCCCGGTCGGCGAAAGTGAAGACCGTATCCAGGTGCATGGCCGAGCGCAGCTTGGGCATGGCCGCGACGATGACCCGTTCGGCGGCGCCCTTGGCGAAGAGCGCGGCGGCGGCTTGGGAGATACCCTGACGGGAGGTCCGCTCGCTCATGCCGATGAGCACGACCCCGTTGCCAACGGGCATCACGTCCCCGCCCTCCAGGGTCGCCAGACCGAAATTCTTGTCCGGATTCCCCCACCACACATTGATTCCGGCGTTCGCGAAGCTCGGATGGAATGTGTAGATCGCCGTGGTGAGCAGGGTCTCTTCCCGGCGCACCGGCCAATAGAGCGGGTTGAGGGTCACGCCGCCATAGATCCAGCAGGTCGTGTCACGGGTATAGAGGGTGTTCGGCAGCGGCGGCAGCAGATACTCGGTCACGCCGTGGGCCTCGCGCACCAGGGACAAATCGTCCGAGGTGGCGAATTCATCCGGCACGTCGACGACCGAGAGTCCGCCGATCAGAAACTCGGCGAGCGCCCGCGGCTCAAGACTTTCGAGGAAGGACCGGGTGTCCTCCATCAGCCCCAGGCCAACGTTGTTCGGCGTGATCTTGCGATCCAGAATCCAATTCCGCGCCGCCGGATCCGCGACCGTCTCGGCGAGCAGGTTGTGCATCTCCACCACATCGACGCCGCGGTCGCGCATCTTGGTCATGAAGTCGAAATGATCGCGCTTGGCGTTCTGCACCCAGAGCATGTCGTCGAACAGCAGGTCGTCATTGTTGCTCGGGGTCAGGCGCGTGTGCGCCAGGCCGGGCGCGCACACCATGACCTTACGCAGGGTTCCAACCTCGGAATGGACGCCATAAACCGGCGGGTTGCCGGCGGTCGCGGGCTGATTTTTCGTCGTCATGAAGCAGTCCTCCGTTCGTGAGATGGATCTCGGTCAGATGGAGATCAGGCCGGTGACCAGCGCGTAGACGCCGACCGCCGCCCCGATGCAGATGATGGCGAAGATGCCGATTTCGATTGGGGTGAAGACCTTGCGGCCCTGCTCGCGTCTGGCGAAGATGAACAACAGCGTGCCGGGCGCGAAGAGGATGCAGGACAGCAGCACATGAGTGAGTCCGCCCGCGACGAGCATGAAGATCGTATAGAGGGTGGCGATGGCCGCCCAGGTCATGTCGCGGACCAGATCCCGGGATCCGGGCGCATAGGTCTCCCGTGTCAGGGCAAGCTTCAGCGCGTAGCCGGCGACCAGCACATAGGGGATCAGCGTCATGGCGCTGGTCATCTCCAGTGCCAGATTGAAAGCCTCCTGCGCGAAGAACGTCGAGATCAGGAAGATCTGGACCAGGATGTTGGTGAGCCAGAGCGCGGTCACGGGCACCCCATTCTTGTTCTCGCGGCTCAGCCACTTCGGCACCAGTTCGCTCCTGGAGGCGGAGAACAAGACCTCGGCGGCCAGCAGTGACCAGGCCAGATAGGCGCCAAGCACCGACACGATGAGTCCGATACTGACAAACCAGGCGCCCCAGTCGCCGACGACGAACCTCAAAACCCCCGCCATCGAGGGTTGACGCAGCTCCGCCAATTCGGGCCGCAGCATGACGCCGTAGGGCAGCAGGGTGACCATTACGAGCAGACAGAGCACGCCGATGAAGCCCAGCACCGTCGCCCAACCCACGTCCTCGCGTTTCCTGGCAAAGCGGGAGTAGACGCTGGCGCCCTCGATCCCGATGAAGACGAAGACCGTGACCAGCATGGTGCCGCGCACCTGGTTGAAGATCTCGGCCGCGCTGTAGGCCCCGCCGCCCCAGAAGCTGGCCGCGAACAGGTCGGCCTTGAAGGCAAAGATCAGGATGATGATGAACAGAAAGATCGGGAGGATCTTGGCGACGGTCACGACCTGGTTGATGAACGCGGCCTCCTTGATGCCGCGCAGGATCATGAAGTGAACCGACCACAGGATCAGGGAGGAAAAGAAGATGGCGCTCGGCGTATTGCCATCTCCGAACATCGGGACGATGGCCCCAAGGGTCGACTTGATGAGCACGAAATAGGTGGTGTTGCCGAGACAGGTTCCGGCCCAGAATCCGAAGGCGGCCGCGAAACCCAGATAGTTGCCGAAGCCCGCCTTGGCGTAGGCGTAGATACCGGTATCCAGCTCGGGTTTACGCACGGCCAGTGACTGGAAGACGAAGGCGAGCATCAACATGCCGCCCCCGGCGATCAACCAGGCGATGATGGCGCCGAACGGCCCGGTTGCCCCGCCAAATCGGGCGGGAAGCGAAAAGATGCCAGCTCCCACCATGGACCCGACGACCATGGCGGTCAGGGTCAGGCGGGAGAATTTCTGCTCTGCGGCCATACCGTAACTCCTGTGTGCGACAAGAAGGAGGTATCACCCAATGGGTGCGTCAGTAAAGAGAAGCGTCACGAAGAGATAAGTACATCCATTGAAATACCTATATAACTCTCAATTATTTTTCAAAAAAATTATAATTATCATTTGCTTATATTAGTTAATTGCTAAATACAAAAGAATTAGCTTTTAAAATAATTTAATGGACGCACTTAAGCTGCGGTCGTTCTGTATCGTTTTCATCGACCGTCCGCGACCGGGAAGAGCTGGGCTTTGGCAATCGGACGATCAATAAGAACACGACACTCATCATTGTGGAGGCGGGGAGGGTTTACAAGCCCCTTTCGTTTCGATGCAAGACAAACCTGAGGTCATGAACAGATGTTAAAAAACACCTCGTCGACGGCCTGGAAGTCCAGTTTCAAGGTTGGGTGGCCAGGCGACGCCAGCCTGCCGCGCGCGGCTTGGCGTCATTGGGCGCTCACGCTTGTTCTGGCGGCGGGTGCCTTGCCGCCGGCCGATGCCGGCGAGATCATGGATGCGGTGAAATCCCGGGGAGAGCTGCGCTGCGGGGTCAGCGAAGGGATCCCCGGTTTCTCCGAACAGGATGCCGATGGCCAGTGGCGCGGACTCGATGCCGATTTCTGCCGCGCGATGGCCGCCGCCGTGCTCGGCGATGGCGGGAAGGTCGCCTTCACGCCGCTCAAAGCCTCCGCGCGTTTCCCCGCGTTACAGGCGCGTCAGATCGATCTGCTAGCCCGCAACACGACCTGGACGATGACCCGAGAGATTCTCCTGAACGTCCAATTCCCGGCGGTGTTGTTCTACGATGCCCAAGGATTTCTGGTGCCGCGGTCGGCGGGGATCGCCTCGGCCACGGCGCTGAACGGCGCCACCTTGTGCGTTGAGAAGGGCACGACGCACGCGCGCAACCTGGAGGATTATTTCGGTCGTAGCGGTCTCTCGGTCGAACCGCTGATCATCGACTCGACGCGCGAGGTGGCGGACGCCTTCTTCGCCGGCCGCTGCCGCGCTTACACCGCGGATGTCGCGCATCTCGCCGCCATGCGGGCGCGAGCGCCCGGCGGCCCGGATGCCTTCGTGATCCTGCCCGAGCGCATTTCCAAGGAGCCGCTCGCGCCCGTGGTCTTGAATGGCGATCAGGAATGGATTGGCGTGACCCGCTGGGTGCTGTACGGACTCCTCATGGCGGAAGAAATCGGCGTGACGCGGGAGAACCTGGAGCACCCGTCGCCCGATGCCACGGGTTTGCTCTTTGAGGGGTCGAACCAGAAAATCGACCTGATCGGGAAGATCCTGGGCCTGACCCCGGGTTGGATGCCGCGCGCGGTGAAGGCCGTCGGCAACTATGGAGAAATATACGAACGTCACCTCGGAAGCGGCAGCGCGCTCGGCATCGAGCGTGGCCTCAACCGCCTCTGGAACCAAGGTGGGCTGATGTACGCCCCGCCGCTCGACTGAAGGGGAGACACCGACATGACCGACCTGCAAATCTATCTGACCGTTGGCATCTTCGCCGGGGTAATCCTGCTGATCGCCCTGGATGTCGTCGACATGGCGGTCGCCGCCCTGCTGGGGGTGTGCATCCTGCTCGTCCTCGGAATCCTGGGCGGCAGCGACCTGGTGGATGCCCTGACCACCGCCGGGGGACCGCTCTCCCTGCTGTTCGGCGGCATGGTCGTGGCGCGCGTATTGGCCAAAACGGGTCTCTTCGAGTGGCTGGGAGACCGCTTTCTCCGCGCCACTGGCGGCAGCGGCAGGCGTTACCTGCTGTTGCTCGTGGCGCTGGTCGCGCCAATCTGCGCCTTCCTGCCCAACGCCACCACCGTGATCCTGGTTGCGCCGGTGATCATTCGCGTCGCCCAGGCACTGAAGGTGAACTTCGTCGGCCCGATGATCCTCGCCGCGATCGTGAGCAATTCCGCAGGCATGCTCACGCTGGTCGGCGATCCCGCCACCTTCCTGGTCGGCAGTTCCATCGGTCTGTCGTTCGGCGACTATCTGCGGACCGTGAGCCTGGGCGGGCTCTTGGCCGTGCTGGTCATCGTGCCGCTGCTACCGCTGCTGATGCCGGAAGTCTGGCGCATGCGCCTGGATCTCCCGCCCGCCGCCCCATCGGCACCGATCGCGCGACCGGGTTTTGTCACGCTCGCGCTCCTGGTGCTTGCCGTCATGGTTGCGTTATTTCTGTTCGGCGAGACCTTGCCGAACCGCATCGTCCCGCCGGCGGTCGCGATCATTGGGGCCACGCTTGCGCTGCTGGTCGTCTACGGCTCGCATGTCGAGCCGGTCGATGCCGTGCTGCGCGATGTCGACTGGAAGACGCTCGTGTTTCTCGGCGCCATTTTCTGTCTGGTGCAGGCTTTCACGAAAACCGGCCTGTTACAGGGGCTGTCCCTGCAACTCTATACCTGGTTCGGCGCGGACCTCACCCTGGTGGCGCTGCTCCTGCTGGCCGGGGTTGGCCTCTTGTCCAGCCTGCTGGCCAACATCCCCGTGGTCGCCGCCGCGCTCATCATGACCAAGGGCTATCTGGTGGCCGCCGAGGCGGTGCCGGAATTCGCGCTCGCCACCGGCTTCACCGACTGGCCTGACGCCACCCTGCCGGTCTTTATCGCCATGATGTTTGGCGCCACGCTGGGCGGTAACGCGACGCTGATCGGGGCCTCGGCCAATATCGTCGGCGTCGGCATCTGCGCCACGCATGGCGAGCATGTGAGCTTCGGGCGCTTTGCGCGTTACGGTCTCCCGATCATGCTCGTGCAATTGGCGATGGGGGCGGCCTACGTGCTGGTCCTGGCCGCCGCGCGGTGAATTCCGAGGCAAAAAAGACCGGATTGCCGAGTAGCGGACGAACGCCAGTCGCGGGGGCATACTCGACACTGAGTTTGACTCCGCCACTTCAATCGCTCGTCGTGAGTTTCTGAAATCATGAACACAGGCCGCAGTACGGAGTATCCATCATGTCTAACCGCGTTTCGATTCACAGCGCATTCGCCCTGACGACAGTCATCCTGACTGGAAGCGCCGCCGCCCAAGCGCCGGCGGATTTCAGCTATTCCATCTCGCCGCTCCTGCATACCGAGAGCGATCTCGACGGCGGCGGCGAGGCCGGTTTCGCGGGCGTGCTGACCACCTTCGGGCGGTCCTGGACGCTCGATCGGCAGTCGTCGCTGGGCCTGCGGCTACAGGCCGATTACGAGGACTGGCGCTTCGACCGGGTTGGCGGTTTCGGCGGCGTCGAGCCTTGGGGCCAGCTCTACCGGGTCGGTCTGTCCGCTTCTTATGGCTTCATGACCGACGATGGCTGGCGCTTGAGCGTGACCCCGACGGTCGAATATTCGGGGGAGTCCGGCGCGAACTTCTCCGATGCGCTGGAGTACGGGGCGACGGTCTCGGCGGCGCGGCGCATCCGTCCCGATCTGACCTTGGGATTGGGTGTCGGCGCTTTCGCGCGCATCGAGGAGAACAGCCTGTTCCCCTTCCTCATCGTCGACTGGCGCATCACCGATCGTCTGCGCCTGTCGAATCCCTTTCTGGCGGGTCCGGCGGGTCCGGCTGGACTGGAGATGTCCTATGCGCTGAACGCGGGCTGGGAAGCGGGCATCGGCGCGTCCTATCGTTCGTATCGCCATCGCCTGGACGAAGACGGCCCATTCGCCGGTGGCGTCGGAGAGAATCGCTACATCCCCGTGTATCTGCGCATCGGTCGGGATCTGTCGAAGACGTTGAAATTGAGCCTCTATGCGGGTGCGGCGACCAGCGCAACCTTGCGTGTCGAGGACGCCAACGGCAACCGCCTCTATGAAGAGGATCAGGATCCGGCGGCCATGCTGGGCTTGTCCCTGATCGGTCGCTTTTGAGCGGTTTAGATCGCCCTTTCGGGGCTCAATGCGGTTGGTTGCTCGATACTGCCCTGGGCTGACATCGGACGCACCGTTGGCGCTCCAATCAATTTGCCCCAACGGGGCTCGCTACATGGCCCCAACGGGGCTCGTCACGCCAGCCCAGGGCCACGCCCTGGGTCAGTTATCCCCATCCATTTCAAGCCCTGAAGGGGCGATCCAACCCAGATGACCCTGGATACATTCTGATCAGCCTTTCAACACGTCCACATCAACAGGACTTACTTACGGAGGTTGCGGTGCCGCAACTGTCGACCAATGCGGCTTCGGCGGTCGGCAAGCGCACCATCTCGACCCGCTCCTACAGCGGCCGGATCGGTGGCGGCGAGGGGAAGAAGGTCCGCCTGCGCCAGTACGCACGGCAGGTGGACGCGGCGGCGTCCAGGCGCTCAGCGTCCGCGCCGAGGACATGCCCGAGCCCGGCAAGCCGCTTGCGGCCATCCTGCGCTACCCGATCTGAGCTACCCGGCTGGGTTCTGGCTGTGCTGCCCATCCCGATCAGCGGCGGACTCAAGCGTACCTTACAACTGCGTCGGATCGGCGGTGAACACGATGGTGAGCCAGCGATCCGGTCCGGCGTCGCCGAGCGCCGCGCCAATTTCGGTGCGCATGGCGTCAATTCCGGTCACCGGTAGACAGAGGTCGGGTGGCACCAGAACCGAAATCTCGATGAAGCACGCGCGACCCGTCTTGGAGAGATAGCTGCGATAGTCCAGAAAACCGTGGCGGCGAATGAAGTCCGACATCGCCGCGCGCACCCGCGCGTCGTCGTCGGGCGGACTGATCATCAGAATCTCGCCGAAGGATTCGCGCGCCTCGCGCAATGGCAACGGCAGCAGCACCAGCGCAATGAGCGCAAGCGCGGCGGGATCGATCAAGCGAATCCAGTCCTCGGCCGCGGTCCCGCGCAGCATCAGCGCGGCGGCGAAGGCGATCAGCAGCGCGCTCGTCATCAGCGCCGAGAGCAGCCAGGCCTTGACATCCAGTCGCACCAGACCCGAGTCGAGTCGGTCGGCCTGACGCCTCATCCACCACCAGGTTCCGAACGAAATCAGGGTGACCAACACCGCATAGCCCAGCGCAACGCCGAACTGAGGTTGATAACCGCCCTTGAGCAGACCGTTGACCGCGCTCAGAAAGGCGTAAGCCACCAAAACGATGAGCATTGATGCCTTCAGCGCGATGACCAGGGGCTCCAAGTGCCAGAAGCCAAACTGAAAGCGACGATCGTCGCCGCGGATGGCAACCAGTCTGGCGACCTTCAGTGTCAGTAAGGTGATGGCCGCGTCGATCAGGGCAAAAAAACCATCGAAGAGGACCGCGGGCGAACGCGCCCAAAGTCCGGCCAGGACGCCAAGTCCCGCGATGACGAGGGTCGCCACGACGGAAAGCCGCAGTAACCGGGCCTCCAACTCGCTGCGTAACTGCATGACAGATTCAATTCGCATCGTGATTAGGCTCCAATCCAAGGGAGTCGCACTGAAGCTTACGCGAAGGCGCGGGTGGTGATGTGTCGCCGGTGGTTGGTCCGCGCGGTTGCCCGTGACCAACGCCGACTCCCGGGCGTGACGGCTTTCCCGTCTCAGAACCCGGTGGCAATGGCAGCCGCCAGCGCGAGCGCCAGAACCAACAGAGACAGACCCGCAACCGGCCACTGCCGTAAACCGCGATCGGCACGCTCCAGGATGGTACCGAGAGCCGCCGCCCAATGTCCGGTCACGCTAGAGGTGGTCGCCGCGAGACGCGCGGA
>NZ_CAIPNF010000339.1 GCF_903866365.1 uncultured Thiocystis sp.
CCGGTACCACGATACGCCTCGACCAGCGCACGCAAGTCCAACTGGTCGACGATCTCCACCACGAACCGCGCCAAATGCCGCTCTGGGAGATAATCCTGAATGCACGGCGGCAACAGCAGGGGGGTGTCTCGGTCGATGGGGATGAACTCGACAGCCATGGAGGCTCCGCTGGGCTTCGGGGTGAGACACACGATTGTACTCGCGATGCGGGTGCTAAGCCGGACAGGCTCCTAGAGATGAGGCGTGGGCTGCGGCTCGCCCTTTTCCCAGCCGAAGCGGGGCAGCGCGCGGAATGCCTGACGGAAATTGCCGCCCCATTGCTGGGTGAGGGTCTCAAGCTCGGGCGAATCCGCATCCAGCTTGAGCCGATAGGAGGGCGCGAACAGATCCTTCGCGCAGACCGCCACCTCGAACGGCGGTCCCACGCTCAGGTTGGAGCGCGTGGTCCCCACCAGCGAGACCAGGCACAGCCGCGCGCCGTCATCGAGCGACAGGTCGGTGTTTGCGATGTGATCCAAGGCCGGCTTGCCGTATTTGCTTTCGCCGATCTGCAGATAGGGCGTCTCGGGGGTGGCCGCGATCGCATTGCCCTGGGGATAGATCAGAAACAGACCCTGCGGCTGACCGGCGATCTGTCCACCCAGGATGAAGGTCGCCTCTCCGCTCGCGCCAGACTGACGCAGCGCCGGACCGTGCTCGTTCTGCACTGCCAGACTCACCTGTCCGATATAGGTCGCCGCCTCGAACAGGTAGTTGACGTTTAACAGGGTGGCGCCGGGCGACTGCTGATAGGGACTGAGTTTGGGATTGACCGCCTGATCCAGATCGCGGTGGATCCGGTCCAGCACCTCCCGCGTGGTCGCCAGACTGCCGGCGGCCATGAGGACAAAGAGCCGGTCCGGCGCCGGCTGGAACACATGCAGCTTGCTGTACGAGGAGATGTAATCGACGCCCGCGTTGGTGCGCGAGTCGGAGGCCATGACCAAGCCCTGATCGAGTAGGAGTCCCACGCAATATGTCATCTTCATGCCCCTATCGTGAGGTTAAATGGATCCGATCGCATCGCCCGGCGCTAGACGCGCGGTCAAGCGATCAATGGGAAACGGTTGCGCGCCACTCCCGGTTGTCACGAAAACAGGATAGTCTTCGAGCCTTTCGAGATGACGCTCGGCGGCGCGTCTTTATACCATCATTAACGAGGAGTCAACATGGAACTGCTCGACGGCATTCTACGCATCGAATCCTTCCTGGCCGTGACCATCGGCATCATCGTGCTGTTCATCGGCAAGCGGTTGAATGAAAAGGTCGGCTTCCTGCGCGAGTTCAGCATCCCGGAGCCAGTGACCGGCGGGCTGCTGTTTTCGCTCCTCTTCGCGCTGATTTATGTCGTCTCCGGTTTCGCGGTCGAGTTCGAACTGCGGGCGCGCGACATTCTGCTCGTCTATTTCTTCACCACCATCGGCATCAACGCCAGCGCCCGCGATCTGCTCGCCGGCGGGCGGCCGCTCCTCATCCTGCTGGCCGTCACCATCGTCTTCATGCTGGCGCAGAACCTCACTGGCATCGGTATCGCCTCGCTCTTCGACCTGCCCGCGGCGGTCGGCATCACCGGCGGCACCGTGTCGCTGATCGGCGGACACGGCACCACCATCGCTTGGGCGCCGTCCATTGCCGCCGATTATGGCATCGCCAACGCCATGGAAATCGGCATCGCCAGCGCCACCTTCGGTCTGATCCTGGCCAGCGTCATGGGCGGTCCGATCGCCAAGTTCCTGATCACGCGCCATCAACTCGCGCCCGCCCCACAGGTGGCCGAGGAGGTTCAGGATATCGGTCTGTCGGAGACGCAGAAAAAGTCCGGCATCGATCATCTCGATTTTCTGAGCGCCATCCTGGCCATCCACCTCTGTATCATCGTCGGCTTCCTGCTCAATGAAGTCATCGCCGATCTCGGGCTGAAGCTGCCGCTCTTCGTCACCTGTCTGTTCGCCGGGATCCTCATCACCAACCTGATTCCCCGCAAGCTTCCGACCCTGTCGGGGATGCCCTGGCCCACGCGCACCCCGGCGATCGCCCTGATCGCCGATGTGTCGCTCGGCGCCTTTCTCGCCATGTCGCTGATGAGCATGCAGCTCTGGACCCTGGTCGATCTCGCCGGCCCCATTTTCGCCATCCTCGCGGGCCAGTTCGTCCTTGCCGTGAGCGTGACCGTCTTCATCCTCTTCCCCCTGATGGGCCGCAATTATGACGCCGCCGTGGTCGCGGCCGGCTTCGGCGGGGTCTCGCTCGGCTCGACCCCCACGGCCATGGCCAACATGGCCGCCGTCACCCAGCGTTTCGGCCCCTCGCATCGCGCCTTCATCATCGTCCCGCTGGTCTCCGCCTTCTTCATCGACCTGGTGAACGCGCTGGTGATTCCGTTTTTTCTCAGAACCTTCTGAAATCAGACACAACTCGGAGAACCCATGCTGAACCATATTCGCGCCTTTTTCGATCGCTATCTGTCAGCGGATGCGCCGTCCGCTCGGGATCCCGACCAGTCGGCCCGATGCGCCGCAGCGGCGCTGCTGCTGGAGATGGCGCACATGGATGACAAGGTCACGGAGTCGCAGCAAGCGGCGATCCTCACGGCGGTCCGGGAGCATTTCGGATTGACGCCGGAGCAGGCCGAAGAGCTGATCGAGTGCGCCGATGAAGAGCGCGAACAGGCGACCGATTACCATCAGTTCACCTCGCTCATCAACGCCCATTTCGACCCGGAACAGAAGGCGACCCTGGTCGAACAACTCTGGCGCGTGGCCTACGCCAACGAGGAACTCTGCAAGCACGAGGAGTATCTGGTGCGCAAGGTGGCGAATCTGCTCCATGTGCCGCATGGCGCCTTTATTGCGGCCAAGCTGCGGGTGATCGGATAGCCTCGCGCGCTAGCCTGGAAGCTGCATACTGATGCAGTGCAGACTGCCGCCCTGGCGGATCAGCGGGCGGCAGTCGAGCGTCAGGATGTCGCGGCTCGGGAACAGATCGCCCAGGATCGCGCGCGCCTGCTCATCGGCCGGATCGTCGTAGACCGGGAGCAGCACCGCGTCATTCACAATCAGGAAGTTGGCGTAACCGGCCGGAAGTCGCGCGCCGTCTTCGTTTAGAATCGACGCAGGGCAGGGGAGCGGAATCAATCGATAGGGATGGCCCGCGGGATCGCGCAGCGCCTCCAATTCCGCTTCCATCGCAGCGAGTTCGGCAAAATCCGCATCCAGCGGATTATCGCAGCGGGCGTAACAAATCGTCCGCGGATCGCAAAAGCGGGCAAGGGTGTCGATGTGTCCGTCGGTATCGTCGCCGCTGATGCCGCCATGCTCCAGCCAGAGAAAATGACGGATGCCGAGCCGGGCGGTGAGTTCGTGTTCGATGTCCGCGCGTGACCGGCATGGATTGCGCAATGGATCGACCAGGGTTCGGGTGACCGCGAGCAGGGTGCCCTGACCGTCGGTCTCGATCGCGCCACCTTCGAGCACCAGATCGCTCGTTTCGAGCCGCGCGTCGCCAAATAGGCCGCCCGCGGCCAGGCGTCCGGTGATTCGGTCGTCCAGGTCGGCGCTGAATTTTCCGCCCCAGCCGTTGAAGCGAAAATCCAGCAGCAGGATCCGCCCCTGATCGGTCAGGAGACTGATGGGGCCATAATCGCGCGCCCAGGTGTCGTTGCTTGGGGCGATGCCGAGGTCCAGCCGCGCGGGATCCGTGCCGGCCCGGGTTGTCAGACCCCTCGCGCGTTCGGCATGATCGCGATCCCGGCAAACGATCACGACCCTTTCGAAGCGGCCGATCAGGGCAGCCAGCTCGGCATACAGCGCTTCCACGCGATCCAGGTGGTCCGCCCAGTCGGTGTCGGCATGTGGCCAGGTGAGCATGACCCCGCTCTGGGGCTCCCATTCGGCGGGCAGTCGGCGCATTGTGCGGGTCTCGGTGGTTTGGTGGGATGAGCGGCCAATTCTAACTTTCCGATTGCGATGGCCGCGAGAACATTGGTGGCACTCAGGTGTCCGACGAACGTCCATCGAGCAGTTTTTCGCGTCCAAGCCGCATTCCGTCTAATCAGGATCCTGGAGGATTCATCCCATCGCTCACCAATTGAAATCGCAGCATCCGTGTTCTTCTGATTTCTCGGCGGTCTGCCAGGTGGTCGTGAGCGCCGGAACGCTGATGGCGGCGGCGGGAACCGGCGCCTATCGCGTCAAGGAAGAGATGAACCGGGTCGGCCATGCGCTGGGTCTGGACGCCGTCCATGCCGAGGTGACGCTCAACACGGTGATTGCTACCTGCCTGCGTCAGGGCCAGAGTTATACGCTGGTCGGGACCATTCCCGCCGTGAGCGTCAATGCCGGGCGGATCGTCGAGATGGAGGCGCTGGCGCTGAGCACGCCACCGGGAACCAGCGTCGCGGACTTCGCTCGACGGCTCGAAATCATCGCCCGCCAGCCCGCCCGCTACGGCCCCTTCATGACCGCGCTGGCGGCGCTGGTCGCCTGCGCCGCCTTCTGCTTTCTCAATCACGGCGGCTGGGTCGAGTGTCTGGGGGTGGCTGTCGGGGCGGGCGCCGGACAGTTCCTGCGCGCGACCCTGGCCCGCTATCGGCTCAATCAGCTTGGCGTCACCCTCATGGCGGGGGCGACGGCCTGTCTGCTTTATCTGGGGGTGACGGGATTGCTGATGAGCCTCGGGGTACCCAGCGCGCGACAGGCCGCCGGCTATACCTCGGCAGTGCTCTTTCTCATCCCCGGCTTTCCGCTGATTACCGCCGCGCTGGATCTGGCACGCCTGGACTTTACCGCGGGGATTTCGCGCCTGACCTATGCGATCCTGGTGGTCACCGTGGCGGCGATCAGCGCCTGGCTGGTCGCCGAACTGGTCCATCTGGTGCCGCTGCGGGCGCCCGAACTGAACCTGCCGCGATCGACACTCCTGCTGTTGCAGTTGCTTGCCAGCTTCTGTGGCGTCTTCGGCTTTGCCATCATGTTCAACACGCCGCCGCGCATTGCGCTGGCGGCGGCCTGTATCGGGATGCTGGCCAACACGCTGCGCATCTATCTGGTGGACGTGCAGTGGTCGCTTCAAGTGGCCGCGCCCATTGCGACCTTGCTGGTCGGTCTGCTGGCGGCCGGAGTGTCGCGCTGGATGCGCTGTCCGCGCATCGTGCTGTCCGTCCCCCCCGTCCTCATCATGATTCCGGGTACGACGGCTTATCAGGCGCTGGTCTACGCCAATCAGAACCTGCCCATGGAGGCGATGGCCAATGCCTACGAGGCCATGTTCATCGTCGCCGGGATCGCCATCGGGCTGTCGATCGCGCGCATGCTGACCGATCGCGCCTGGGCGTTCGAGGGCCGGCTGCCTGGCGCTTCTTCCGGATAAAACCGGTCGCCCCGGACCTGGCCAACGAATTCCGCGCCTTGCGCGCGCCTTTGTGGTTAAATGCCGCCCCTATGTTTCATCCACTCCCACTCTATATCGGCCTGCGCTATACCCGCGCGAAACGCCGCAATCATTTCATTTCCTTTATCTCGGGCACCTCGATGGTCGGGATCACGCTGGGCATCGTCGCCCTGATCGTGGTGCTGTCCGTCATGAACGGGTTTCATAAGGAGATTCAGCAGCGCATCCTGAGCATGGCCTCGCATGCGACCCTGACCGACCCTTACGGCGGCATGGCGGACTGGCGCGAGGTGCTGAAACAGGTGCGCGCGCACAAGGACGTGGTTGGCGCGGCACCCTTCGTCGAGGTCCAGGGAATGCTGGTCAACAGCTCCTACGTGAGCGGCGCGCTGGTCCGCGGCATCGTTCCGACCGAAGAGGACGAGGTCGCCGATCTGCGCGGGCAGATGGTCAGCGGATCGGTCGACGATCTGGTCGATGGCGAGTTCCGCATCATCCTCGGGCGCGATCTGGCCGCCTTTCTGGGCGTGGGTCCGGGCGACAAGGTGACGGTGGTGACCCCGCAGGTCAGCGCGACCCCGGTGGGGATCATGCCGCGGCTCAAACGCTTCACGGTGAGCGGTATCTTCGCGGTCGGCATGGCGGACTACGATCGCAACGCGGCCTTCATCCATCTGCGCGATGGGGCCAAGCTCATGAACTACGGCGACGCGGTCTCCGGGGTGCGGATCAAGTTGACCGATATGTGGGAGGCGCCGCGGCTGTCGCGCGAAATCGCCTACGATCTGGGCGGCACCTATCGGCTGATCGACTGGACGCAGGTGCACAGCAATTTCTTCAGCGCGCTGGCGATCGAGAAACGCATGATGAGCATGATCCTCTTTCTGATCGTGGCCGTGGCCGCGTTCAATATCGTCTCGACCCTGGTGATGGTGGTGACCGACAAGCAGTCGGATATCGCGGTGCTGCGGACCCTGGGGCTTTCGCCGTTACGGGTGATGGCGGTCTTCATGGTGCAGGGGACCGCGATCGGGCTGATCGGCACCCTGCTCGGCATGCTCGTCGGCGTGGTGCTGGCCTGGAACGTCGAGCCGGTGGTAGGTGCGATCGAGAGTCTCTTCAGCGTGCATTTTCTGGATCCGACCATCTATTACATCAGTCAACTGCCGTCCGACGTGCATCTGGCCGACGTGCTTTCAATCAGCGGCGGGGCCTTTCTGATGTCGGTTCTGGCGACCCTCTATCCCGCCTGGCGCGCGTCCCGGACGCAACCGGCGGAGGCTCTGCGCTATGAGTGATGTCGCAGCGGTTCTGGAGGTCGTGGGGCTCGTCAAGACCTTCCAGCAGGGTCCGCAGGAGGTCCAGGTGCTGCGCGGGGTGACATTCAGCGTCGCGCCCGGCGAGCGGATCGCCATCGTCGGCGCCTCGGGGTCGGGCAAGAGCACCCTGTTGCACTGTGTCGGCGGCCTGGATCGACCGACCGCCGGCAGCGTGCGCTGGCTGGATCAGGATGTCAGTCGACTGTCCGAGTCGAAGCGCGGGCTGCTGCGCAACCGGCATCTGGGATTCGTCTATCAGTTCCATCACCTGCTGCCGGAATTCACGGCCATCGAAAACGTGGCCATGCCGTTGCTGATCGGCGGCATGCGACCGGCCGAGGCCCGAGTCAAGGCGGAAGCGTTGTTGGAACGGGTCGGTCTCGGGCATCGTGGCACCCACAAACCCGGCGAGCTATCCGGCGGCGAGCGTCAGCGCGCGGCCGTCGCCCGCGCGCTGGTGACCCGCCCCGCCTGTCTGCTGGCGGACGAACCGACCGGGAATCTGGATCGCAAAACGGCGGGCGGGGTCTACGAACTCATGCTGGAGCTGAACCGCGACATCGGCACCAGTCTGGTGATCGTCACCCACGACACCGAACTGGCGGGGCGCATGGATCAGATCTGGCGGTTGGATGATGGGGCGTTGAGCCGGGATGCGGACATCGCGCGGTAGCGTTCCTTGCGTTTGCGGATCTGGCGCACCAGTTTCCAGCGCCACAGAATCTGTACGATCAGGTAGCCCAGCAGGGAACAGACCGCGCCGCAGATCAGACTGCCCAGCATCAGCGGCTCCAGGATCTCCAGCCAGTTGTGCCAATCCAGCCAGAAATGAAAATCGAAGCCCACCGCCTCGTGGCCAAGAATCCAGCAGCCGACGATATAGGCAACATAAAACATCGGCGGACTCGTCACGGGGTTGGTGGTCCAAACCAGCACGACAGAGATCGGTAGGTTCACGCGCAGGGTAATGGCAAGGCCCGCAGCGATCAGCGATTGGGCTGGAAAAATCAGGAACATGGCAAAAAACCCGATCGCGACCGCACCCGCAACCGACCGCCGGTTCAGATGCCACAGATTCGGATCGTGTAGAAGCTTACCGAAGACGTTGCTAAGCCGCTCGTTTTCTCGGATCGCCTTGGAGGTTGGAAGGACGCGCTTTAGCCATTTTTTCACACAGTGGTTCCGCGTGGTCTTAAACCGCGTCCAGCGTGATAGGCGTTGTGTTGAGTGCCCCCAGCCTTGCTGGCGACCAACGGCGATCAGTGAGACACGGTTAAAATGATCGAAAGATTAAGCACCTAAACCGAGCAGGCTCCGATGTTTATAGGTTTATGCGGGGTCGATTCGTTGCGGAAACGACGCATAGAATGCTGGACGCGGTTCAGGCTTTGCCTTCATTTGCGAGTATAGGGCAGACACTGGAAATGCCGCTGATTTATCTTGTCCGTGCCTGCGTTGTGCGCGTATCTCGATTCGTCCTTGCATGAACCAACCGGCGCTGGCGCTGTTTAAGCCCTCGGATTGAGACTGGCCTGCTGCAAAGGAGCGATGCGCATGCGTGCCGGCTTAGCCTTCGCCGCGGGAGTCGCGGCCTTTCACCTGTTCCCCGTCATGCCATCTTGGTGGATGGTTGCACTACCGACGCTGCTGTTCGCGGTTCTGGCCTGGCGTCTGGTTTGGCTACGTCTGCCATTTGCGTGCTTGCTCGGTGTCTTCTGGGCGCAACTCCATGCCTGCGCGGTACTCTGCGAACCCTTCCCGGACGACCTTGCCCGTGCCCCGCTGCTGCTGGAGGGACGCATCGCCTCCATTCCAGTGGAGACCGGCTACGCCACGCGCTTTCTGTTTCAGGTCGAACGCACTCTGCAGAACACGAACCCGATTCCCTTTCAGGGGCTGGTCCGACTGTCCTGGTACAAGGGCGCGCCCGCGCTGAAGGCCGGCGAGCGCTGGCGGCTCCCGGTGCGTTTGAAACCGCGTCATGGGTATGCCAATCCCGGAGGATTCGACTTCGATCGCTGGCTGTTCGAGCGAGGGGTGAAGGCGACTGGCCATCTACGTCATGGCGAGGGTCTCGAACGCCTGGACGCGGGCGCTGGCCCCTATTGGCTGGATCGCTGGCGTCAGGGGATCGCCGACCATCTCGCCCGGGTGCTGGGCGATGCCCGGACACTGGGGCTGGTTCAGGCATTGGCCATCGGCGAGACATCCGGGTTCAACCCCGAGGATTGGGAGATTCTGACCCTGACTGGTACCAGTCACCTGGTCGCGATCTCCGGTCTGAATGTCGGGATGATCGCCGGCGTGTTCCTGGTTCTGGCGCGTTGGCTGTGGTCACGGAGCGTTCGGCTGACGCTTGCCCTGGCCGCGCCACGGGCGGGAGCCTTGGCCGGTATCCTGGCGGCGCTGGTTTATGCCGGCCTGGCCGGTTTCTCGGTCTCTACCCAGCGCGCGCTCGTCATGCTTGCCGTGGTGCTCGGCGCGTCGTTCTGGCGGCGGACCCTCCGCCCCTATCATGCCCTGATGCTCGCCCTGGTTGGCATCCTGGCACTGGATCCAGGGGCGGTACTGTCTTACGGGTTCTGGCTGTCCTTCGCGGCGGTGGCTTTACTCCTGTTCAACCTGGGGCAACGCCTGCCGAGCCGCGATCTCTGGACCCGCTGGGGTCGTGCCCAATGGGCCGTGACCATCGGTCTGTTACCGCTGCTCCTGTCCATGTTCGGGCGCGTCTCGCTGATTGCCCCGCTGGTCAATCTGGTGGCCGTTCCGTTCTTCAGTCTGCTCCTGCCGCTGGTGCTGATCGCCAGTCTGGCGAGCCTGATCCCTGGATGCGCATGGCCACTGGTCCTGACCGCCGAACTGCTCGGTTGGTGCATGGATGGTCTGGCCTGGCTGGCAACGGTCCCCTGGGCGGCGGCGACCTTGCCGGCGCCGCCGCCCTGGGTCTGGGGTGTCTCGGCCATTGGCGTGATGCTGCTCCTGGCGCCGCGCGGATTGCCCGGACGCTGGTTGGGTCTGATGCTGCTTCTGCCACTGGTCGCGATTGATCCTCCCGTCCCAGCCCCCGGCGAAGTCTGGTTCACACTGCTCGATATCGGGCAGGGGCTTGCCGCAGTGGCACGGACCAGCGAGGGAACGCTGGTCTTCGACACCGGACCTGGCTTCACCAGCGGGTTCAATACCGGCAGCGCCGTGGTGGCGCCCTTTCTCTTGCATCAGGGAATTGATCATATCGACCGGCTGGTGGTCAGCCATGCCGACCGCGATCATGCCGGCGGTTTGCGGGGATTGGTAGAACGGATCGCCTTCGATCATCTTCAGAGTGGTGAGCCGACCGAGCTTGATCTTCCTGGCGCCACGTCCTGTCAGGCCGGGGATGGCTGGACGTGGTCCGGCGTGTCATTCCTGTTCCTGCATCCGGAGGACGGAGGCGCGCGCGGGAACAACGCCTCCTGCGTGTTGCGGATCGAGACTGGCGGCCGGTCCATTCTACTGACCGGCGATGTCGAACAGGGGGTGGAACGGAGACTGGTGGAGCGGCTCGGATCCAAATTACGCAGCGATATCTTGGTCGTTGGGCATCACGGTAGCGCCACATCCACCAGTGGCGAATTTCTGCATGCCGTCGCACCTGGCCTGGTGCTGTTCTCCGCGGGATATGCCAACCACTTTGGGTTTCCGGCGCAGATGGTCCGCGAACGGGTGGCGGGGCAGGGGATCGGGGCGTTCAATACGGCGATCGAAGGCGCAGTCGAGATCAGGCTAGGGGCTGACGGAACCATCGTTGGGCCAAGGGGTTGGCGTGGACAAGCCGGTCGGCTGTGGACACATCGTCCTGGAAGGGGAGAATAAAACCGCTTTCCGTTTGCGCTCATCCCCGACTCAACGGGGGCGTTGAGTCGGGATCATGTATTGCGGTTGACTCGCCTTCGATATCGACCGTCTGACCGCGAACGCTCTATGGACTCACGTTGGAACAGGTATTCTTGATGGTCCAAGTGTAAGCGGTTGCACTGGTTTTCGTTAAATCGCCGACATACCAGTATTCGTTTAGTCCACAGGTTGCGGGCGGTGACAATAATCCACCAAGCGGCGTGACTCCATTATACAGTTGAATAGACGCGCCCGAACTTGCCCAGGAATCACTCCAAGAATAGCTTCCCGTCCATTCATTCCGTACGAAGATCTTGTAGATCCCAAGCGAGGCAGAATTTCCGACTACAATCATTTCCAGTGGCTCATAGTCAGCATAGGAATCGCGCGGATAAAATACGTAAGGCGCACCCGATAAATCGCCAGGATTCTCCCAATAAATATAGCTGCCGCTTGGCGTCTTGGCTAACAGATCGAATTCCCACCCGTTGCAGCCGGAGCCACATCCGGTCGTGTCCGCAATCGGCTGCATATTCTTCCAATCCAGCGTGATGGTCGCGTTACCCGCCGCTCGCGTCATAGGCAAGGCGTCGGTTGATGGGGGTGTCACCACGCTCGCGTTGACAGTCAAACCTCTTAGCGCGACGTTGCTCATGTAACCGGTTCGAGCCGCTTTCAGGGTTCGCGGACCTGCTGTGAGCCCGGTCATCTCATAGAACCCGCCCTTGTTGGTGGCATCGCTTTTAACCAGCGTCGCCCCATTGTAGAGATTGGCGTTGGCCGCAGTCGTGTTGGGAACTGGCGCCTTACCACTGAATGGGTCGAGCAAACGGCCAATGGCGGCGGTTTCGGACGTGCCATATATCGCCTTACGGACATCCACCCGCCGGGTCGGAGTCGCGAAACCGCAGGAAATCCCTCGGCCCGTGGTCACTAATCGAGAGACGAGTTGATCACGGGTCAAGCTAGGAAATTGCCCCCACACCAGCGCCGCTGCGCCCGGGCCTTGATCATCGATTGGTCCAAGACCGAGTACCTGGGTAGGCGATTGATGCCGATGAAGGCGTGGCAGGAGCGACGGGGAGGCGTACCCTTGGAAGTGCTAACTGACCGAGGGAAACGCCGTTGCCCGATGCCCCTGC
>NZ_CAIPNF010000340.1 GCF_903866365.1 uncultured Thiocystis sp.
AGGTGGCGGGCCTGTTGCCGACCCACACCCGGCGCTCGGAGGAGATGGAGCGGCTCCAGCAATTCTCGACGCCGCTGCCGATGGGGCTCGCGGCCCTGACCGCCGCACAAATCAGGCCGCGCGACCTGGTCCTTGAGCCTTCGGCCGGGACCGGGCTTCTGGCGATCCTGGCCGAGATTGCAGGCGGCAGCCTCGCGCTGAACGAGCTTGCCGACACCCGCGCAGATATTCTGCGCGTTCTCTTTCCGGGGCGACCCGTCACGCAGTTTGACGCCGCACAGATCGACGATCATCTGGACGCGGCCTTTCGCCCCAGCGTCATCCTGATGAACCCGCCGTTTTCGGCTGTGGCAAATGTCGATGGCCGGACGACCGAGGCGACGGCGCGGCATCTGCGCTCGGCGCTTGCCCGACTGGCCCCCGGTGGGCGGCTAGTCGCCATCTCCGGTGCGGGTTTCGCGCCCGACGCGTCCGCATGGGCTGAAACCTTCATGCGGCTGACCGAGACCGCGCACTTGGTGTTCACTGGCGCGGTGGCGGGCGGGGCTTTCACAAAGCATGGCACAAGTTTTGAAACCCGCATTTCTGTCTTCGACAAATGCCGAGGTGGCGAGTTGGGTGGAATAACCGCCAATCTCGGCCAGTCCATGGCTGCTGATGTCGCAAGTTTGATGGCACGGATCGCTACCGAGGTGCCGCCGCGTCTCCCCTTGGAGCCGGGCGCACCCGCAGGGCAGAGCGCTCGGTCCCGCGTCCCGGCAAATCCGTCGCGCGCAACCAGTGCCACCGACAGCAAACCGCGCGGGCCGGTGACGGCCTCGCTGTCCGAGTTTCAGCTGTCGTCCCAAGCCGAAGACCTTGCTTACACCCTGCAGGACGGCAACGAGGACGAGGTCACGGCGCGCCTTTCAGACGCGATCTATGAAACTTTTCGCCTGCAGGCGTTCGACATCCCAGGCGCGGCCCTGCATCCGACCAAGCTCGTGCAATCGGCAGCGATGGCATCGGTGTCGCCGCCGAAACCGAGCTATCGGCCCAAGCTGCCCGCTGCGGTCCTGCGCGACGGGCTGCTTTCGGATGCCCAGCTTGAAACCGTGATCTACGCGGGCGAGGCGCATGGCGCGTATCTCGCGGGCGCGTGGAGCGTGGATGAAACCGGCGACATAGTCTCCGCCGCGCCGGACGATGTCGCTGACGCCGTTCGCTTTCGTCGCGGGTTTTTCCTTGGCGATGGCACCGGCGCGGGCAAGGGTAGGCAGTCGGCCGGGATCGTGCTCGACAACTGGGCTCGAGGACGGCGCAAGGCGCTCTGGATATCGAAAAGCGACAAGCTTTTGGAAGACGCGCAGCGTGACTGGTGGGCCTTGGGGCAAGAGCGGCTTCTGGTGACGCCGCTGGCGCGCTTTGCGCAAGGCCGCGACATCCCGCTCACCGAGGGCATTCTGTTCACCACCTATGCAACGCTGCGATCCGAGGAGCGCGGGGCCAAGAAATCCCGCGTTGATCAGATTGTCGATTGGCTGGGCGCGGATTTCGACGGGGTGATCCTGTTTGACGAAAGCCACGCCATGGCGAATGCCGCAGGCAGCAAGGGGGAGCGCGGCGACACCGAAGCCTCGCTGCAGGGCAGGGCGGGCCTGCGCCTGCAACACAAACTGCCAAATGCACGCGTGGTTTATGTCTCGGCCACGGG
>NZ_CAIPNF010000341.1 GCF_903866365.1 uncultured Thiocystis sp.
CCGCATCGGGCCGCGATCGCCCAAATCGAATCCTGGCAGGCGGGGCTTGCCAGCGGTTGGCGCGAAACCTTCCGCGCGGTCCCCGTGCTGCAAGACTGGCACAGCGGCCTGGGCTCCGAATTCATGCCCGAACTCGACGAAGGCGATCTGATGTACATGCCGACGACCCTGCCCGGAATCTCCATCGGCAAGGCGCGCGAACTCCTGCAACAGACCGACCGGCTGATCGCCAGTCTGCCCGAGGTCGAACGGGTCTTCGGCAAGGTCGGGCGCGCCGAGACCGCTACCGATCCGGCCCCATTGAGCATGATCGAGACCCTGATCCAGCTCAAGCCGCGCGACCAGTGGCGAGCGGGTCTGACGCTCGACGGACTGATCGCCGAGCTGGACGCGCTGGTCGATTTCCCCGGCGTCACCAACGCCTGGGTCATGCCAATCAAGACCCGCATCGACATGCTGGCCACCGGCATCAAGACCCCGGTCGGGATCAAGATCGCCGGACCGGATCTCAAGGAGATTGATCGTCTGGGTCAGGCGGTCGAGCGGGCGGTGATGCGGGTCGAGGGAACCGCCTCGGCCTATTCCGAGCGGATCGCCGGCGGGCGCTATATCGAGATCCGGCCCGACCGACTCGCCGCCGCGCGGGTCGGGCTCAACATCGACGACCTCAACCGGATCGTCGCCCTGGGTCTGGGCGGGGCCACCCTCACCCAGACCGTCGAGGGGCGGGATCGCTATCCGGTCAATCTCCGCTTCCCCCGCGAGCGGCGCGACGACATCGAAAAGCTGCGCGAGCTGCCCATCGTCACGCCCAGCGGCGCCCAGGTCGCGCTGGGTCAGGTCGCGGAGGTCGTGATCGTCGACGGTCCGGACATGCTGCGGAGCGAGAACGCCCGGCTCAACGGCTGGACCTTCGTCGATCTCCGGGGTCGGGATCTCGGGAGCTATGTCGCCGAGGCGCAAGCCGTGGTGCGCGACCGGGTGCCGCTGCCGCCCGGCTATTCCATCACTTGGTCGGGGCAGTTTGAATACCTGCTGCGCGCCCAGGAGCGGCTGGCGCAGGTCATTCCATTGACCCTGGCAATCATTCTGCTGCTGCTCTATCTGATTTTCCGCTCCACCGCCGAGGCGCTTCTGGTCATGCTGTCGCTGCCCTTTGCGCTGGTCGGCGGCGTCTGGCTGATCGACCTGCTGGGCTACAACCTCTCGGTCGCGGTCGTCGTCGGCTTCATCGCGCTCGCCGGCGTCGCCGCCGAGTTCGGGGTCATCATGCTGGTCTATCTGGATCAGGCGGTGAAACAGCGCCAGGAGGAGGGGCGGTTCAGGTCGGTGGACGATCTCGAACACGCCATCATCGAGGGCGCGGTTCTGCGCATCCGGCCCAAGGCGATGACGGTCGCCACCATCTTCGCCGGGCTGCTGCCGATCATGCTCGTCGCCGGGGTCGGGTCCGAGGTCATGCGCCGCATCGCCGCGCCCATGGTCGGCGGCATGATCACCGCGCCCCTGTTGAGCCTGTTCGTCATCCCGGCGATCTATCTGTTGTGGCGACGGCGGGAGGTGGGGGAGGGTGACGGCTTCACGGTGCCCAATTAGCGTTTTCCGGGCAGAGGGGACGAAACGGTGACGCCCAAACCGAGAATGGCTACCGGATCGGCCGGCATCCACTGCATCAAGCCTTGCTCGGTTATCATGCCTGCCTTGTTCCGCCTCGCTCGCCGTTCGGGAGCCACTGATTGTGGCCGGCCGCTGTCGTTGGCGCTTGATTTCACCGCAGGGTTTCCACGAGTCACGCCATGGCCGATCACTACGAGAGTTACAGCCGGGACGATCTGATCCGCATCCTGCGCGAGCGCGACCGTCGGCCGCATTTCGGGTTGGTGTGGGAGCGCGATCTGATCGCGCACGACCGCTCGGTCAACGGCGATTTCGTGGCGCTGGAACTGGACGCGGCGCTGTCGCACGGCGCGCCGCCGTTTGACCATCTGGTCATCGAGGGCGACAATTTCGACGCCCTGCGCAGTCTGCGCATGACCCACGCCGGGCGGGTGAAGTGCATCTATATCGACCCGCCGTACAACACCGGCAACCGCGATTTCATCTACAACGACCGCTTCATCGACCGCGAGGACAGCTACCGGCACAGCAAATGGCTGGAGTTCCTATATCGGCGCCTGGAACTGGCCCGCGAGCTGCTGGCGGAAGATGGCTCGATCTGGGTGTCGATCGACGACAACGAGGCGTTTCATCTCGGGATGCTGATGGATCAGGTGTTTGGCGCCGAGAACTTCCTGGCGTGTTTTATCTGGCGCAAGGTGGACAGCCCGAACGACAACAAGGTTTCGATCACGCCAGATCACGAGTTCATCCTGTGCTATGCCGGTAGGAAAGAGGCGGTGAAATTCGCCCCGATGTCCGCGCCCGGAATCCTGGATGCCTATTCCCGATCAGACGGCAACGGTGTTCGCTTTCGTGACCGGCTATTGAAGAAGAACGGAAAGAACAGCCTGCGACGTGACCGCCCGACGATGTTTTTTCCGATCCTCGACCCAGACGGCAACGAGGTTTTCCCGATTCACGACAACGGCGAGGAAGCGCGTTGGGCGATGGGCAAGGCAGGCGTGGAGAAACACCGGGCAGCCGGAACGCTGATCTGGAAACAACGCGAAAAACTCGGTCGTACCGTCTGGGAACCCTACACGCGCGAATTTGCTCCCAATGAGCCAACCCGCCCATTTCCAACCATTTGGTCAGACCTGCCGACCATGCGCCAAGCCAAGGCGATGCTGCGCGATATTTTCGACACGTCGGATCTGTTCAGTACGCCCAAGCCCGTTGAGTTGATTCAACGCATTCTGACGTTAATCGACGATCCTCACGCGTTGATCCTCGATTTTTTCGCCGGCTCCGGCACCACCGCTCAAGCCCTGCTCAAGCTCAACGCCGAGGACGGCGGGGCGCGCCGGTTCATCCTGGTCTCCAACACCGAAGCGACCGCCGAGCAACCCGACAAGAATCTCTGCCGAGACGTGTGCGCCGAGCGGGTGCGCCGGGTCATGGCGGGCTATGTCAATCGCAAGGGCGAGCAAGTGCCGGGCCTGGGCGGCGGCTTCGCCTATCTGCGCACCCGCCGCCTGCCGGCGGAGACGGTCTTCCTGGAGATTCAACACGCTCAGGTGTGGACCGCGCTTCAGTTGATCCACGGCGACGCGCTGGCGCCCTTCGATCCGGCGGCAGAGGTGCAGCGGATCGCGCGCGACGCGACGCTGGTGCTGTATCTGACGCGAGTCAACGCGGCGACGGTGACGGCGGTACAGGCGGCGCTGACCGGCGCGGCGCAGGTCATCGTCTATTCCTGGCAAGCCCCGCTGCTCGCGCAACGGATCGACGATCCGCGCGCCAGCTTCGAGCCGATCCCCGAGTGTCTGGTCAAGCGTTTCGGCGCGGGAGCATCGCCAGTTGGATAGAGTGGCCATGCCGCGATGCGGAATGACATCGTGGCAGACGTGGAACGGCTGCGGAAACCCATGCAAGCCGTCACGGATTTTCTTCCGAGCCCCACGGGGCCGACCGGAGCCTGACGATCCGGCGAGCGCCAATACCCCGCCTTTGGCGTATCATCGCGGCCATGGTCTTTATCGAAACCTCCCTCTTTACCAAGCTTGCCTTACAGCATCTGACTGACGACGAGTACGCCGCTCTGCAAGCCGCCTTGATGCGGCATCCAGACACCGGCGATCTGGTCCCCGGCAGCGGAGGCGTGCGCAAACTGCGCTGGGCTGGATCGGGGCGAGGGAAGCGGGGAGGACTGAGGATCATCTACTACTGGCGTAGCCGAGCCGGTCAGATCTGGTTGCTGACCCTCTACGCCAAGAACGAGCGGTCGAATATTCCGCCCCATATCCTGCGGGCGATTGCGGAGGAAATCAGCGATGAGTGAGCGCGACATCGGGCAAGAAATCCTGGACGGTCTCCGGGAGATCAAGGCCCACCAACGCGGCGAGGTGACGCTTCGCACCATGGAGGTCGCGGACCCGGACGCCCGCGCCATCCGGCAGCGGATGGGACTGACGCAAGACGCCTTTGCCGCGCTGCTGGGAGTGAGCGCCCGGACGCTGGAAGGTTGGGAGCAAGGCCGGAGACAGCCGCGCGGCCCCGCCCTGGCGCTGCTGCGGGTTGCCGCGAATCATCCCGAGGCGTTGCGGCCCTGACCGCCATCGACCCCGCGCCCCTCTCGCTACCCAGCCGCCGCAGCACGGGAGTCACACGATGAGCCGAATTGCGCCCCGTCGATATCAACAGGATGCGGTCGCGCAAACGCTGGAGATCTTCCGCCATGCCGAGCGCCAGATCCGCGAGGCGTCGGATGCCGCCGGACGCCGTCTCGCCAGCGCCTATAACGGCTGCGTGCTGCTGGAAGCCCCGACCGGTGCGGGCAAAACTTTGATGGCCGGGATGATCGCGGAAGCTTTCAGTCAACCCGACCGCGCGGACAACGCCCGCATTCTCTGGTTCTGGTTCACGCCCTTCAAGGGCCTGGTGGAGCAGGCGCGCGGTGCGCTGAAACAGGATTTTTCCGGGCTGCGGATGCGCGACCTCCAGATCGACCGGATCGCCCGCACGGCCCGCAGCGGCGATGTCTTCGTCACCACCTGGGCGGCGGTGGCGGCGAACAATGCCGACACGCGCCAGGTGCGCCGGGGCGGGGACAGCGCGGTCGCGCTCGACGACTTCATCGCCCAGTTGCGGCAGGACGGTTTCCGCCTCGGCGCGGTGGTGGACGAGGCGCATCACACCTTTTTCAAGACGGGCAGCGAGGCGGTGCGCTTCTACGGCGAGGTGTTGTGCCCCGACTTTACCCTGATGGTGACGGCAACCCCGAACGATCGGGACGTGGAGCGTTTCAAAGCGGCCAGCGGCGTGGTCGAGGTGCATCGCAACACCGTCAGCCGGCGCTCGGCGGTGGAGGCCGGGCTGATCAAGTCGGGCGTCAAGGCAGTGGCCTTTCTCGCCGATCCAGCACAGGCGTTGATCATTAATTTCCCCGAAATCGCGCTGCGCGAAGCCTGGGCGACGAACCAACGGATCAAGCAGACGCTGCACGAGACGGGCATTCATTTGACTCCGCTGATGCTGGTACAGGTCGGCAATCAGGATCAGGCCGTGAACGAGGCGAAGGCGCTGTTGCTGGGCCTGGGCATCCCGGAGGAACGCATCGCCAGTTACACGGCGAAGGAACCGACCAACGATCTGCTGGCGGTCGCGCTGGACGAGCGGTTCGAGGTGCTGATTTTCAAGGTGGCGGTGGGGCTTGGTTTCGATGCGCCGCGCGCCTTTGTGCTGGCCTCGCTGCGCGGCGCGAAGGACACCGATTTCGGGATTCAGGTGGTGGGGCGCATTTTGCGGGTGCATCGACGGCTGCAACCCGCGACGCTCGACGGCACCCTGCCGCCGGGCTTGAGCTACGGCTATGTGTTTCTGGCCGACGCCGAGAATCAGACCGGACTGGTCGGTGCCGGGGAGCGGATCAACGCCGTGCGCGACGAACTGGCGCGGATCTGCCCGGCGACCATGATGTTTCGAGTGGGCGACGAGACGCAGATTCAGGTGACTGAACACGGTCAGGGGAGTTTGCTGTGGGTTGCTCCTGAGTTGACGGGTGGATTGGCTCGGGATGGCGGGCAAGCGCATTCCGACGCGACCGCTGCGGATGGCGCAGCGGCGAGAACGATCTCCGCTCCATCCTTCACCCTCGATCTGTTTGGCGACACGCTGGCGGGCGAGTCTGTGGTCCGGGATCGGCCAGACGCTCGGCGGCCGCTTGCGCCCGCGCCGGGCATGATGCGTCATCCGTTCCGCGTCGATGCCGAGCGGCGGCTGAAGACCGAGCGGATGCCCATCTCGACCACCGAACTCCTGGGCAGCATTGCCGCGCGCATTGGCTTTGACGACCGCGTCATCAATGCCGGTCTGCGCACGCACGTCACCCTGACCCGCAAGACGTTGGGTGTTTTCGATGGCTCCGCGGATGCGGAATTGGCGCAGACACGCCTGGAAGCGAAGGCGCTCGCCGACAAGGTCCAGAAATCGCTCTGGCACTTCGGCTATCTGAACCCCCGCGAACTCTATCAGGCGCTGCTCGAACGCTTGCGAACCGAGTTCCGGCATCGCGGTTTCGACGAGGATCCGGACAGCCTGAATCGGGCGCTCAACCTGATTCTGGCGACGCACCCCAAACTCCTGCGACGGGCGGAACGCGAATGCGCCAGCGCCTTCAAGGAGGTCGTCGAGACGGCGGACTGGCCCGAGACGCTGGATGCGCCCGCGGGCACGGAACGCTCGCGGCGCAACGTCCATGGCGTCATGCCCGAGGGTCTGAACGGTCTGGAACTCGCCTTTGCCAAGCTACTGGATGGCGACCCGTCCGGGACGGTCGACTACTGGTATCGCAACGAACCGCACAAGCCCTGGTCGGTCGCCATCGCCCTGCCGAGCGGCGCGCAATTTTTCCCCGATTTCGTGCTGAAAGTGAAGGGGCGCAACCGTGGCGCGGGGTTCCTGCTGGTGGAGACCAAGGGCGGTTTCATCCTGAACAGCGACGAAACCATCGAGAAAGTCAATGCGGAGCACAAAGTTTACGGCCCCGCGCTGATGCTCACGTCAGACGCCCAGGGACGTTTCATGACCGTGCGTTATTTCGAGCAATCCGACCGCTGCGAGGAGGATCAGGTGTTTCGGGTGGAGAATCTCGCAGGATATTGAACGTCTTGCGACCGACCGCCTCGCCTTACTGCTCCTCTTCGCCATTCGGACGATCCGTCTCCCGTGGATCTCCTTGACGGTTCGCCGAGGGGGCGGGCTGCACGGACGTCTCCCGCCGCTCGCTCCACTCGTCCAGGATACTCAAAATCGGCGCGATCGCCGGCGGTTGAGGCGCGTTAGGCAGGAATCGCATCAGCAGGCCGCGATGCGACGCGGGAACCAGGATCGGCGGCGGGGCCTCCGGGAGGTCGAGCGAGGTGAGCGAGACGACGCCGTCGCCCAGCCCCTCGCCGATGTCCGACCACCAGGACGCGAACCTGTCCTTCAGGTCGGCGGCGGGCAACTCTTTGGCGATCGCCGTGACGCTGTTCGACATCCACGGCGGCGATTCCAGCAGCACGCCGCCGATCAGTCGAATCGGCACCACTTCAGGCCAGGCCGTCGCATTCAAGGCCGTCAGATAGTCGCTACCCGGTCGTAAATCGATTTTCGCCTCGCCGGTGCCATCGCGCAGGGCGGCGAAGAGCGAGAAGCGGCGGTCTCCTTCCTCGATCCATTGATCGCGTAGTTCAAGCCAGATCCGCAGCCGCGCCCAGTCCGATCCGTGATTCGGGGTGCCGACCAGAATGGCGCCGCGAACGGGCGCGCCCGCGACCCGTGAGGTTGTCCCGACCGGATGCCGCCAGCGCGAGACGAATTCCCGGACGACTAGCCCACCCATGCTGTGTCCGATCAGGATGGCGGGGCGATCCGCTGGCAGATCGGGCCAATGTTCCGCCAGGTATTGAGCGCTGCGATCGATGCCCTGATCGTTTGGATAGCGGAACTCCCAGACCTCGAAACCGGCAGCGTCCAGGACCGGAAAGAGGTCGTGCCAAATGCTCCCCGGCTCGTCCAGGCCATGCACGAGGACGATGCGCGGTCTCCCGGTCGAGCCGTCGCCGATGCGCGGCTCCAGACCGTGCCAGCCGTCATCGTCCGGGCTCATGGCCTGCGGAAACCAGTCATGAAGCCGATCATGGACGATGACGCGAAGCTGCCGCTCCTCGCGCGGGTGCTCTTCGGCCCACCAGGTCCAGATCAGGACTGCGGTGAAGAGACAGAGAAATGCCAACAGCAGGGGACGCTGCCAGCGGGATCTTGGAGTGGTGCGAGATGCCATCAATGGAAAGCCTTACAGATCAAGTCGACGCAGTTCGAGAGGGGACGCGCCGCGCTCCCAGATCGGGTTGAAGGCGGCACGCAAACGGCGTGCCTCGCCGGGGTTGTTGAAGTCCGCGACAGCCTCCAGGGAGTTGGCCATCTGGCGGCGAATGTAACCGCATTCGTCCGCGATCAGGAAGGCGTCCAGCCGATCCTGATCGTCTTCGTCGACACAGCGGATGGCGATGCGGGAGGTCAGGCGCCGCGCGAGCTCGATCAGTCGGTGTCCGCTCAGGCTGGCCTGGCGAGCGTCGAAGATCAGGATCCGGACGGACAGCACCGGCCGCGCGAGCGCGAGTTGCCGCACCGCGTTCAGAAAGGGGCGTTGGTCATAGAGGTCGGGATCCAGCGTGGGACCGAACAGAAGCAGCTCGCGGCGGGCCTGGTCGGCCATCCGCAGGCTGGCGTGATAAATCAGCTCGCGACGGTCAAGCCGCACCAGACCCGGGGAAGCCCCGAGCATCGGGTCATCTTGAATGGACTGTTTCATTTTGGAAGATCCCGGCGCGCCTAGCTGATTGGAACACACCAAAAACCGGCCCCGATCCTCATGAATCGAGCCCTATCATCGGTGCTTGCTCCCTCATGTTGCAAAAAAGTATCACTCTAAAATCTTGCCGAGTGCTTTCTTTTAGTGGTACTTTTAGAGTTGAGCAGGGAGAAATGTTGCACAAGCGAAGCAATCGTTGTAAATATGCCGCGAGGATAGAAAAAGTTGCACTTTTGTTCCTGTTGTGGGCTAAAATGTCTGTGTTCCAATTTGCGGCCGTTTGACGTCGCCCGTGCTCCAACGACTCGAAATAAGCATCGGGAGACGGACTTCGACGTTCGTGAGAGAAAACCGCAGCGCTGTTGTTTTTAACTCACGCATGCTTCAACTTACGCGAAGGTTCCCGATTCGAACATCTCCACCCACCTGAACAGGAAACGAAAGATGCGCAACCATATCACGACTTCACGCCTCGCCTCGCTGGCTGCTCCATTCGCGGTCGCCTTTGCCCTCACCGCTCCGCTGGTCGCGAATGCCGGCGACTACATGAACGAACATTTCTGGTCTGCTCAACCCGAAGGAACCGCTTGGGTGACCAACTACGGCGAGTGCTGGCAGAGCCTCCATGGAGCGAACGATCTTGAGCCCTGCGTCGTCGCGCCAGCCGTCCCCAAGGAATTTACGGTTCGCCTGAATTTCGAATTCGACAAGTATCGTCTTGAGAACATCGTGAACGACAGCGAGTTGCAGCGTCTCGACGATTATATTGCACAGGTTCAGGACACGCCTGTCCGCGAACAGATTTCGCTGACCGGCCACACCGATGCCAAAGGCTCCGAGGAATACAACTATCAACTCGGCAAACGACGCGCCGAAACCGTCCAGGAATACATGATCAGCAAGGGCATCCCCTCGGATGACATCATCTCCGTCGAGAGTCGTGGCAAGCTCGACATGCTCCCCGATTACGACGTTTTCTCCGTGCAGCAACGTCGCGTGAAAATTAATGCCGAGTACGGCGGTTAATTGAAATCGGACTGAACCTTACCGCGCCGATTGCCTGAAGCAGGGTAGTTGCTTCGAGCGATGGCGCGGCTTTTGAAGATATAGATTCGGTCTCTCTGTCGATTGAATCAATCCGCATTCCCCCCAAGTCATCCCAATCCGTTCCAGCCCGGTTGTTGGCTGGTTCGGACGTGTCCAATAAGCCTCAACCCCCCCGAGTGGGGCTTATGGTAGGGCCGATCACGTTAGCGCGTGACCGGCCTTTTTTATGATTTCATGGACCGCACGCCTTTGCCAAGCCGTGACGTGGATTCAGATGTCACGCGCGAGTCGCGCGGCATCCCCCAGGTAGGTCGCGGGACTCAGCGCCTTGAGTTCGCTCTTGGCGGATTCCGGGATCTCCAGACCCTCGACGAAGCCGGCGAGCGCCTCCGCGCCGATCCGCCGCCCGCGCGTCAATTCCTTCAATTTCTCATAGGGCTGCGCGACGCCATAGCGACGCATGACCGTCTGGATGGGTTCGGCCAACACCTCCCAGTTCGCGTCCAGATCCGCCGCCAGACGCTCGGGATCGGCCTCCAGCTTGCCGATCCCCTTTAACGCCGATTGCAGTGCGATGCTGGTATGGGCGATGCCGACGCCAAGATTGCGCAGCACCGTCGAATCGGTCAGATCCCGTTGCCAGCGCGAGATCGTCAGCTTGCCGGCCAGATGCTCCAGAATGGCGTTGGCGAGACCCAGATTACCCTCCGCGTTCTCGAAATCGATCGGGTTGACCTTGTGCGGCATGGTCGAGGAGCCAACCTCGCCCGCCACCGTGCGCTGCTTGAAGTAACCCACCGAGATATAGCCCCAGACATCCCGACAGAAATCGCTCAGGATATTATTGAAGCGCACGATGGCATCGAAAAGTTCGGCCATGGAATCGTGCGGCTCGATCTGGGTGGTGTAGGGATTCCAGGTCAGGCCCAGCGACTCGACGAAGGTTTGCGCCAGACCCGGCCAGTCGACGTCCGGGTAGGCCACCAGATGCGCGTTGTAATTGCCGACCGCCCCATTGAGCTTACCGAGCATCGCAACCTCCGCGATCCGTGCCCGTTGCGCGCGCAGCCGGTGCACCACATTCGCCATCTCCTTGCCCAGCGTCGTCGGCGTCGCCGGCTGACCGTGGGTGCGCGACAGCATGGGCTGCTCGGCATGGCGATGGGCGAGGTCGCGGATCGCCGCGATGATCTGGTCCATTTGCGGAAGGAGCAGCCGGTCGCGTCCGGCCAGGATCATCAGACCATGGGCCAGATTGTTGATGTCCTCGGAGGTGCAGGCGAAATGGACGAATTCGCTGACGGCGGCGAGTTCGGCGTTGTCCGCGATCCGTTCCTTCAGGAAGTACTCAACCGCCTTGACGTCGTGGTTGGTGGTGCGCTCAATGTCCTTGATGCGTTGTGCATCCTCAACGCAGAAGTTGTCCGCGAGGTTGTCGAGCCGTCGGTTGGCGTCATCCGAAAAGGCGGGGACTTCGGCGATGGCGGGATGGCGGGCGAGGGTCTGGAGCCAGCGGATCTCGACCTGAACCCGATGCCGGATGAGTCCGTATTCGCTGAAAATTTCCCGCAGCTCGGCGGTTCTGGCGGCATAGCGACCGTCCACCGGGGAGATTGCGGTGAGGGTGGATAACTCCATGGGCATGGTTGGGCTCCGGGTTTAAAAATAGACAGGATTAACGTCCGAGTTCAGGGGCGCTGCGCAGCTTTGTCGCACAGCGTCCATTGGAACGCAGTGTTGGCTGCATTTTCGGTCACCTTTTCCGCGAGTAGTTCTGCAACCCGTGCCTTTATATGCAGAGCAGTTGAATCGATTAACTCGATTGATCGTGGCAGCAGCACTTCCGAAAATAGGTCATCGCTTTTGTGGGTGCGCACCAGTATTGCTTTTGTCGCTTTTTTCGAATGGGCCGCCCGTGCTAGCTTGTTTGCCGCATCCATGATCGTTTCCGTACGGCGTTGAACTCGGATGGGAACAAGTAATCCATCAAACGTCGTTTTAAGAAAAGCGTCAATACCTGAATTGCGTTGTACCGGGAGGATGTCTAACCCGGCGAGAAGTGACAAGGCGTCTTTATCGGCAGTGGCATACGAATCACGCCCCTTTCGTAGCAGCGCAGAATCAGTTTTTGTTGGAGCAACAAGTCTGCTTCGCGTAAGTACAACGGCCTCCTGAGAGGTATCAATTCCGATCGAACGCCTGCCAAGAAGATTTGCGGCAGCTAGAGTTGTCCCACTGCCGCAAAATGGATCAAGAACCAAGTCTCCTTCATCAGTAGAAACTTCGATGATACGTTCTAGTAATAACACCGGTTTTTGGGTGGGGTAGCCGGTGCGCTCCTTTGCCTTGGGGTTGAGAAATGGGATTTCCCACACATCGCTAAGCGGGACGCCTTTTTTCTCTCCACCATAGATGATGCATCCATCTCTGTCTGTAGCATATACGGATACACCGTGTTCGTCTCTCGCTCGCAGTTGAAGTATTTGGTCGATATTCGTCGTCTCTGAATATGCACCATAAATTCTGTTGAATTTGTAGCCATCCGTTTTTGAGTAGAAAAATATGGTTTGGTGTGCTGGCAGCAGCCCTCTTGCGGAATTTGACCAGCGGCGATATGTCCAAATGATTTCCGACCGGAACTGATTTGCACCAAATACGCTATCCAGGAGAGTTCGTAGTAAGAAATTTGCGCTTGTGTCGCAATGAACGTATATGGAACCACTATCTTTCAGTACCTTATGAACTTTCCTGATTCTGGCTTCCAGAAATTCAGAATACTCGGAAAGTCCGCTCCAAACATCCGCAAAGCTAAACTTGCTTTTTCTATCTCGGGAAATCGAGGAGTGATGCCGATTGGTGAAGAACGGTGGATCTAGGTAAGCAAGATCTACCGTTGAATGTCTAATATGCTCCAATGCTAGGAGGCAGTCACCATGAATTACTTGCTCTAGTGGTTCACTCATGATGCTACCGCAGTCCTTTCGTCTGCTATCTCTTCGAGAATTCCTTTCAGATCAATGCCAGTTTTGTCTCGAACATAGTTCCATGCTGCGTCTCCGTAGTAATACTCTCCGCCGACACCCGCGTATAGAGTTTCGAGAGTCCCTTGTATTCGGATTGCCTGTGTTCGATTCGGGTAGTAGAACATCACCCGAATTGGTTTATAGCAAGCATCGGATATGACCTGAATTCTTGTGTGCTCTTTCGTAATGTGGTCACCATCCGTAGTAGCGTCCTTCCACTTGATTTCTAAAGCATCATTTCCAACAAGGCAGTCAATCTCAAACGTCCTTGGGCGTTGACCGCGAGTATTTGCGATTCGTAAGGAACCGGAGTCTGGGAATATCTCTCTAAAACAGAGCTTTGTAGCCTCTTCAAGGAATGAGCCGGCGTATTTATAAAGAAATCGGCCTTTGTTTTGGTAAACGTCAATCAAGTGCCCTTCCCGCTCACTGATGCCGAGCACGCGATAGATCAAGTAGTGGGATAGATCGTCGCCCTGCATTTCAGTAACGCGGCCGTCAATAGCGGTGTTAAGGCGTTGAGCATATTGGCCCGCAAGTTTCGCGATATTTTCTCTGGTTGTCATGATTGCTCGCGCTGATAGTAATAGACGACATTGCACACGAATCGCCCACTAAAATTGGTAGTGATCTGATAACGAGGATCGGGGGTCGGGGGTCGGGTCTCGCCCGTCTAGCGGGCGGACGCCCGAACCCCGACCCCCGAAGATCGCTAAGCCCATCGCGTTACACATATCTCTATAAGTCGCTGAAATAAATACAACACGCCCCGGAATGTGTTCTATAGAAATCAGTCTGTTACAGACTTGTGTGTAATGCGATGCGCTAAGCCCTGTCGGTGTCCGTGAATTTATCCAAAACGGGCATCAGATCCCAAGTTATGCCCACATCATCGCGACTCGCACGAGTCCCGTTGGGCGCCGTTCGGCAAGTTGCAACTCCATCAGGGTTGAAAATAAGGAAATCAGGCGGCGAGTCGTCTCAGAACATAGTGAAGAATCCCCCCATTGCGGTAGTAATCCACTTCATTCGGCGTATCGATCCGCACCTTGGCGGTGAAACTCTTGGTCGACCCGTCGGCGGCGGTCGCCCGCACCTCGACCTGCTTCGCCTTGCCGTTGTTCAGTCCGACGATCTCGAAGGTCTCGGCCCCGGTTAGCCCCAACGATTGCGCATTTTCGCCCTGGACGAACTCCAGCGGCAAAATCCCCATGCCGACCAGGTTGGAGCGATGAATCCGCTCGTAACTCTCGGCGATCACGGCGCGCACCCCGAGCAGACGCGGCCCCTTGGCCGCCCAGTCGCGCGAGGAACCGGAGCCGTATTCCTTGCCGGCAACCACGATCACGGGTGTGCCTTCGGCCTCGTAGCGCATGGCCGCGTCATAGATCGACAGCGGCTCCCCGCTCGGCTGGTGCAGGGTCACGCCGCCCTCGGTGCCGGGGGCCATGAGGTTGCGCAGCCGAATGTTGGCGAAGGTGCCGCGCATCATGACCTCGTGATTGCCGCGCCGCGAGCCGAGGCTGTTGAAGTCCTTCGGCTCCACGCCCTTGTCGATCAGATATTTCCCGGCGGGCGAGTTCGGTTTGATGGAGCCGGCGGGCGAGATGTGATCGGTGGTGATGGAATCCCCGAGCACGGCCAGACAGCGCGCGCCCGCGATATCGTCGACCGGCGCGACCGCCATCGTCATGCCGTCGAAGTAGGGCGGATTGCGGATATAGGTGGAATCCGCCGGCCAGTCGTAGGTTTGACTGTCCGGGGCGTCGAGCGACTGCCAGTGCGCATCGCCGGCGTAGACATCCGCGTAGGCGCTGTGGAACTCGTCGACGGTGACGTTCTCGGCGATGGCGCGGTTCACCTCATCCTGGGTCGGCCAGATGTCCTTGAGATACACCGGTTGGCCGCTGACATCCGTCGTGAGCGGATCTTGATAAGGGTCGATGTCGATCCGTCCGGCGATGGCATAAGCGACCACCAGCGGCGGGCTCGCCAGATAGTTCATGCGCACCTCGGCATGCACCCGTCCCTCGAAATTGCGGTTGCCCGACAGAATGGACACCGCGCACAGGTCATGCTCGGCGATGGCCTGCGAGACCGGCGCCGGCAGCGGGCCGGTGTTGCCGATACAGACGGTGCAGCCGTAGCCGACATTGTGGAAACCGAGCGCCTTGAGCGGCTCGGTCAGCCCGGCACGATCAAGATAACGGGTGACGGCCATGGAGCCGGGACCAAGCGAGGTCTTGACCCAGGGCGCGGCCTTGAGTCCCAGCGCGGCGGCCTTTTGGGCAACCAGCCCGGCGGCGAGCATGACGCTCGGGTTGGAGGTATTGGTGCAGGAGGTGATGGCCGCGACCACGATGGAGCCGTCGGAAATCTCGACCGTCTGACCGTCGATGATCGCCTTGGCCGGACCCTTGTCCGGGATCCCGCGTTCTTTCTTGAGCGCGGCCAGCGCGACGGGGAAATGGCTTGCCATCTCGGTCAAGGGCACGCGGTCCTGTGGACGCTTCGGGCCGGCCAGCGAGGGCACCACGTCGCCCAGATCCAGTGCCAGCGTCTCGGAATAATCCGCCTCGGCGGCCTCGGCGGTGTGCCAGACACCCTGCGCCTTGCAATAGGCTTCGACCAGCGCGATCTGGGCCTCGTCGCGTCCGGTCAGACGCAGATAGTCGAGCGTGATCTGGTCGATCGGGAAGAGACCGCAGGTCGCGCCATATTCTGGCCCCATGTTCGCGATGGTGGTGCGCTCGCCCATCGGCAGGGTCGCGATGGCCGGGCCGTAGAATTCAACGAACTTGCCGACCACGCCATGCTTGCGCAGTTGATCGACGATGGTCAGCACCAGATCGGTGGCGGTCACGCCTTCCTTGAGGGTGCCGGTGAGTTTGAAGCCGACCACCTTGGGCACTAGCATGGACACCGGCTGACCGAGCATGGACGCCTCGGCCTCGATGCCGCCGACGCCCCAGCCGAGCACGCCGATCCCATTGATCATGGTGGTATGCGAGTCGGTGCCGACACAGGTGTCGAAATAGGCTTGGGTGACGCCATCGACCCTGTTCGGGAAGACGACGCGCGCGAGATACTCGACATTGATCTGATGCACGATGCCGGTATCGGGCGGGACGACCTTGAACCCGTCCAGCGCCTTCTGGCCCCATTTGAGGAACTTGTAACGCTCCTGGTTGCGCTGGAATTCCAGCTCGGCATTCAGCGCGAACGCCTCGTTGGAGCCAAAATGGTCGACCTGAACCGAATGGTCGATGACCAGTTCGGCGGGCTGGAGCGGGTTGATTTTGCGCGGATCGCCGCCGAGCGCCACCATCGCATCGCGCATCGCGGCCAGATCCACCACCGCCGGAACGCCGGTGAAATCCTGCATCAGCACGCGCGCCGGGCGGTACTGGATCTCCTTATCCGGCTCGGCCTGGGGGTTCCACTGGCTGAAAAACTCGATGTCCTGGCGCGTCACGGTCACGCCATCCTCGTTGCGCAGCAGGTTTTCCAGCAGGATCTTCAGCGAATAGGGCAGACGCGCGCTGTTGGGCACGGCATCGAGTTTGAAGATTTCGTAGTCCTGTCCGGCGGCGTGCAGGGCGGTCTTGGCGTTGAAACTATTGGGCATCGAGGGCTCCGGTGGCATGGCTTGAATTACAGCACAGGCACGGATTCTAGCCTTCAGATCCAGGATACGCCATCTGCTGCACTGCAATAAGAGATCGTCCGCGTCCAGGGAAAGACGTTGTTTCGATGTCGGCGAAATTGGCCCCTACTGATTTTTGCTGTACCTTGCCATGCGTTTTCGGCAAATTGGCGAAGCCAGTCATGGTGGCGCCAGAACCGTCATCCTGAACTCCTGGATTGGGTGGTGCCTTGCAAAAATGTGATAATGAGCGATACTGACCCCATGGCTCAAGCACCGGCGGGGACAAGGCGATGGCGGCACAGTTGATCAGCAACAACGGCCAGGAGGTGACGATCCAAGTCACCGTGGATCTGAGCG
>NZ_CAIPNF010000342.1 GCF_903866365.1 uncultured Thiocystis sp.
GACATGGGATTTCGATTTCGACGCTCGATCAAGCTCGCGCCGGGAGTCCGGCTGAATTTAGGACTTCGAGGCGCAAGTCTTTCCCTGGGACCGCGTGGAGCGAGCGTCTCGATTGGCCCGCGCGGCGTGTTTGGGAACGTGGGCCTACCTGGCACCGGTCTTTCCTACCGTGAGCGGTTGGATACGCCGGCGACCGGGCGAGAGCGTACAAGGCCGGCGCCGGCGCTTGGCACGATGGATGTCACCCTCCGGATCGGCGACGAGGGTACCGTCGCGGTTCTCGATGCGAATGGGACGCCGGTTTCGGCCGCTTTGCGGGAAAGCGTGCTTCGCAATCACCGAGAGGCTGTGATCGCGCTGTTAGAGCGCAAGTGCGCCGCGCTCGAAGCCGATGATGCACAGGTGATCTCGCCTCACTGGCAGACGCCCGCACCACTGGCTCCAGATGCGTTGTTTCTCATGGAGCCGTTTTTAGAATCCCGCCCGGTCGCGCCAGAACTGGAGACGGTCGGCGTGATCGGTGGGTTTCTGGGGCGTCGTGAACAGGCAGAAGGACGCTATCAAGAGGCGTTGACGGCGTATCGTGTTGCCATGGGTTCCTGGAGAGCGGCGGAAGCGAACCATCACGCCGCTCAGCAGGTCCGTGAACAGGCGATGGCGGGCAATTCCGATGCCATGGCGGATTGTTTTGAACGCCGCTTGGCACAGATCGCATGGCCGCGCGAGACGCAGGTGGCATTCGATCTGGTCTCCGACATTCTGCGCGTGGATGTCGATCTACCGGAAATCGAGGACATGCCACAAGATGGCGTGAAACTCCGCAAAACTGAATACCGGTTGGTCGAGACGCCCAAAAATCCGACCCTGCTCCGCAAGGAGTACATGACGCACATCCATGCCGTCATCTTTCGGATTGTCGGGGAAGCCTTCGGATCGCTTCCGACCCTGCGGGAGACCATGATTAGCGGCTACAGCCAACGCCAGAGCCGGGCAACCGGAAACATTGAGGATGAGTATCTGCTTTCGGTGCGGGTTGGGCGCGCAGCCTGGGAGCGGATCGACTTCGGACAGCTTGAAGAAATCGATCCCGCATCGGCCCTGGCACGCTTTGAACTGCGCCGCAACATGACGGCCACCGGCATCTTTAAGCCGATCGTGCCTCTGGTGTAGCGTCAATCACCCCGTCCTGAAGAGCGGAGATTGCGAGAGCGAGCATGAAGGCGCGCGTTGGTTGACCTCGACGACATGATGGCAACCCGCCTGTGATATGTTCGGTCAACGGCGGGAACGTCGCGGCCGCTTCGTCCGTCGAGCCTGGCAACCACTGCGGCCAAGGCCGTCAAAACTCTGACCAACTCAGTGGAGTGCTGTTTCCATGTCCGGGCACCTACGCAAGCTGATCGGCATCCTGCTCCTCTTCGCCGCCGTCGGCGTCGCCTCCGCGCAGGCGCTGCTCGTCTCCTGCTCATCCGCTGCCGCAAGCAGCGCTCGCCACGCCGGCGCGACCGACTAATCAACGCACGTTATGCAACGCCTACTCCTGCTGACAGCCGTCGTCTTGGTCGCCAC
>NZ_CAIPNF010000343.1 GCF_903866365.1 uncultured Thiocystis sp.
GATCTCGACATAGCGAATATTCGATTACGACAACGACAACGACCTGAGACGGTCTTGGGACTTTCGCACAGTTGCACTAGCGCGAGCCGGTTCGGCTAACCCCTCGCGCGATCATGCGATGCACTGACCGGAGCCGGCCCGATGTGCTACCGTGACCGCTCACGGCATCCGCCATATCACCCGCGCCCCGTCATGTCCAGCGTCTCCGCCGCCGACCTGCTCGACCCCAAGAACGACTACGTCTTCAAACGCATCTTCGGCGAAGACCCCGCATTGCTGGTCGCCTTGATCAACGACCTACGCCCGGACCTGCCCGAAATCCGCGCAGTCGAGATCCTCAATCCCGGCATCCGTGCCGAGGAACTGCGCGGCAAATACATCATCTTAGACGTGCTCGCGCGCGACGCCGAGGGACACGCCTACAATGTCGAGATCCAAGTGCGCCGTTATGGCGCCTGGCACCAGCGCGCACTCTACTATCTGGCGCGGATGCTGGCCCAGCAACTGGCGTCGGGCGAAGATTATGACACCCTGCGCGCGGCGGTCGGGATCCACCTGTTGGACTTCGACCTTTTTACCGCCAATTCCGAACAATGCGCGCAAGCTCTCTGGCGTTTCGAGATGCGCGACGCGCATCAACCCCAAGTCACGCTCGGGAACCGACTCCAGTTGACCCTGATCGAATTGAAAAAGGCGGATCGTCTGCGACAGGAAACGGGGCCATTGCGTGACTGGATCAACTTTTTCGAGCATTGGCGAGAGGAGCAAACCATGGCCGAAATCGAGCATGCGCCGATCCGCGAGGCGCTCAATCAGGTGCGTCGGCTGAGCGCCGACGACGAAGCGCGACGGCTGGCGTTCGTGCGCGAGCGGGCGCTGCGCGACGAGGCGTCCCTGCTCAAGGAGGCACGAGCGGAGGGCGAGCAGATCGGGATGCAGAAAGGCCGTCAGGAAGGTCGTCAGGAAGGCGAGCGGCTCGGACTGCAAAAAGGCCGTCAGGAAACCGCCCGCAACCTGATCCAGTTAGGCGTGCTCAGCGATGGGCAGATCGCCCAGGCCACCGGACTCAGTGTGGCGCAGGTCGAGGTGCTGCGCTCCGCTGCCCCGTCTTGACCAGCGACGATAAGAGAATATCGCGGGTATCTTGCTTCATCGCGTCGGCCTGTATCCAGGCGTTGGGGCTTAAACGGCTACTCCCACTCGATCGTCCCCGGCGGCTTGCCGGTGATGTCGTACACCACGCGCGAGACGCCGGGCACTTCGTTGACGATGCGCCGGCAGACCAGATCGAGAAACTCATAAGGCAGATGCGCCCAGCGGGCGGTCATGAAATCCAGCGTCTCGACCGCGCGCAGGGCGATGACATGGGCATACTGGCGGTTGTCGCCGACCACGCCCACCGAGCGCACGGGTAAAAAAACCGCGAACGCCTGCGAGACCTGGTCATAAAGATCGGCCCGGCGCAGTTCCTCGATGAAGATGTGATCGGCCAGACGGAGCGTCTGGGCGTCGTGTCGCTGCACTTCGCCCAGGATTCGCACGCCAAGACCGGGGCCGGGGAAGGGATGACGATAGACCATCTCGGACGGCAGACCCAGTTCGACCCCGATCCGGCGCACCTCGTCCTTGAACAACTCGCGCAGTGGTTCGACCAGCTTGAGATTCATGTCGTCCGGCAGGCCGCCGACATTGTGATGCGATTTGATGATCCGGGCCTTGCCGGTCTTGGCGCCGGCGGATTCGATCACGTCCGGGTAGATGGTACCCTGCGCCAGCCACTGCACATCCTGGATCTTGCTGGCCTCGTCGTCGAACACCTCGATGAAGGTATTGCCGATGATCTTGCGTTTCTGTTCCGGGTCGCTCACGCCCTTGAGCCGACCCAGAAAACGCTCCTCGGCATCCACCCGGATGACGTGCACGCCCATGTGACGGGCGAAGGTCGCCATCACCTGATCGCCCTCGCCGAGTCGCAGCAGGCCGTTGTCGACGAAGACGCAGGTGAGTTGATCGCCGATGGCGCGGTGGAGAAGGGCGGCGACCACGCTGGAATCGACGCCGCCGGAGAGTCCGAGCAGAACCTTATCGTTGCCTACCTGGGCGCGGATCGTCGCGAGGCTGTCCTCGATGATGTGGTCCGGGGTCCAGAGGCGCCCGCAGCCGCAAATCTCGTGTAAGAAACGCTCGATGATCCGCTGACCCTGGCGGGTGTGGGTCACCTCGGGATGGAACTGCACGCCATAAAAGCGGCGCTCCTCGTCGGCGATCCCGGCCAGCGGGGCGTTCTTGGTTTCGGCGATGACCTGAAACCCCGCGGGCAACGATTCCACGCGGTCGCCGTGGCTCATCCAGACATCCAGGAGTCCGTAGCCCTCGGGGCTGGCGTGGTCCTCGATATCGCGCAGCAGTCGCGAGTGCCCGCGCGCCCGCACCTGGGCATAGCCGTATTCGCGATGGGTCGCCTGAACGACCTCGCCGCCAAGCTGCGCGGTCATGGTTTGCAGACCGTAGCAGATGCCCAACACCGGGATCTGGAGGTCGAAGACCAGCGGATCGGCGCGCGGCGTTTCGGCCTCATGGACGGATTGCGGGCCGCCCGAGAGGATCACCCCGCTGGGCGCGAAATCGCGGATCGCCTGGGCGTCCAGGTCGTAGGGGTGGAGTTCGCAATAGACCCCGGCCTCGCGCACGCGCCGGGCGATCAACTGGGTGTATTGGGATCCGAAATCGAGGATCAGGATGCGGTCGGCGTGGATGTTGGGCATGGATGAGTTGTCAGTTGTCAGTGTTCAGTTGTCAGCGATCCAGGTCTCGCGCAGCTAGGATGACCCAATGGAACGCGCGAAACGCCGCGATCTTTCAATCTCATCCCGCGAATCCTGAAAAATCCTGTCTATTGTGCGTCAGGTGGCGGTGCGCCACGCAACACTTCGCGATAGGCGCGGATCGCCTCGTAGGTCGTCGGGCGGTCGAGAAAAGAGGTCAGCAGATCCAGATCGAGTCCAGGCAGCGCCTCGCTCGCGACGAGCGGTACATAGCGGTCGTCGTGCAGACCATAGGGCTGGATATGGCCCTTGCGCCAGTACCAGACTTCCGCCACGCCGAGCTTGCGGTAGATGTCGAGTTTGTCGATGCGCCCGGAGGTCCAGAGGATCTCGATGGCGAGATGGGGGCGAGACGCATCCTGGGCGCCAAACACGTAGCACTCGTCCGGCTCGGCCCCCCTGCTGCGATCGGCGGATTGCAGCGTCCAGGAGCCGAGCGTGTTGAAAGGGATGTCGCGCTCCAGACAGTAGACCTCGACCAGGCGGCCGATCATGGATTTGAGCGACTCGTGGGTGCGCGATGGGCTCATGATTTCGACCACTCCTTCCAGGTAGGCAATACGCGGGGCGGAACAGTCGCCGCGCATCGCCAGCAGCCGCTCGTAGTCCTCCCAACTGACACCGGACAGACAAACGATGTGATCCTCGATCGGACGATCGTCGTGTTGCTCGTACTGGGCTTGGGTGTACATTGACCTCGCCTCTTGACGTTAGGGATGGTTCGATCTGGATGGCGGGAGAACAGGAAGCGATGCTCAAGCCAGACTGCCGGGCATACATCCGTCTCCTTCGTCACAGGATACGGTGCTCCTGGGCGTACTGGCGCAGTGCATGGTTCACCGCGGTCGAATCAGGAAAGATCCGCCAGCGCCAGACATCAATTATCGATCCGATAATTCGGCGCCTCCTTGGTAATCTGCACATCATGCACATGCGATTCGCGCATCCCCGCCGAGCTGACGCGCACGAACTCGGGCTTGGTCCGCATCTCCTCGATGGTGGCGCAGCCGGTATAGCCCATGCTGGAGCCCAGACCGCCGACCAGTTGATGGATCACGTTGATTAGGCTGCCCTTGTAGGGAACGCGACCTTCGATCCCCTCGGGGACCAGCTTTTCCTTCGCGGTGTCTTCCTGGAAATAGCGGTCGCTGGACCCTTCGGTCGAACCCATGGCGCCCAGCGAACCCATGCCCCGATAGGATTTATAGGAACGCCCCTGATAGATCTCGACCTCGCCCGGCGCCTCGTCGGTGCCGGCGAACATGCCGCCGATCATGACGCTGTGCGCGCCGGCGGCGATGACCTTGGCGACATCACCGGAATAGCGCAGGCCGCCATCGGCGATCACCGGCACTCCGCTGCCTTCCAGTGCCTCGGTGACGTTGGACACCGCCGTGATCTGCGGGACGCCGACGCCGGCGACAATGCGGGTGGTGCAGATGGAGTTATGCACGATGGCGTTATCGGCGATGAAGCTATGGGTTGGGCAATCGACTTCAATGTCGTAGACGGGAAGCGCCAGATGGAGCGGTTGCTGGTCCAGTAGCTTCAGAACCTGATAGTCCCTGGTCAATCGCTTCGCGTGCGAGACGTTCAGGCGGGCACGATAGGAATCCCGGCAATTCTCGTCGCAGGTGCCGACCAGTCCGCCCGCCGACGGCGCCTCGACATGGCTATTCGGCAGACTGCCCTTGAGCAACAGACAGAGCAGGCTGAAGAGTTCGATCAGCGACTGGGAGGTATTGCCGAAACAGATCCGACCATCGGCCGCGGTATAGCCGTCGCTGTCCAGAAGCCCATCGAACAGCCCCCGCAGATAGTCGGGGTTGGCGCAAAGCAGATCGGCTGGCAGATGTTTTTCGTGGCGTTTGCCCAGGCGTGCAAGTACGCGCGCCCATTGTAACGAATAGAAATGGATGTTGATGAGGCTGGGACCAGCCGTCTGCACCGGCGCGACCCCGGTGACCTCCTCGACACAGGCAATCAGTTTGTCAGCGATGACTTGTTCGTGCTCGCCAAAAACCCAAGAAATCCGCTTCGCCTCGCCATCTCCGGATCTGTTGGCCTGTCCACCAACGACAAGAAAGGTTCCGAACAGATAACCAAGCGAATAGGAGTCGCGAACGCGCATTCCATCGGTCAGATCGATTTCAATGGTTTCGGGTAGCTCGAACGCGACCTGGCGCGGGAACAGACAGGTGCCGCGCTCGACCTCGCCGATAGCCGTCCAGCCGATCTTTGAGGCGCCCGTCCGCGTGGGTCGGTCCAGTACATTGACATACCCCTTCGAGGCCACGGTTTCCGCGCTTGCGGTGGCGAGGTCGCCGATCAGATAGCGATGATCGGGCGTGGCGAGCGTGCCCCAGAGCGAGGCGGTATGCCGAATCTGCATGACCTCGCGCACTCCTGTGCACCAGGCATTCACGACCGTGACAGGCTGTCCATCCCGATTGATCACCCGCTCGCCGGGGCGGACATCCTCGATATTCCGGTAGCTGGCATCCGCCATCAGAATCCGTGTCCCCGCCGCGAAACAGCCAGGTCCAATGCCGACCTTCACCGCATCCGCGCCCGCGTCGCGCAGCGCCCGCGCGGCGTCGGCGGTGGCGATATTGCCGCCGATGACCTGGAGATCGGGGTAGTGGGTCTTGACCCATTTCACGCGGTCGAGCACGCCCTGCGAGTGACCATGGGCGGTATCGACCACGATCACGTCGACCCCGGCCTCCACCAGCGCGGCGATGCGCTCCTCGGTGCCCCGGCCGACGCTGACCGCCGCGCCGCAGCGCAGCCGTTCATGCGAATCGCGCGAGGCTTTGGGGAAGTCCTTCGCCTTTTGGATATCCTTGACGGTGATCAGTCCACGCAGCTCGAAGCGGTCGTTGACCACCAGCACCTTCTCGATTCGGTGCTTGTGCAGCAGGCCCACCACATCCTCGCGGCTGGCGCCCTCGCGCACCGTGACCAGACGTTCCTGGGGAGTCATGACGGCGGAGACCGGCGCGCTCATGCGGGTCTCGAAACGTAGATCGCGCCCGGTGACGATGCCGACCAGCTTGCCGTTCTCGGTCACCGGGACGCCCGAGATGTTGTGCGCATGGGTCAGCGCGACGACCTCGCCGACGCTGATGTCGGGCGCGACCGTGATGGGATTGCGGATGATGCCGCTCTCGTATTTCTTGACCGCCAGCACCTCGCGGGCCTGACGCTCGGCGTTCATGTTCTTGTGGATGATGCCGATGCCGCCTTCCAACGCCATGGCGATGGCCAGCCGGGCCTCGGTGACGGTATCCATGGCCGCCGAGACCAGCGGAATCCGCAGTTCGATCCCGCGGGTCAGCTTGGTGTGGAAATCCACCTCGTTCGGGAGCACCCTGGAATGGGCGGGGACAAGGAGGACATCGTCGAAGGTGAGTGCTTCCTGGATCAGGCGCATGGGGATCGGGCTCCGCGGATCGTTTCCAAAGGCTGGAAATTAACCCGTAAGTATAGGATTTCAAATCCGAGTGGTAAACTTGCTTTTATGATGGACTTTTCCCGCGACATCTACAGCGTGGCGCGCCTCGCCAGCGAGGTGCGGGCCGTGCTCGACGGCAGTTTCCCGCTGCTGTGGGTGCGGGGCGAGATCTCGAATCTGGCCCAGCCCGCCTCGGGACATCTGTATTTCAGCCTGAAGGACGAAGCGGCCCAGGTCCGTTGCGCCATGTTCCGCGCCAAGCGGCTGTTGCTGCCGTTTAAGCCGGCGAACGGCCAGCAGGTTCTGGCGCGCGTGCGGGTCACGCTTTATGAGCCGCGCGGCGATTTCCAACTGGTGGTCGAGCACCTGGAGCCGGGCGGCGAGGGCGCGCTGCGGTTGGCCTTCGAGCAGTTGAAACAAAGGCTCGCCGCCGAAGGTCTGTTCGCCGAGTCGATCAAACGTCCGCTGCCGGCATTTCCGCGTCAGGTGGGCCTGATCACCTCGCCCTCGGGCGCGGCGGTGCGCGACCTGCTCGCGGTGCTCAAGCGCCGGTTCAGCGCCTTGCCGGTGCTCATCTATCCCGCGCAGGTCCAGGGCGAGGCGGCGGCCGCGTCACTGATCGCCGCGCTGACGCTCGCCAATGCCCGCGCCGACTGCGATGTGTTGATCCTGGCGCGCGGCGGCGGTTCGCTGGAGGATCTCAACGCCTTCAACGACGAGTCGCTGGCGCGGACGATGCGCGCCTCCGCGATTCCGGTGGTCAGCGGGGTCGGTCATGAGAGCGACTTCACCATTGCGGATCTGGTGGCGGATCGGCGGGCGGCCACGCCCTCGGCGGCGGCCGAACTGGTCGCGCCCTCGTCCGAGCAGGTCCGGCAGCGACTGACCGCGCTGTCCGTGCGTCTGGCCGAGGTTCAGCAACGTCGGTTTGACCGCGTCCGCCAACGACTGGCGGGCGCGGTGCGCCATCTGGGGCTGCTGCATCCGGCTGCCCGGCTGCAGCAGCAGTCGCAACGTCTGGATTTTGCCCAACAGCGGCTGTTGGCCATGATGACGGAGCGGCTGGCGCGCGCCCAAATCCGGCTCCGCCCAGTCGTTGCGCGTCTCGGGGCGGTCTCGCCGGAACGGCGACTGGAACGGGCGGGGATGTCGCTGGCCTCGCTCGGTCAACGGCTCGCTCGGGCGTCTCATCGGATGGCGGAACAGCGGCGCGCGCGGCTACTGCGTGCTATCGCCGGACTGGAGGCGCTCAGTCCACTGGCCACGCTGGCGCGCGGCTACGCCATCGTTACGCGCTGGCCGGATGGTTCGATTATCAGAGATCCGCATCAAGTTTCGCCCGGAACCCGCATTCAGGCGCGGGTCGCGGCTGGTGTTCTGGTTGCAACCGTTGAAGATCGTGACCCTAAATGATCGGCTTTAAGGTGCTGGTACCACGGCGCGTAGCGCCGCCCGATGCGTCACACCGCAGAGCGGTGTGACGAGAGCTTCCCATTTTACGGAAATCACCTTAAAGCACTGAAAAATCAATCGCTTAAACCGCGTCAAGTACAACGTCCATGGATGAATGCAAAACCAGGGACAACGCGCAAACGACGCATGTCGCTGGGAGACGCGGTTTAATCGCCTCAGTCTTCCGCGCGCTGATAGGCGTCCGCCATCTGCTTCTGGATGGTGGCGGGCACCGGTTCGTAGCGACTGAGTTCGATACTGTAGGTGCCCTCGCCGCCGGTCATGGCCTTGAGTCGGGCGTCATAGCCCGACAACTCGGCTAGCGGCGCCTCGCCTTCGATCAGGATGCGACCGCGACTCTTGGTCTCGCTGCCGTTGATGCGGCCGCGCCGGCTCGACAGATCCCCCGCCAGATCGCCCATGGCGCTATCCTGGGCGGTGATGCGGATCTTGACGATTGGTTCCAGGATGACCGGTTGGGCCTTGAGCACGGCGTCGATGAACGCCTTGCGTCCGGCGGTGGCAAAGGCGATGTCCTTGGAATCCACGGGATGGAATTTGCCGTCATAGACGGTGACCTTGACATCCTGGAGCGGATAACCGGCGACGGCACCTTCATCGAGTACCTGACGCACGCCCTTCTCGATCGAGGGGATGAAGTTGCCGGGGATGACACCGCCGACCACCGCGTCGATGAACTCGAAGCCGGCGCCGCGTTCGTTGGGCTCGACCCGCAGATAGACCTCGCCGAACTGACCCGCGCCGCCGGTCTGCTTCTTGTGCCGATGATGCCCTTCGGCCTTGCCGACGATGGTCTCGCGATAGGGGATGCTCGGCGGGTGGGTCTCCACCTCGACATGGAATTGTTCGGTCAGCCGGCGCAGCAGCACCTTGAGGTGCAATTCGCCAAGACCGCGGATGATGGTCTCGTTGGCGGCGGCGTTGTGTTCGAGATGGAAACAGGGGTCTTCCGCCTCCAGTTTATGCAGCGCGTCGGTCAGTTTCTGCTCGTCGCCGCGCTTGGCGGTGTTGATGGCGAGTCCGAACAGCGGTAGCGGGCACTCCAGACTGGCGAGGTGGAAGTGGTCTTCCTCGTGCGAGTCGTGCAGCACTGCGTCGAAATGAATGTCGTCGACCCGCGAGACGGCGAGGATGTCGCCGGGGACGCCTTCGCTCACCTCGACCAGTTCGCTGCCATGCAGGCGGTAGAGATGATTCACCTTGAAGGGCTTGCGGGCGTCGCCGATGAGGAGCTGCCCGCCGGTCGCGATGCGGCCCTGATGGATGCGAAAGATGCCAAGTTTGCCCCGGAAAGGGTCGTTGATGATCTTGAAGACATGCGCCACGACATGCAGCGCCGGATCGGGCGTGACGGTCACCGGCAACAGCGTGGCGCCTTCGCCTTTCAGGAAGGGCGGCGGGTTGCCCTCGGAGGGATTGGGCATCAGCCGCGCCAGAATCTCCAGCAACTCGGGAATGCCGGCGCCGGTCTGCGCGGACACGAAACAGATGGGGATTAGATGGGACTCGCGCAGCGCGATCTCGAAGGGGTCATGGAGCTGTTCGGGCGCCAGATCCTGGCCCTGCTCCAGATACACCTCCATCAATGCCTCGTCGACTTCCACGACTTGGTCGATAATATGGCTGTGGGCATCTTCGACCGAGGTGAAGTCCGCGCCCTCGCCGGTCGGCTGGAAAAAGCAGTCGACGACCCGCTTGCCGCCGTCCGCCGGGAGATTGATCGGCAGACATTCGGCGCCGAAGGTCTCGCGGATCTGCTCGGTGAGGTCGGCAAGATCGAGATCCGGGGCGTCGATCTGGTTGACGATGATGAGACGGCACAGCTTGCGGTTGCCCGCGGCCTTCATCATACGGATGCTCATCGGCTCGATGCCGGACTGAGCGTTGATGACCAGGGCGGCGGTCTCCACGGCGGGCAGCACCGAGATGCTGCGTCCGAGGAAATCCGGGTAGCCGGGGGTGTCGATCAGATTGATGTGTTTGCCGCCGGTACTGAAGCTCGTGATGGCCGCGTCCAGCGAGTGTTGCAGTTCCTTTTCCAGCGGGTCGAAATCGCAAACCGTGGTGCCCCTGGCGACGGTTCCAGGGCTGGGGATCACGCCGGTGGCGGCGAGCAGTGCCTCTACCAACGTGGTCTTACCGGAGCCGGCGTGGCCGACCAGGGCGATATTGCGGACGTCCTCGGCATTGTAGTCAGACATCGGTGATCCTGTCGTGGCGCTTGAGTGGAAATGCGGGGCGTGGGTGCGCCCTTTCGGCTGATCGTGCTGAAGAACTGAAATTATACTGTAACCGAGATGTCGCACCGACGGTATGTCGGGGCAATTCCGCGGCGCCTGCGTTGGATCAATGTTCAATGCGCGGCGGTCATCGACAAACGGGCAAAAAAATGGCGGCCAATTGGCCGCCTAAAGACGCACAGCGATTGAGGAGGATCTTGCGGGATGATGCGCTGGTCTCGGCGTCTCGCCGCCCTGTCCGATTCGTCCCGATGTCGTGAGTCACGTTAACAGATCCCTGGAGGGTAAAAGATGGCACTGGTTCTCAACTCCGATGCATTTGTCGATGGCGATCCGATTCCGCGTCAATTCACCTGCGAGGGTGAGGATATCTCGCCTCCGTTGTCCTGGGACAACCTGCCGGCCGGTACCGAAAGTTTGGTCTTGATCGTCGACGATCCGGATGCTCCCGATCCCGCCGCCCCGCGCATGGTCTGGGACCATTGGGTGCTCTATAACCTGCCCGCGACCACTCCGGGTCTGCCGGAGGGCGTGGCGTCCGCTGACTTGCCGGCGGGGACTGGCGAGGGCATCAACAGTTGGGGGCGCACTGGCTACGGCGGTCCCTGTCCACCCATCGGACGGCATCGCTATTTCCATCGGCTCTACGCGCTGGATACCTGCTTGCCGTCCGAGCTGGGCAATCCCGGCAAGGACGATCTGCTGCTGGCGATGGACGAGCACATTCTCGCCCATGCCGAGTTGGTTGGAACCTACGAAAAACCGGCATAAACGCGATCGCGATCCCTGCTGGCAAGGCCCGCGATCGCGCGCCCCATACTGCGTTTTTCTCAATGGCGATCCACAGGATCGCCTTCGAGATTGCCGGATCCCGTTTCAGGCCCCGAGCAGATGCTGAAAATTGGCCAGACGCTCGGGGGCGATCAGACCATCGATCACGGCCTGACGGATGGCGCAGTCCGGCTCCTGATCGTGGCGACAGTCGGCGAAGCGACATTGACCCTGATACGGCCTGAATTCGCGAAACCCCTGCTGGAGTCCCGCGCGGTCGATGGCGCCGAGCCGGAAACTGCGCACGCCCGGCGAGTCGATCAGCAGGCCGTCGCCGGGCAGCCGATAGCAGGTCGCCGCCGAGGTGGTGTGGCGCCCCAGACCCGTGGCCTTGGACAGCAGCCCGATCTGGATGTCCCGATCGGGCAGCAGCGCCTTGACCAGCGAGGATTTGCCGACGCCCGATTGTCCGACCAGCACGCTGACCTCGCCGGCGAGACCCGCGATCAGGGAGGCGAGCGTGTCGGGTTCGCGCAGACTGATCCACAGGGTGCGGTAACCGATCGTCTGGTAGTGCGCGAACCGGCGCTGGAAGTCGGCACGCGCCTCGCCTTCGAGCAGATCCATCTTGTTGCCGACGAGCACGGCTTCGACTCCAATGGTCTCGGCGGCCACAAAATACTGATCGACCAGATAACCGCTGGGTTCGGGTTCGGGCGCGATCAGAACCACCAGTCGGGTCAGGTTGGCGGCCAGCGCCTTGTCATAGCCATTGAAATCGGGCCGGCTCAGGACCGTGGTGCGCGGCAGGATGGCCGTGACGACGCCCTGTTCGTCAGCGATCCGCTGCCACACCACCCGATCGCCGCAGACTGGGTGACCGATATTCTGGCGCGACAGACAGTGGAAGAGATGCCCGCTAGAGTCCTCGACGGCCAGATTAGCACCATGGCGGACCACCACGCGGCCTTCTTCGGGTTCGGTTTCCGCGTCGAGTTCGGTCAGCGCGATGTCCGGGCGGGACTCAAGACGCTGGCGGCGACGTTCCTGGATGGTGCGGATGCGTTCGATCTGGCGTTCGGACAGCCGGCGCTTGGTCATCGGATCAGCGCGGGAAGTGATAGAAATTTTGATTCAGATAGGTGGCGACGTCGCTGATATTCTCGTCGAACCACTGGAGCCCCAACGACAACTCGCAGCGCTGGACTTGACGTTCCAGCCCATCGAAAGCGCTGATTTTGCGAGCTTCCCGGGTATAAACCTCGCTGCCATGACAGCGGACGCAATGCTCTTGATAGAGCGACTCGGCGTCGTCGGCCGCGCGGGCGAGGGCCGGGGTTCCGGCGATCAGGACGAGACCCGCGAGGGTGGAGGCAAGAACAGGGAAACGGTCGATCATGGGATGACTCCGTGGCGATTTGACAAAGCATAGTAGACCAACCATCGTTGTCCCGCACGATTCCGCCTGACCGATCACCCGGCCTCCCTGACGAGGCGCCGCATGGAAATCATTGCATGAACAAGAGTGAAAATAACCTGATCTGGCTCGATCTGGAGATGACCGGGTTGGACCCTTTCCAGGATCGCATCCTGGAGATCGCCACCATTGTCACCGATAGTGAGCTACGGATTCTGGCCGAGGGTCCGGTCATGGCGATTCATCAGACGGACGACATTCTGGACGGGATGGACGACTGGAACCGCGAGCATCACGGCGGTTCAGGTTTGCTGAAGCGGGTGCGCGCGAGCACCCTCTCGGAGACCGAGGCAGAGTCCGCTACACTGGATTTTCTGGCGGATTTCGTGCCTGCGGAAGCGTCGCCGCTGTGCGGCAACAGCATCTGTCAGGACCGCCGTTTCCTCGCCCGCTGGATGCCCAAGCTGGACGCCTATTGTCACTACCGCAACCTGGATGTCAGCACGCTCAAGATTCTGGCCCTGCGCTGGGCGCCCGAGGTCGCGAGCAGTTTCAAGAAAGAATCCAAGCACCTGGCATTGGACGATATCCGCGAATCCATCGCCGAACTGCGCCACTATCGCGAGCGGTTGCTGCGGCCATTCTGAACCTGCCTCAATGCGCTCTTGGCATGGCGGCGATCTGGGCGACATCCTGGGCCTCGAAGTCCATGCCGAACGGGAGCCCCGGATTGAGCGTGATGGCGAAGCCGACGCCGAGTTTCTCCAGAATCCAGGCGAAGTCGGCCACGAGTCCGCCGCCATAGCCGGGAAAATCCTTCACGAACGCCTTGGCCCGCTCGGGGTTGGTGAACAGAACCAGGACTTCGTCGCCCTCGTCGGTCGTGAGTTTGAGCGGCTGGGCGATCTGCTGGGTTTGCAGACCGCCGATCTGATGCTTTTCGTAGACTGGCATGAAGACCTCGGAGCCAAGCAGGGTCGCGATGAAGGATTCGGGCGGAATCCGCCCCTCCTGCGCCTCGATCAGTTGGCGTTCAAGGTCGTTTTGAGCGGTGAAAGTGTCGGGCATGGGGGGTTCCGGAGGGATTCGATGACCCCGAAAATCTGGGGGTTGGTCCGCGCGATCTCAATTGCCCGCCCTGGAAATCGGCGGCTGGCTTATAGGCGCTCGCGCAGATCCCGCACCGAAAACCCGCGCCATGGGTCGTTCATGCCCTTGTTCAGACCCAGTACCTTGAACCGCTCGCCCATGGCGGTGGGCAGGAGTAACTGTTTCGCGCCCAATGCCCGGGCGAGTAAGTCGGGCGCATCGGTCATCAGACTGTCGATCCCGCAGCCGAGCAGAAAGTGCGCCTGGGTGGTGAAGCCGGCCAGCTCGAAACCGGCGGCGAGTCCGGCCTCGGCCACGGCGGTGAAGTCGACATGGGCGGTGATGTCCTGCAATCCAAGATCGCGATAGGGATCGTCATGCGCCTGATGGCGATGGTGACACAGCAGCGTGCCCATGGTCCGGTCCGCCTGATAATAGCCCGACCGGGGATAGCCGTAGTCGATCAACAGGACCAGACCCGATTGCACCGCATCCGACAACGCCGACAGCCAAGGGGCCAGACACGGATTGATCTCGGAGGCATAGCCGGCGGTGTGGGCAAAGCCCTCGGACTGGAGTGCGGCGACGGTCTTGGCGAGTCCGGGCGAGCGGATGGGCGCGGTCGTCTCGGCCAGTTGGCCCGCGCGATCGGTGACGAAGACCTCGTCGACACCGCCATCCTCGCGCACCCGAAAGCGCTGGACCGGCATGGCGTCCAGAACCTCATTGGCCAGCACCACGCCGCGCAGGTCGCGGGGCAGTGCCGTCAGCCAGCCGCAGCGGTTGGCCAGATGTGGTGCCTCGGTCTGAATGCGCGCGCGCTGGCGATCCTGGAGATCCGGGCTGAGTTCCAGAATCCAGTAACGGTCGGGCAGGGCGCCGAGCCGGTCGAGTTCCCGGAGCACCTGGACCGCGAGCGCGCCGCTGCCGGCACCGAACTCGAACAGATCGCCGCCGCCTAAGCGCTCCAGAACCTCGGCGCACTGTGCCGCGACGCATTGGCCGAACAGTGGGGACAGCTCCGGGGCCGTGACGAAATCGCCACCCGGCCCAAATTTGGGCGCGCCGGCGACATAGTAGCCAAGTCCTGGGGCGTAGAGCGCCAGATCCATGAAGCGGTCGAAGGGCAGCAGTCCGTCGGCGTCGGCGATCGCCGCGCGGATCAGGGCGAGGAGTCGGGCGCCGAGGTCGGCGCGATCCGCCGTGTCGCGGTCGGGCAAGACTGAGGTGTCGTGATGATTCATTCGGGCTGTCCGCGGCGGTCGGTCGGTGGTGGGCGGATGGGCGATTTCCCGGAAATCACCTTGAAAGACGTCCGGTGACACCGGACGCGGTTTAGAATAACCGGAATGCCGGATCCATTGATGAGCGACGACCAATGAGCGACAACCACAAGGCGATTCTCCATCGCGGTGCCGAACACAGTTCGCCCTATCCGGTTAGCCGGCTGGCGCCGGCCTTCGATACCGGCGATTTGGCCGCCGAGGTCGCCAGGGCCGAATCCATGCTGAGCGTGCGCACGGGCGCCAAGCTGCGGGTGATCGCCGATCAGATCCGGCTGCTCCAGCAGGAGGCCCGCAAAGTGCTCGACGATGCGCGCGAGGATCAGGCGCTGAATCAGGCCCAATGCGCCTTCAAGCGCATCCCCGGCAAGACCTATCATCTTTATCGCCGCGAGGATGGCCGCGCCTTCTTTTCCATGCTGTCGCCGGCGGAGTGGGGCGGCTCCACGCCACACCGGTTCGTCGGCTCCTATCGGCTGGAGACCGACTATTCCTGGATCCCGGACGAACAGGCCGACCGGACCGACGAAACGGGCGAACTGGTCGCCCAGTTGCTGCGGATTGGCGGGATCGGTCACGCGGACGAGGGTCCGTGCAGCCTGCCCTGATCGACCGTCCGCCCGGTGCGCCTTCACTCCCTGGGATCGCCGAGTTGCACTCGGCTCCTCGGCCAACCGGCCGGCGCGAAGCGGCCGAGTTCCGCTCGCCGCTCCTGGGCAGCATCATCTCCATCCCTTGAGCAGGATGCAGGCCAAGGGGCGAACCGATTCGCCGCGTCGGTTGCGCGGATTCAGGGGCGAATGAATTCGCCCCTACGGCGATGCCGCGCAACGGTTAATGAACAGGATTTCGCAGGGTGAACAGGATGTACATCATTGTTTTTCATCCTGTCAATCTTGAAAAATCCTGTGAATCCTGTCCATTTGAAGCGTTGATTCCGGTCGAAAGCTTCCCGGAAATCGCCTTGAAGATCAATTGATTATCCACGAGAGAGATCCGCCCATGAAAATTCTGTTGATCGGTGCCGTCGCGCTGCTCCTGCTTTTCGTCACCGCGATGGCGGTGTTCGTCTTCGTCGTGCAGAACGTCGAGACGCCTGAGTATCGGGTGGTGGAACAGGATGGCCCCTTTGAAGTTCGGGACTATCCGCCACTGGTGGTCGCCGAGGTGACGACCAGAGGCGGGCGCCAGAAGGCGCTGAGCGCCGGTTTCTCTCCGCTGGCGAACTACATCTTCGCCAAGGAACGCGCGGGCGATCGGGTGTCCATGACGGCCCCGGTGATCCAGCAGCGCGCCGAGCCCATCGCCATGACCGTGCCGGTCACGCAATCCCAGGACGCGGACGGCGTCTGGACCGTGCGCTTCATCATGCCCGCGCGCTACAGCCTGGAAGATCTGCCGGCGCCGGCCGGCGCCGAGGTGCGGCTGCGCGAGCTGCCGGCGCGACGCAGCGCGGTCGTTCGCTTCAACGGCAGAACCACGGATGAGTCGATTGAGGTTCAGGAGGATGCGTTGCGCGAATGGATCGACGCGCGCGGACTGTGCCCGGCCGCCCCGCCGGTCTATGCCTATTACAACGATCCCTTCACGCCCGGCTTTCTGCGCCGCAACGAGGTGATGATCGACGACACCGACGCTGTTCCGGAGGTCATCAACTGATGTCCGCGCACGAAAAACCCTATGCTTCCTCCTGCGACGAGAACCGGGAGCCGATCCTGGCCGTGATCCGGCCGCTGTTCGCGTCGGCGCGTTATCTGCTCGAAATCGGCAGCGGCACCGGTCAGCACGCGGTCTGTTTCGCGGCGGCCATGCCGCATCTGACCTGGCAGACCAGCGATGTCGCGGAGCATCTGCCGGGCATCCGCGCCTGGCTGGAGGAGGCCGCGTTGCCCAATCTCCCGCCGCCGCTGACCCTCGATGTCAACGATGACTGGCCGGCCGGCCCTTTCGATGCGGTCTTCAGCGCCAATACCGCGCACATCATGTCGGCGGCGGATGTTGCCGTCACCTTTCGCGGCGTCGGCGCGGTGCTCGCGCCCGGCGGCCATTTCGCGCTCTATGGCCCCTTCAACGAAGGCGGACATTACACCAGCGACAGTAACCGGCGTTTCGATGCCGCGCTCAAGGCGCGCGATCCCAGAATGGGTCTGCGCGATCTGGACGATCTGCGCACGCTCGCCGCCCGGCATGAGCTGACGCTCATCGACAATCACGCCATGCCGGTCAACAATCGCACGCTGGTGTGGCAGCGCGGCGGTGCGGGCGCGTCACCGGCTAGCGTCTGAAAGCACACAGCGGACGGCGCTGTTCGCCGCGCGCTCGCCGCGCTCGATGACAACCCCGACATCGACGCCTTCGCCCACCGCGCCCGGCTTGTTCAGCGTCAGGCGCAGCCAGGGGATGCCGAACTCCTCGCGCAGGATCGCGGCGCAGTGCTCGGCGAGCGTCTCCACCAGCTCGAAGCGGTTCTCCGCGACGGCCTGGACAAGGCGCCGGGTCACGGCGTCATAGTCCAGCGCATCCGCGATCCGGTCGGTCGCGGCGGCGCGGGCGATGTCGCTGGCCATCTCCAGATCCAGGATGAGGGGTCGGCGCGCACGCTTCTCCCAATCGTGAATGCCGATGATGGTCTCGATCCGCAGACCGCGGATGAAAACGATGTCCATGGGCGAAACCTCCGGCGACGACGCCGGCGACTTGAGTAGTTATCCTATCTTGACCGCAATCCTCATCACAGGTCCAATTCCGACTCATGATTATCAGCATCCTGCTCATCGCCGCCGCCTACCTGTTGGGTTCCGTCTCCAGCGCCATCATCGTCTGCCGGATGATGGGCCTGCCCGACCCGCGCACCCAGGGCTCCAATAACCCCGGCGCGACCAACGTGCTGCGCATCGGGGGCAAGAAACCGGCCGCCATCGCCCTGCTCGGCGATAGCCTCAAGGGTTTGCTTCCGATGCTCCTCGGACATGCGGTCGGCGTGGCTCCGGCGGTGCTGGCGGGGATCGGTCTGGCCGCCTTCATCGGCCACCTCTATCCGGTTTTTTTCGGATTCCGCGGCGGCAAGGGCGTGGCGACCGCCCTGGGCGTGCAGTTCGGGCTCTACTGGCCGATCGGTCTCGGTGTCGCGGCCATCTGGCTCTTCGTCGCCAAGGTACTCAAGATCTCCTCGCTCTCGGGATTGATTTCCATGGCGCTCGCGCCGGCGATCGTCTGGGCGTTCTGGCCCGATCGCGTGCTGATCGGCATGCAGCTCATCATCACCGGTCTGCTGATCTGGCGTCATCGCGGCAACATCCGGAATCTGCTTACCGGCAAGGAAGAGCGGTTGGTGTCCAAGCCGGACTAAACCGCGCCCCGAGCCCTTGGTACTGCTACGGATTTGCTGCATTCGTTTGACGGATCGACAGGTCGATATCATGGTCACACCGGATCGGGAGGCGGCGATGAGCGACAAGACGCGGGAGCCCCGTGCAGCGTCCCAGGCCGCGCGCGATGGCCATGAGGGCGAGCGTCCGGCGGAGGCTGGTTTGCTGAATCAAGGGCTGCTGCGGGTGCAGTTCCAGAACCTGATCGCCGCGCTCAATTCGGCGCGTCAGGCCAATGACGCGACCCAGTCGCTCATGCTCGATCTGCGAAGCCACCAGATCGAACTGGAGCTGCAGGGACGCGAACTGTGCAAAAGCCAGGAGGCCCTGGAATCCTCTCGCGATCACTACGCCAGTCTCTTCCAGGACGCCCCGGTGGGCTATGTGGTGTTCGATGCGGCGGGCATGATTCGGGCGATCAACCGCGCGGCGGCGGCACTGCTGGGCCAGCCGGCAGATCGGCTGGCGGGTTGCCCATTCCAGCGCTTCCTGGTTGGCCGCTGCAACAGCGCCTTTCTTGCGCACCTTCAGGCGGTCTTCGCGGACGCGGGGGCGCCGCCGGCGGCCTTCGATCTCGTGGAGCGCCTGCACGATGCGTCACGGACGCGGGTGGTGCGGCTGCGTTCGATCCGCCGCGCGAGCGCCGTCGGGACTGAGTGCTTCACGGTTTTGCTCGACATCACCGCCGAACACGAGGCCGAGGAACGCCGATTGGCGAGCGACCGGCTGCGGCAGTCGGTCCTCGACGCGCTGCCGGCGCAGATTGCCGTCCTGGATCCCGCTGGACACATCCTGGCCGTCAATCGTGCATGGCGCGAATTCGCCGGAGAAAACGGCGGAACTGACGCACTGCGCGATGCCATCAACCTGAATTATCTGGAAATCTGTGAACGGGCAGAGCAGGGCGCCGACACGGATGTTCCATCTGCCGCCGCCAGCATCCGGGAGGTCATCCAGCGTCGTCATCCAGGTTTCAGCGTCGAGTATCCCTGTCATTCGCCACAGGAACAGCGTTGGTTCCTGATGAATGTGGCCCCACTGGACAGCGAATTGGTCGGTGCCGTGGTGGCGCACATCGACATCACCGAGCGCCGCCTGGCGGAGGAAGCCGCGCGGCGCGCGCGCGACGCCATCGCCCAGGTCGACCGACTCAATGCAGTGGGCATCCTGGCGTCCTCGTTGATCCATGAAATGCTCCAGCCGCTGAGCGCCGCCGGGTTTTTCTGCAACTCGGCGGCGCAATTGGCGGACGGTCCCAAGGCCGACCCGCGGCGCCTGATCGACGTGATTGCGCGGATTGACAACCAGGTTCGGCGGGCGGGCGACATCATGGAACGCCTGCGTTCCTTCCTGCGCGGGCGCCAGATGCACAAGGTCGCGGTACCGATGACGCAGGTCTTCAGGCACGCCTTCGATCTGGTACAGTGGTTCGCCTCGGATCATGGTGTCCAGTTGCGGCTGGTAGCGCCGGCGGAACTGCCGGAGATCCTGACCGATCCGGTGCAGGTGGAGCAGGTGCTGGTCAATCTCATCTGCAACGCCGTGCAGGCCATCGATGGGGCTGGATCGCCGCGCCGAGAGATTGTTGTCGCGGTGGCGCTGGGGCCAACCGAGATTGAGTTGATCGTGACCGATTCGGGGCCTGGCTTGCCGGCGGACCAGCACGAGAGGCTGTTCAACATCTTCGAGTCGACGCGCGATTCCAGCCTGGGGTTGGGGCTCGCCATCAGTCGGGCGATTGCCGAGGCGCTCGGCGGACGCCTGTGGGCCGCACCGAATCCGGCCGAAGGCGCCGAGTTTCATTTCACGCTACCGTTAGAGCCCGTTTAGCGCGACGGAGCGAATGCACCGCGCCTTGCGGTTCGCTGGGATGGGCGGTGAGACGCGATTTCAAACCGGCGGCAATTCTTCCAGCGGCCAGCGCGCCCTTGGTCTGAAAACCAGCGGCTCGGACTGACCGGCGCGCAGCCGCTGCCAGCCAGCGAAGGCGATCATGGCGCCATTGTCGGTGCAGAAGGTGGGCCGGGGATAGAAGGTAACGCCACCCTCGGCCGCGATGGCGGTGTCCATGCGCTCGCGCAGCCGTCGGTTGGCGCTCACGCCGCCGGCCAGAATCAGCCGACGATGGCCGGTTTCGCGCAGGGCGCGCCGACATTTGATCACCATCGTGTCCACCACCGCCTCCTCGAAGGCGCGCGCGATATCGGCGCGGGTTTGCATTGGATCGGCGGCGATCGGCAGCTCGCGATGGAGCGTATTGAGTGCGAAGGTCTTGAGTCCGCTGAAGCTGAATTCCAGTCCGGGCCGATCGGTCATGGGTCGCGGAAAGCGGAAGCGTGACGGATCGCCCTGTTCGGCGAGTTTGGCCAGCTCCGGTCCGCCGGGGTAGGGCAGACCGAGAATCTTGGCCGTTTTATCGAACGCCTCGCCAGCGGCGTCATCGAGCGATTCGCCGAGAATCCGGTAGCGTCCGATGCCCGCGACATCCACCAGTTGAGTATGACCGCCGGAGACCAGCAGCGCGACGAAGGGAAAGTCTGGGGCCGGATCCTCGATCAGTGGAGCCAGCAGATGTCCTTCCATGTGATGCACGCCGATGGCCGGCACCCCCCAGGCCCAGGCCAGACTGCGCCCCAGCGCCGCCCCGACCAGGAGCGCGCCGATCAAGCCGGGGCCGGCGGTAAAGGCCACGCCGTCGATCCCGTTTGGAGCCAGCCCGGCCTCGTCGAGCACCTGGCGGATCAGCGGCAGGGTCTTGCGGACATGATCGCGAGAGGCCAACTCGGGCACCACGCCGCCATATTCCGCGTGAATCTCCACCTGACTGTAAACCGCGTGAGCGAGCAGCCCGAGATCGCCGTCATAGACCGCGACCCCGGTTTCGTCGCAGGATGTCTCGATACCTAGTACACGCATGTTTTTACGTCCAGAGATTAAAGCGAATTTGGGGCATATTAAACCGCGTCGATGCCGACGTTTGCAGGTTCGCGCCAATCTGTCCGAACACTTCGGGCAACGCCTAGCGCACCGGACGCGGTTTTATTTTGCAATCAAGGTGGATATTCCGGTAAAATTGGCGATCTTTTTCACCGGCCCCTCCCATCTGGAGACACCCAAGGACACTCTATGCCCAGCGTTCGCGTCAAAGAAAACGAGCCATTCGAAGTCGCTATGCGGCGATTCAAGCGTTCCTGCGAAAAGGCAGGGGTGCTCGCCGAAGTCCGCCGTCGTGAGTTTTACGAAAAGCCCACCTCCGAGCGGAAACGTAAAAAAGCGGCGGCCGTCAAGCGTCATCAGAAAAAATTGCAACGCGAATCCCGTCGCTGGGAACGCCCATACTGATCGGGCGAGGGCTGGCATCCAGGCTTACCCCGGATGCGGCTAATGGAGTCGATCGGTCTCCCGCTTTCGAATCCAATCGCTGTTCCGCGCGATTGGGTTTCTGATCCGTTTTTCCGAACCCGTTTTTCGACCCGTCATACCTCAGCGTTCAGGGAGCGTCGTCAGCCATGCTCAAGCAGCAAATCCAGGGCGATATGAAAACCGCCATGAAGGCGGGCGACAAGGTTAGGCTTGGCGTGATCCGCCTGATCCTCGCCGCCATCCAACAGCGCGAGATCGATGAGCGCATCGAGCTCGACGATCCGCAGGTTCTGGTGGTGCTCGACAAGATGCTGAAACAGCGCCGCGACTCCATCACCCAGTACAGCGCTGCCGGGCGCGAGGATCTGTCGGATGTCGAACGCTTCGAGGTCGAGGTGATCCAGGGCTATCTGCCGACCGCCCTGACCGATGATGAGCTGACCACGTTGCTCGACGCGGCCATCGCCAGTTCCGGCGCCGCCGCCATGAGCGACATGGGCAAGGTCATGGCCATCGTTCGCCCGCAGGTTCAGGGCCGTGCCGACATGGGCGCCGTCAGCGCCATGGTCAAGCAACGGCTCACGGGCTGATCCACGCCCTTCCATCCTCTCGCTTGCGACTCAGGCATGGCCGGTAGAATCCCACCCGAATTCGTCGATGACCTGCTGGCACGGACCGACATCGTCGATCTGATCGGTTCCCGCATCCAGCTTCGCAAGGCGGGCAAGGACTATCAGTCCCGCTGCCCCTTCCACGACGAAAAGACCCCGTCCTTCACCGTCAGCGCGGATAAACAGTTCTATCATTGCTTCGGCTGCGGTGCCCACGGTTCCGCGATCGGCTTTCTCATGGAATACGATCACCTGCCATTCCGGGAGGCGATCGAGGAACTGGCCCAGCGGGCCGGGCTTGAGGTTCCGTCGAGCGGCGAAGTCGTGCCGGCCGCGCCCGATCAAACGCCGCTGTTCAATCTGCTCGAACAGGCCGCCATCCTCTATCGCCAGCAACTGCGCGAGCATGCGGAGGCGTTCCGGGCGGTGGACTATCTGAAAAGTCGCGGACTGACTGGCGAGATCGCCGCCCGCTACGACCTCGGTTTCGCCCCGCCCGGCTACGACTTCCTCCTGTCCCGGTTGGGCGCGGGCGCCGTCGAGCGCGAGCGCCTCATGATCTGCGGTCTGATCGCCGAACAGGACGGGCGGCGCTACGACCGCTTTCGCGACCGCATCATGTTCCCGATCCGCGATCGTCGCGGGCGGGTCATCGGCTTCGGGGGGCGGCTCCTCGGCGAGGGCAAGCCGAAATATCTGAACTCGCCGGAAACGCCGGTCTTCCACAAAGGCCGCGAACTCTATGGTCTGTTCGAGGCCCAGCAGGCGAATCGCAAGCTGACCTCGCTGCTGGTGGTCGAGGGCTATTTGGACGTGATCGCGCTGGCCCAGTTCGGCATCGGTAACGCGGTCGCGACACTGGGCACCGCCACCACGCCCGAACACCTCCAACTGCTCCTGCGCACGGTTCCGGAGCTGACCTTCTGTTTCGACGGTGACCGCGCCGGGCGCGCGGCGGCCTGGAAAGCCCTGGAAACCGCGCTGCCCCTGGTCACCGGCCATCAGTCGATCCGCTTTCTCTTTCTGCCCGAAGGCGAGGATCCGGATACGCTGGTCCGCCGCGAGGGCGCGGAAGGTTTCCAAGCACGCATCAAACAGGCGTGGCCGTTGTCCGCATTTCTCTTCGATCATCTGTCCGAGCAAGCGGATATGACTAGCCTCGATGGTCGTGCCAGACTCTCCAATCTGGCCGCGCCATTGGTCGAGCGGGTGCCGAAGGGGATCTACCGCGACCTGCTGAACCAGCGGCTGGCCGAACTCGCAGGGTTGGCCGACCCGTCGGCCGCGCGCCCGACGCGTGCCCGCCGCCGGAGCCATCCGCCGGGCCAGCCCGTGCGTCTCAGTCTCGTCGCCCAGGCCATCGCGCTATTGCTCGATTACCCCGAACTGGCCCCTGAAGCCACGCGACTGGACGACGACTGGCGCCGCGCCCAGTCCCCCGGCACTGACATTCTGGTGCATCTACTTGAAACGCTTACGGCCAATCCCGATATGAACAAGGCGATCCTGCTTGAACGTTGGCGCGAACATCCACATTTCGCGTATTTGCAGCGACTCAGCGTCGATCCTTTTCTACGGGATGTTGCCCAGGGGGATGTGGCCGCCGAGTTCGTCGGAGCCTTGAATCGACTGACCGAAGAGGTCCGCAGGGCGGAGCGGCATCGTCCTTTCAACCAGCGCAGCACCGCCGAATGGTCCGAAGAGGTGCGAGCACGGGCGGAGAGCGATGCCAAATCGGCTCGTGTGCGCCGTGACGAATCTTGATCGATTCCGTCGATCCATGCTTGCTCCCCTTAAACTCGAAACATTCCAGATATTTTCCGACCGGGAGGAATCTAAATCGTCAGGGCGAGCGCGTACCCCTATAAATCAATAAGTTACAGTTCATATGTATTGTGAAGCTCGCATCTTAACTGTTTGATTTTATTGATTTCAGAAAAAATTATACGCGATCACCCTGTCTAAATCGTATATCTCCATGTAATTTCGGATTTCCATGCTATAATTACAAGTTCGCTTTTAATCCGCCTTTCGTTGCGCCCCAGTCAAGGTATCCCATGGATCAAGAACAGCAACAGTCTCAACTGAAGCAACTGATCGCCAAGGGCAAAGAACAAGGTTATCTGACCTACTCAGAGGTCAACGATCATCTGCCTCCCGGCATCGTCGAGACTGATCAGATCGAAGACATCGTGCGCATGATCAACGACATGGGCATCCTGGTCCAGGAGGTTGCCCCCGATGTCGTCGATCACACCCTGAGCGATTCCGCGGTTTCCGACGACGAGGCCGCCGAGGCTGCCGCCGCCGCGCTCGCGACGGTCGACAGCGAATTCGGCCGCACCACCGATCCGGTGCGCATGTACATGCGCGAGATGGGAACGGTCGAACTGCTGACGCGCGAAGGCGAGTTGATCATCGCCAAACGCATTGAGGACGGCCTCAATCAAGTTCTGGCTGCGCTGTCCGTCTACCCGCGCACCGTCGAAAAGCTCATCGAGATTTTCGGCCGCGTCGAACGCGAGGAGACCCGCCTGACCGACGTCATTTCCGGTTTCAACGACGGTGACGATGAGGTGGCCTTGCCTGTCGCCCACGTCCCCGCGGAGCCGGACATCCAGGCGGACAAGGCCGACACCGATCTCGAAGCCGATACCGACGACGACGACGCCTCCACGGCGGTCGTGTATACCGGTCCGGATCCGGAAGACGCCGCCCAGCGCGCGGCGCTCCTGAGCGATCGCTTCGACGTGCTGCGCGCCGCGCTGGAGCAATACGGACGCGACGACGAGCGTTCCCGCGCCGCAATGGCCGAGGTCTCCGAGGTCTTTCTTCAATTCAAACTGGTCGCGCCGGTTTTTCAGGAACTCACCGATATCCTGCGGACCACCATCGCGCGGATTCGCGCGCAGGAACGTCTCCTCATGGCGCTCTGCATCGAGCAGGCCGGCATGCCGCGCAAGCTGTTCATCGACAGCTTCCCGAAAAACGAGGCCAATCCGGGCTGGCTCGAACAACAACTCGCGAGCGGCCAACCTTATGTCTCGCGGTTGGTCGAACTGTCTCAGGACATCCGCCGCGCCCAGCGCAAGCTGCAGGAAGTCGAGCGCGAAAACATCCTGACCATTAGCGAGATCAAGGAAGTCAACCGCAAGATGTCCATCGGCGAGGCCAAGGCCCGCCGCGCCAAGAAAGAAATGGTCGAGGCCAACCTGCGCCTGGTGATCTCGATCGCCAAGAAATACACCAATCGCGGGCTGCAATTCCTGGACCTCATCCAGGAAGGCAACATCGGCTTGATGAAAGCGGTCGACAAATTCGAGTATCGCCGTGGCTACAAGTTTTCGACCTATGCCACCTGGTGGATTCGTCAGGCCATCACTCGCTCGATCGCCGACCAAGCGCGCACCATCCGCATCCCGGTGCACATGATCGAGACGATCAACAAACTCAACCGCATCTCCCGTCAGATGATTCAGGAGATGGGCCGCGAGGCCACCCCGGAAGAGTTGGCCATCCGCATGGAGATGCCCGAGGACAAGGTCCGCAAGGTGCTCAAGATCGCCAAGGAACCCATCTCGATGGAGACCCCGATCGGCGACGACGAAGACTCGCATCTGGGCGATTTCATCGAGGATTCCGGCGTCATCTCCCCGGTCGATTCAGCGACTGCGGAGGGACTGCGTGAAGCCACCCAGAACATGCTCGCCAGCCTCACCTCACGCGAGGCCAAGGTGCTGCGCATGCGTTTCGGCATCGACATGAACACCGACCATACGCTCGAAGAGGTCGGTAAGCAGTTCGACGTCACCCGTGAGCGCATCCGCCAGATCGAAGCCAAGGCACTGCGCAAGCTGCGTCATCCGACGCGATCCGATAAACTGCGCAGCTTCCTCGACAACGAGTGATCCACCGGCGGCCAGGGACGGCACGCTAAACGCCCTACCGTATTCGGGCCGTTAGCTCAGCGGTTAGAGCAGGGGACTCATAATCCCTTGGTCCTAGGTTCAAATCCTAGACGGCCCACCAACCAAAACAAAGGCTTGCCGAGAAATTGGTAAGCCTTTTTTCTTGTCAGTCCGGCCCATGGGACACTCACGGGACACCGCCAGAGATCGCACGGTATAATCTCCCCCAACATCAGGCAACGCTTGGGGCATCGCATGGCGAGTATCGAGAAACGCACCGACACCACCGGCGCAACCTCCTACCGCGTGAAAATCCGTCTGAAGGGCTATCCCGTCCAGAGCGCGACCTTTCCCCGCTTGACCGATGCGCGGAAATGGGCCACTCAGACGGAGGCCGCGCTTCAGGAAGGCCGCCACTTCAAGACTGCCGAGGCGAAACGGCACACCTTGGAGGACATGCTCGAACGCTATCGCCGCGAGATCCTGCCGACCAAGCGCGACGGCAGGCACCAGAACTTCCAACTGGATTGGTGGATCGCGAAGCTCGGCACGCGCACCCTCGCCGACTGCACCCCGGCATTGATCGCCGAATACCGCGAGATCCTCGCCCGCGAGCCGATGCAGCCCCAAGCGAGCCACATCAGGCGCACCCGCGCGCGTCCCGACGAGACCCCGCGCTATCGCGCCAACGCCACCGTGGTTCGGTATCTCGCGGTCCTGTCGCATGCCTTCACCGTGGCCATGAAGGAATGGGGATGGGTCGACGATAACCCCTGCCGGAAGGTCACCAAGCCGAAGGAGCCGCGTGGTCGGGTTCGCTTCCTGTCCGACGATGAGCGCCATCGGTTGCTTGACGCCTGCCGGGCATCGCGAAGCACGGCCATCTATGCGGTGGTGGTGTTGGCGCTGTCCACCGGCGCCCGACAGGGCGAGATTATGAATCTGCGCTGGGGGCATATCGATTTCACCCGCCGCACCGCGACCCTGCATCAGACCAAAAACGGCGAGCGTCGCGTGCTCCC
>NZ_CAIPNF010000344.1 GCF_903866365.1 uncultured Thiocystis sp.
AACTGCCAACTGCCAACTGCCAACTGCCAACTGCCAACTGCCAACTGCCAACTGCCAACTGCCAACTGCCAACTGCCAACTGCCAACTGCCAACTGCCAACTGCCAACCGCCAACCGCCAACCGCCAACTGCCAACCGCCAACTTTTACCCACAGGAACGAAGCCAATGACCCGACACATCATCCATACCGATCAGGCGCCACGAGCCATCGGAACCTATTCTCAGGCGGTGCGGGTCGGGGAGACGGTCTATCTGTCCGGTCAGATTCCCTTGGTGCCGGAGACCATGGAGCTGGTCGAGGGTGACATGGAGGCCCAGATCCGACGGGTCTTCGACAATCTGCGCGCGGTGGCCCGTGCCGCGAATGGGCGTCTGGCGGATGTCGTGAAGCTCAATGTTTTTCTGACCGATCTCGGCCATTTCCCGTTGGTCAATCAGGTGATGGCCGAGTATTTCGAGGAACCCTATCCCGCCCGCGCGGCGATCGGGGTCGCGGCTCTGCCCAAGGGGGCGGAGGTCGAGATGGACGCCGTGATGGTGCTGGACGATTGAACGATGCCGATGGATAAAATTCCAGTAAAAGAGCGGGTTGATTGGCGATCCTCGAAATCTGCTTTACTATGGATGTCTAACCCATCAATTTTCCGAAGATATCCCATGCGTCTCCCGTTTCTCGCATTCGCCGTCCTCGCCTTGATCCTCCTCGCGGGCTGTGGCTCGACAGCGCCAAGGGATCCCGCTCCCACGGGCGATGGTTCGCCGAGGCTGCAACGCGCCGCGGCCGTGAGCGGCGATTTCGCGAGTGCCGCCGGCGTGGATCGCTTTATCCGACGGATGGAGTCACAGGGCTTCAATCCGGCCGAGACGGCCAGGATCATCTCCGGCGCGCAACGTCAGCAGTCGATCATCGATCTGATGAACCATCAGGCGCCGAGCAAAAGCACGGGGCCGAACGGGGCCTGGAGCCGCTACCGCGCGAAGTTCCTGACCGAGGACACGATCGCCAACGGTGCCGCGTTCTGGCGGCGTCATGAAGCGGCGCTTGCCCGGGACGAGTCCCGTTATGGCGTACCGCCCGAATACGTGGTCGCGATCATCGGCGTCGAAACCCGTTTCGGGGGCTTCGTCGGCAAGACCCGCATCATCGACGCGCTCGCCACGCTCGCCTTCGCCTATCCCCGTCGCGCCGACTATTTTGCCGGCGAGCTGGAGTCCTTTCTGATCATGGCCCGCGACGAGGGGATCAGTCCCTTCCAGCCGCGCGGCTCCTTTGCCGGGGCGATGGGATTGGGTCAGTTCATGCCATCGAGTTTCCACCAATACGCGGTGGATTTCACCGACGATGGCCATCGCGATCTCTGGAATCCCGCGGATGCCATCGGCAGTGTCGCCAATTATTTCAAGGGGCACGGCTGGCGCGCGGGCGAGCCGGTCGCGGTGCGGGCACGGGTCGAATCCGGGGCGAATGCCGGTCTGATGAAGACCGGTTTCGATACCCGCTATGGCGTGAAGGAATTAACCGGTCGCGGCATTGTGCCGACCGGATCGCTGGGCGGGGCCAGCCAGGTAAGCCTGCTTCAACTGGATGCCAAGGGCGGTTACGAATACTGGCTGGGGCTGCCGAATTTTTATGTCATCACCCGGTACAACCACAGCACCTATTACGCCATGGCCGTGCATCAGTTGGCCAAGGCGATCCGGGCGCGCAGGGTCGGAGCAGGCGGGGTGCGGTTGTCGGCGAACTGAATGCTAAGGGGCAAGGGGCAACAAGGGGCAAGGGTAAGGATTAAAGTGGTTTCAAGTAAATTTCTTACTCATCGAGAGGTGGCGAATGGACAGGATTAACACGATTTCGCAGGGATGAACAAGATAGAAACCATTGTTTTTAATCCTGTCAATCTTGAAAAATCCTGTGAATCCTGTCCATTTGAAGCGGGGGTCGCTCGACACCAGAGACGACAGTCCGAACGCAGTGTAGACCAGGCACGATCCACTTGACACACATCGCCCCAGAGCATTCGTCCGGGCTCCAGTCGCTGGAGCGGATTCCGGTCACGCATCTGAAACGGGTCGGTCCGCGGATCGCCGAGCGGCTGGCCCGTCTCGGCATCCGCACCGTGCAGGATCTGCTGTTTCATCTGCCGATGCGCTATCAGGATCGCACCCGGCTGCTGCCCATCGGCGAACTGACCGTCGGGGAAGACGCCTTGATCGAGGGCGAGGTCAGCGAGGCGAACATCGCCTTCGGGCGTCGGCGGTCGTTCAAGGTCTGGCTCACCGATGGCGCCTTTGCCGGCATTCTGTTGCGCTTCTTCCATTTCTCGCCGCAACAGGTGGCGGCGTTCAAGCCGGGCACGCGGGTACGTTGTTATGGCGAGGTGCGGCAGGGCCATGACTCGCTGGAGATGGTGCATCCCGAGTGCCGCTTTCAGAACGAAGTCGCGACGGCGACGGAAGCACGTCTGACCCCCATCTATCCTTCTACCGAGGGGCTGCAACAGTCGGCCTGGCGCGGACTGATCGAACAGGCGCTGGACTGGCTGGAGCACCTGCCGCCGGTCGAGTATCTGCCCGAGGAGACGCTGGGTCCGCTGGCGCTGCCCGGTCTGGTCGAGGCGCTGCGCTATCTGCATCATCCCCCGCTCGAAACCAGTCTGGTCGACCTCCTGGAGCGGCGGCATCCGGCCTTTCTGCGTCTGGCTTTTGAAGAGCTGGTGGCGCATCAGGTCAGTCTGCGGCGGATGCGCGCGTCGCAGGGCACGATTGCCGCGCCGGTGCTCGCCGGCGATGGCGGGCTGCGCCAGCGCTTGCGCGCGGCCTTGCCCTTCCGGCTCACCGAGGCGCAGGAGCGGGTAGCGACCGAGATTGCGGCGGATCTGCTTCAGGATCGCCCCATGCAGCGGTTGCTCCAGGGCGACGTGGGCGCGGGCAAGACCGTGGTCGCGGCGCTCGCGGCCCTGCAAGCGATCGAGGCGGGTCGTCAGGCCGCGCTGATGGCGCCGACCGAACTGCTGTCCGAACAGCATCATCGCAGTCTGACCGCCTGGCTGAAGCCGCTGGGCGTCGAATCGCTCTGGCTCGCCGGTCGGCACAAGGGGCGCGAGCGGGCGGACTTGCTGGAGTCCATCGCCGCCGGGCGGGCGCGGCTGGTGGTCGGCACGCACGCGCTGTTTCAGGATGAGGTCATCTTCCGGGATCTGGGTCTGGTGATCATCGACGAGCAGCATCGTTTCGGCGTCCACCAGCGCATGAAACTGCGCGAGAAGGGCGGCCAGAACGGCGGCGCGCCGCATCAGCTCATCATGACCGCGACCCCGATCCCGCGTTCGCTGGCGATGACGCTCTATGCCGATCTGGATCTGTCGGTCATCGACAGCCTGCCGCCGGGTCGCACGCCCATCGTCACGGTCGCGGTTCCGGACAGCCGTCGCGACGAAGTCATCGGGCGGGTGCGGATGGCCTGCGGCCAGGGGCGCCAGACCTATTGGGTTTGCACCCTGATCGACGAATCCGAGGCGCTGGAATGTCAGGCGGCCGAGGAGACGGCGCGTCAGTTGGGCGAGCGTCTGCCGGGGGTGCGGGTCGGGCTGGTGCACGGTCGGCTCAAGTCGGCGGACCGCGATGCGGTGATGGCTGGATTTGCCGGCGGCGAGCTGGATCTGCTGGTCGCGACCACGGTGATCGAAGTCGGCGTGGATGTCGCCAACGCCAGTCTCATGATCATCGAGAACCCGGAGCGACTGGGGTTGTCGCAACTCCATCAGTTGCGCGGACGGGTCGGACGCGGGGCGGTCGAGAGTCACTGTCTGCTGCTCTACCATGCGCCGCTGTCGGCGGTGGCACGCGAGCGTCTCGGCATCATCCGCGCGACGACCAGCGGTTTCGAGATCGCCGAGCGGGATCTGGCGCTGCGCGGCGCGGGCGAGGTGTTGGGCACGCGCCAGACCGGGACGGTGCAGTTCCGGGTCGCCGATCCGGTGCGCGATCAGGCCTTGGTGGCGCCGGCGCAGCGGGCGGCCGATCTCCTCCTGGCGCGGTATCCGGACGCGGTCGCGCCGCTGGTCGCGCGCTGGATGGGCGATCGCGAGGCGTATGGGCAGGTTTGATGCAGTTGTCAGTTGTCAGTTGTCAGTTGTCAGTTGTCAGTTGTCAGTTGTCAGTTGGCAGTTGGCAGTTGGCAGTTGGCAGGCATTGTGACGTCTTGGACATTTCCTGATCGCTCGTGGCATCGCATGAACGCACCCCTCGTTGAGATTGCACGCTATCCAAATCTGCGCCTGCTGGCTTGGCAGACGCGGCGAACGCATCTTCCGGAGGATGAAGCCTTCTCGCTGTACGAGCGGGAGTGGCGGCATGTCGATGTCGCGCATTTGAGCGCGGAGGAGCGCGCCTTCATTGATTATCTGGCGGCGCGTTATGGAAAAGGCATCCTGAATGTTTAGACGGGCGCATCACCGCCGGATTGTCGGGCTGCTCTCCTCGATGAATGCGGCGTTTCTGGCGGAGACCCAATGCTGTTTTGGCGGCGGAACCTGTGCCGCGCTCTTGCTCGGCGAATATCGCGAGTCCGTCGACATGGGCTTTCTCTGTTCTCACGCGCCCGGTGATCGCGATCTCAGAAATACGGTGACAAACCTGTCGTTGGGCGAGCTGTTTCTGACACCGCCGACCCTCCTGCGCGAAGTGCGCGCCGACCGCTATGGGATTCGCACGATCCTCGCGGTGGAAGACGTGCCGATCAAATTCGAGATCGTGCTCGAAGGCCGGGTTTCGCTTCAATGCGAGTCTGTGGCTTTACTCCCGGTTCCGATCTTGGATCGCGCCAGTCAGATGGTCGAAAAATTACTGGCCAACTCCGATCGCTCTGCCGATCGCAGCGTTTGCGCCCGCGACTTGATCGATCTGACGATGATGATCGAACACTGGGGCGAACCTGGCGCGGAGGTTTGGGAGCGGGCGGAAGGCGCTTACGGCCCGGCGGTTCGTGCGGATCTGGAGAAGGCCCGCAAGGTCTTTCAAGAGGATCCCGGTTTTCTCGATGCCTGCCTCGCCAGGCTCGATGTCAGTCGGGATGCTCAGGCATTGATTCGCCGGCGATTCGCCGGGGTAGGGGAGTAACGCGCGTCCGGCATGCTCCGCGTCGCCGGGGCGTCCGCTTGGTCCAGTGGCGGGCCGACATCCGGAGAATTGCTGACCGCTCTGGCGACGTTCTTCCGCACCCTTTGCCTGTGTCATAATTCGGTGGCGCTTTGTCGATACCGAATCCTCTGAAGACCATCAAAAGACCCATGATATGAGCTTTCCCGAAGTCAAAATCGGTCAATTCCGTCCGCTTGCCTGGCGCGAACGTCTCTACCGCTATCTGGTGCTGGTGCGTCTGCATCGTCCCATCGGCATCTTTCTGCTGATGTGGCCCGCGCTCTGGGCGCTCTGGCTGGCGGGCGACGGTCATCCGCCCTGGTTCGTGGTGTTGATCTTTGTCCTGGGGGTGGTGTTGATGCGCTCGGCGGGTTGCGCGATCAATGACTTTGCCGACCGCAAGGTCGATGGGCAGGTGAGGCGCACCAAGCAGCGGCCCCTGGCGACTGGCGAGGTCTCGCCCGCCGAGGCGGTCGTGGTGTTCCTGCTCCTGAGTCTGCTGGCCTTCGGTCTGGTGCTTCAGTTGAACTGGCAGACCGTGGCGCTGTCGGTGATCGCCTTGCTGCTGACGTTCATCTATCCCTTCATGAAACGGGTCACGCATATCCCGCAGTTATTTCTTGGGGCGGCCTTCGGCTGGGCGATTCCGATGGCGTTCATGGCGGTCACTGGTCAGATTCCCGGTTACGCCTGGATTTTATTCGTCGCGACCCTGATCTGGGCACTGATCTACGATACGCAGTATGCGATGGTCGATCGCGAGGACGATCTGAACATCGGCATCAAGTCGACGGCTATCCTCTTCGGTCGCTGGGACCGGCTGGCGATCGGTCTGTTGCAGATCCTGTTGCTCGGTCTGCTGCTCTGGATCGGTGCGACGGCGGGTCGGGGGATGTTTTATCTCGGAGGGCTTGGCGTCGCCGCCGCGCTGGCGGTCTATCAGCAGGTCTTGATCCGCGAGCGCGCGCCGGCGGCCTGTTTTCGCGCCTTTCTGAACAACAATTATGTTGGCATGGCGATCTTCATCGGTCTGGTGCTGGACTATCTTGCTTGAGGGCTTCATCTGCTTGCAGATGAGTCAAGTTTGTCGTTGTCGTAATCGACTATCCGACAACGACAACGATCGCTGTTCAGCTTGCTAAAGCGACGATCATGACTCGTCGGTCCGAGGCGAAGCCTCGCTAGGCCTTGGGTTGAGGATTCCGGCCACGATCATCGTTCCGACCATCGCCATCGTTTATGCGTTTGGATTGTTTTCAGGAAATCACCTTAACCCACCACAATCTTACTCGGGAGCGCAGCGATGGTCGGCCAATCAATCATTCGGATCCTGTTCGGTCTCCTGCTGACCGCGCAGGCGAGCGCCTTCGACGAAGGCTTTGACTATACCCGTCTCCCGCAGGCGCGGCCGACGCAAACCGGCGACAAGGTGGAGGTGCTGGAGGTCTTCATGTATGGCTGCCCCCACTGCCGCAATTTCGAACCGGCCCTGACCGAATGGTTGAAAACCCTGCCCGAGGGCGCCGAATTCCGCCGCGTGCCCGCGACCGGCGGGCGCTGGACTGCGCAAGCCCGCGCCCATTACGCGGCCCGTTCGATGGGCAAGCTCGACGTCTTCCATCCCGCGCTGTTCGATGCCATCCACGCGCATAAGCGGCTGATCCAGACCGAAGACGAACTGGTCGCCTTCGCGGCGGAACTCGGCATGGATGCCAACGAATTCCGGGCCGCTTACAACGCTCCCGAGGTGCAAAATCAGGTCAGTCAGGACGAGGCGATGGTCAAGAACGATGGCGTCGACAATGTCCCCACGCTGATCGTCAATGGCAAATACCGTGTCAGTCTCACGCAGGCCGGGGGGCATGCGCGTCTTTTTGAGGTGCTCGACGCGCTCCTGGCCCGGGAGCTAGGCGCGGGGTCGTGACCCGCTAGGCGATGCTGTTGTCGTCGCCGGACCCAAGGAGAACACCCATGCCGCAACTCGCCCGCGATCAACGGCTCTCGGTCGAGGATTACCTCGCCGCCGAGGACGGCCCCGACATCCGCCATGAATATATCGATGGCGAACTCTACGCCATGACCGGCGCGAGCCGTCGGCATGGCCTCATCACGCTCAATCTCGTCGCCTATCTGCGTCCACTGCTGCGCGGCACGCCCTGTCAACTCTTCGCGAACGACATGAAGGTCCGGCTGCGGATCGCCGAGCAGGACATCTTCTACTATCCCGATCTGCTCCTGAGCTGCGACCCGGACGATCGCGAGACGTATTATTGCATTCGGCCCTGTCTGCTGGTCGAGGTGCTGTCGGAGTCCACCGTGCGCATCGACCGGCGCGAGAAATTCCTGGCCTATCAGACCCTCCCCAGTCTGCGGGAGTATCTGCTGATCGATCAGAGCGCGCGCGCGGTCGAGGTCTATCGACGTGAACAGGGATGGCGGCGGGAGATCGTCACCGAGGGTGCGATCCCGCTCGACTGTCTCGCTGTCGAACTCTCCCTGGACACGATCTACGAGGACGTCGCCACGGTTTGATCGCTGTCCGGATCGACGGCCGTGTTCGCTCTTCGCGTTTTGCGCGGTTTAACTGTTCTTGCCAGGTTTACGCCTGCGGATGCGGAAAACGCTCGACCACCCACTGCGGCAGTTTCGCCTGATTGGCGTGATAGAGCGCGTCGGATTCGATCATGACCAGCACCAGGATGCTCGCCATCACCGGCAGAATGCCGATGCCCGCGACCAGCGCCCAGACTGCTTCCTTCATCATCCCGCCATAGGTATACCCGGCCCAGCCCAGCGCGACCGCCAGCAGCAGGAGGCCGAGCATGAGCATGAAGAGACGGCTGCGGCGCGCGCAGACCTGCCAGTGACACATCACATACCAGGAATCGTGCTGGCGGGCGCGGCGGGCGCGCCACAGCGTGAAGCCGAGGATGCCGAACGAGATCGCCGGGATCAGCGCCATGACCCAGGGATAGCTCCCGGCGAGGCCGCCGAGACCCACGGTCAGCAGAATGTGATTGCCGATCAGGTTGGTCAGAAAGAGTTCGTGGGGCACGTTGGCCCGTTTGATCTCGTCGTGCGTGACGTCAAAGCGCATGGGTGGGACTTCTCAGAAGGTGACATTGTAGGAAAGCGAAAAGACGTTGACCTGCCGCCCGCCGCTGTCTTCGTCCGCGGGGGGATCGACGAAGCTGGAGACGCTGCCGGTTTGCGTGTGCAGCCATTCGGCCTTGAGTTTACTGGTGGGCGAAAGCCGGTAGGCGGTGCCGATGGCGAGCGAATACTGGTCGAAGGCGCCGTTGAGATCGGCCCCCGTGCGCTGGGAGGCATTGATCGCCGCCGCCCCTGGGATAACGTCCGGCACCCGGTTGTTGTTCACGGCCGTGTAGAGACCCAATGCATCCGCCTGGGTGCGAATGCCCGCCCAATAGACATAGGGCGTCCAGCGCCCGACGCGCTTGAGCAGGGCCAGATAGCCGGCGCTGGTATCCGGCCCCATGGTGGAGTTGGTGATCCGGCGTCGGCCATATTCGCCGACGAGCCGAAAATCATGAGGCAGGGCGATCTCGGCGCCCAGCGTCAAGACATCGATGCGCAGCCGGTCCACGGTCGGGACGGGAGGTCCGGGCATCGCGCCGTCGAGCTTGTAGTAACCGATGCCGGGCGCGATGGGCACGAAGGGAGAGGTGACCGGAAGCGGCCCATAATCCGATTCGAGGTCGCTGTGGTGCAGGCCGGCGCGCAAGACGTTCTCGCCATCGCGCAGCGATAGCACGAGTCCGGCCAGATCCATGTCCACGCCGATGTAAAGCGGCCCGTCGGGCAAGTCCGGCGGTATGTCCTCGCGCAAAAAATAGCGCCAGTCGCTATGCGCGCGTCCCACATAGCCTTCCAGGGTCCATTCGCGCTCGCCGTCGAGCCAGGTTCTGGCGACCGACAGACCCTTCACATCGGTCGTGGGAATCAGCGAGTAAAGCTCGGTCGGCAGGCGCGCGAAGTCGAAGGTGGTGCCCACGTCGCTGTTGGCCGAATAGAACATCAGCGGCAGGCGTAATTTCCCGGCGCGCAGCAGCAGGTCATTATCCGGTCGCCAGGAGAGAAAGGCCCAGCTCAGGGTCGGCTCCCAGCCGGTGTCGCTGTGCGTCGAGGGCGCGGCCTTGGCCTGGAGGGTCAGGCTCCAGGCGTCGGCGAGTTGGGCGTCCAACTGGAGGCCGAGCAGCGAATCGCGATTCAGGGTGCCGTGGTCGTCGATGTAACGCTGATAGACGAAATCCTGATCGGAGATCGCGGCCCCCAGGGTGGCGAAGCCGGAGATCTGGATCTCGGCGCGCAGCATGCACGGCAGGGCGAAGATCAGCGCGGCCAACCAGGCGCGCCGGCGTTGAGGAATACGGTTCATGGCGCTTTCCGCAGGAGAACCCGGACATCGGGCGTCAGTTCGGTTTCGTCGATATAGCCGATCGCCCCGGCGGTCTTGGCGATGAAGCGGCTCACCTCCTCGGGACTGCTCAATTCACGCGGCGGGGTGCCCTTGCCCACGTAGCGCCGCACGGTCCAGTAGCCGGTATATTTGTCCTCGTCCTGTCCCAGATAATCGCGCAGGAAACGCGCGCGCAACTCGCTGCCAGGCGACAGATTGACTGGCGTGACACGCACGCCGTCCACCTCGACGACCTTGCCGGTATAGATGCGTTGCAGTGTGGTCGAATCGAGCGGCGGCAGGCCGGGGTGGCCGATGATGGTAGTGTCTGCCAGGACCGGAAAGGCGGAGCAGAGCAGGATGACCAGTGGGATTCGCATGTCGCTCCCCTCAAAACGTGAAATTGTAGGAGAGCGAAAACACATTGATCTGGCGTCCCCCGCTGTCTTCACCAGCGGGGGAATCGACAAAGCTGGACAGGACTCCGGTACGGGTGTGCATCCATTCGGCCTTGAGTTTGCTGGTGGGCGACAGGCTGTAGGAGGTGCCGATGGCCCAGGACTGCTGGTCGAAGGGACCGAGCATGTCCGCTCCCGCGCGTTGCGTGGCATTGATGGCGGCGGCGCCGGGGATAACGTCCGGCACTCGGTTGCGGTTGAGCGCGTCTCCGAAATTCAGTGCCGGCGGACGCGATCGGATGCCCGCCCAATAGACATAGGGGGTCCAGCATCCAATCCGCTTGAGCAGCGACAGATAGGCGGCGTGGGTGTTGGGACCGGTGATCGCGGCATTGTCGACGCGCCGCTGTCCATACTCGCCAATCAGTTGGATATCCCAGGGTAGCGCCATCTCCATGCCCAGCGTCAGGACATAGATGACGTATTTGTCGACGAACGACACGCCCGGTCCGGGCATGGCGTCCGCGACCTGGTAGTAACCGATGTCGGTTCCGGGCACCAGGGTAACGAAGGGGAATTTGCGCGGGACCGGGCCTTGATCGGCCTCGGCATCGGTGCGGTGCAGACCGATCCGCCAGAGATTTTCCCGCTCGCGTCGCGACAGCGTCAGGCCGCCCATGACGAAATCGTAGCCGAGGAAGGAGACGCCCGCCGGGAAAAGGGGTTCCATGTTGTCGCGCAGATAATAGCGCCAGTAGGTCTGCGTCGTGCCCAGATACCCCTCCAGAGTCCATTCGCGCGAGTCGTCGAGCCAGGTTCTGGCGAATGACAATCCGTTGACATCCGTGGTGGGCAAGAGCGAATAAACCTCGGTCGGCAGGCGGGCGAACTCGAAGGTGACACCCACGTCGCTGTTGGCCGAATACAGCATCAGCGGCAGGCGCAGCCGACCGGCGCGCAGCAGCAGATCGTTGTCCGGCCGCCAGGAGAGAAAGGCCCAGCTCAGGGTCGGTTCCCAGGCGTTTTCGTCATGCGTCGATGGCGCGGCCTTGGCCTGGAGCGTCAGGCCCCAGGCGTCGGCGAGTTGGGCGTCCAACTGGAGACCGATCAGGGAATCGCGATTCAGCGTGCCGCCGTCGTCGATGAAACGCTGGTAGATAAAATCCTGGTCGGAGACGGCCGCCCCCAGCGTCCCGAAGCCAGAAATCCGCACCTCGGCGCGGGCCGCGAACGGGACGATCAGGGTCAGCGCAATCAGGCTGGCGAGCCAGTGGGACGCGCGTGGGTGGGAGTCTCGATTCGCGCGCGCGCTTGCGAGGGATGGGGCGCATCCGGTTGCGCTGGAGACTGCGGGCTCGTCATTTCTGCTGATGGCAAGGATCTTCATAACTTGGCCGACCAGTGCGCGGCTGTCAACGCCGATACTGGCGCATAGTATCACTATTCGATACTATCAGCCCATGAACAGCACGCACCGCAAGACCCTTGAGGCGATCTTCGCGAGCCCGGTCAACGGCAATCTGCCGTGGCGCAAGATCGAGGCGCTGTTGTTGGCGCTCGGCGCGGAGAAAGACGAAGGTTCCGGCTCCGCCGTGACCTTTTTTCTCCATGGTCAACGCGCCGACTTCCATCGTCCGCACCCGCGGAAAGAAGCGCTGAAATACCGTGTGAAGGCGGTTCGCGAATTGCTCGACAACGCCGGACTCAAACCATGAACACCATGACCTATCGCGGCTATGCCGCACGCATCGAATACGACGCCGACGATCGCATTTTTATCGGGCGACTGGCGGGCATCAAGGATATTGCCGTGTTCCATGGGAGCACGGTCAATGAACTGGAAACGGCCTTTCGCGAAACCGTCGATCATTACCTGGAGGTCAGCGCGCGCACGGGACGCCCCGCGCAAAAGCCGTACTCGGGTCGGCTGCTCCTGCGTATCGAACCGGAAACCCATGCGGCGATCGCGGTCGCCGCCGAGTTATCCGGGGTGAGTCTCAACCAGTGGGCGGCCAGCGCGCTGAAGGATGCCGTGCGGCAGTGAGCATTTGTTGCCGGCGCCTCGGCCGGCAACCCATCACGTCCTCGCGGCAGTTCGCAGCCGAAGATGCTTGTCGATAAATTCATCGGGTTATCGATCCGCCAGCGTCTCGGCGATCTTCGCGAACTCCGTCGCCAGGGCCGTGAAGGTATCCACCACATCCGGGTCGAAATGGCGGCCCCGACCCTCTTCGATGAGGTTCAGGGCGGCGGTATGCGTGAAGGGGCGTTTGTAGGGTCGGGACGAACGCAGCGCGTCATACACATCGGCGACCGCCATGAGGCGCGCGGCCAGCGGGATCGCCGCGCCGCTCAGTCCGTCCGGATAGCCGCTGCCGTCCCAGCGTTCATGATGATGGCGGGTGATCTGGGAGGCGTAGAATAACTGCGGGTTATCGTGTCCCATCGACTGACGCGCCTGTTCCAGGATCTCGAAGCCGCGCAGCGAGTGCGTCTTCATGATCTCGAATTCCTCGCTGTTCAGTTGCGCGGGTTTGAGCAGGATATGATCGGGGATGGCGATCTTGCCGATGTCGTGCAGCGGCGCCGCCTGGGCCATCTGATCCACCGTCGCGGGGGTCAACTCCTCGGGATACAACCCCTGGCGCATCATCCAGTCGCCGAGCAGGCGAACGTATTCCTGGGTGCGGCGGATATGGTTGCCGGTTTCCTCGTCGCGGAACTCGGCCATGGACACCATGACATGGATGGCGGAGGACTGGAGTTGCAGCACCTGGTTGACCTGCCGCGCCACCTCTTGCTGGAGCCAGGCGCTCTGGTCTTCCATGAAATCCTGCCAGCGTTTGATCTGGAGATGGGTCTTGATCCGCGCCAGCACGATGGGTGGCGTGACCGGTTTGTGGATGTAATCCACCGCGCCGACCTCGAAGCCGCGCCGTTCGTCCTCCACGTCCATGGCGGCGGTGACGAAGATCACCGGGATGCGCGCGGTGTCCGGGTTGGCCTTGAGTTGCCGACAGACCTCGAAACCGTTCATGCCCGGCATCATCACATCGCACAGCACCAGATCGGGCGGCGCGGCGGTGGCCAGATCGAGCGCTCGCTGACCGCGGTTGGCCAGTTTCACCCGGTAGTCGTCCTTCAGGATCTGACCAAGCAGGCTCAGGTTGGCCGGGGTATCGTCCACCACCAGGATGGTGGGTCGCTCCAGTTCTAAGGGCGCCATCATCGAATCCATGTCCTTGAGTGAAGTCATGGCGATGGTAGTGCATGCCGACGGCTTCCGAAAACAGGATTCTCAAGGGATTGGAGCGAGTCGGTTGCGGTCGATCAGTTTTCGTTTGCGAAACAGGAGGTTGAACCGCGCAGCGTTAAGGCTTGGAATGCTCCCTTGGGCTGGTCCCGAGCAGCGCCAGCGCGGTGTCGAAATCGAACCTGTCCAGGGCGCGCTGGATCTGTCGCCGGGCGGTGTCGGACAGGATGCCGACAAACTCGTCGGCGTGTCGCTGCCACAGCTCGGTGACTTCCGCATCGCCGTCGGCCAGCAACTGACGCAGACGCTCCAGGCGGCGCGCCGTCTCCTCAGGGTTGACCGCCGCCCTCGGTGCCGGCGTGATTGGCGCGGGAGACGCGGGTAAATCGTTCAGATGATCGAGGATGGGGCTCAGTGTCTCCTCGAGCGGTTGCAGCAGATCGCCGGTACCCGCATCCCGCGACCGTGCCGCCCGCTCCAGCGCGGCGGCGGCATCCCGCGGGGCGTCCATGCCAAGGGTGCCCGCCAGGCCCTTGAGGGTATGCGCATAGCGCACGGCCGACTCCCAGTCTTCCTGCTCCAGGTGATCCCGTAGCGTCGCGCGCGCCGTCCGGAACTGATCGCGAAAGGCGATCAGCAGCTTGCGATAGAAGTCTGGATTGCCGCCGCTGCGCGCCAGACCGCGGCGCGCATCCACGCCAGGAATGACGGGCAGCGCGTCCGGCGACACGGGTGTCGGCGGTGGCTCCGGAACGGCCGCGCCCAGCGGACGATACCGGGCCAGGATGGCAAAGAGTTCGGCGGGCTCGAAGGGTTTGGCCAGATACCCCTGCATGCCCAGCTTCAATCCGCGCTGGCGCTCCTCCACCAGGGCGTGGGCCGTCATGGCGATAATGGGCAGGTCGGCATAGCGCGGGTCGGCGCGCAGTCGGGCGGTCGCCTGATAGCCGTCGAGCACCGGCATCTGCAAGTCCATCAGCACCACGGCATAGTAGTCCGGCGCGCGCGCGGCCAGCCGGGCCAGCGCCTCGGCGCCATTCTCGGCCACGTCCACCTCGACGGCGCGCGCGCGCATCAATTCGACGGCGATCTGCTGGTTGAGCGGATTGTCCTCCACCAGCAGCACGCGCAATCCTTGCAGCGAGGTGGGCGCGGGAACGGCTGGTACGCGCGCGTTCGCGGTCTGGCCGTGGGCGTTGCGGCTCAAATAGTCCCGCAACGCCCGTGGCATCACGGGTTTGGTGATGAAATCGCAGACCCCGAACGGCTGCGCCTGCGCGCGGATGTCGCCTGGGTCATAGGCGGAGACGATGAGGATGTGCGGCGGCGCGGGAATCTCCCGCTCCTGGAGCGCGCGCAGGACGGCGGCGCCATCCAGGTCCGGCATGACCCAGTCCAGGATCAGCAGATCATAGGGATCGTCCGCCGACCAGGCGGCGTCCAGACGCGCGATCGCCTCGGCGCCGGTGGCGCAGTCGTCCAGTCGGGCGATCTTCAGGTGATTCAGAAGACGGCACAGGGTCGCTCGCGCCTCTGGATAATCGTCGACCACCAGCACGCGCATCTGGATCGTCGTCTCGCCCGACGCCGCGGTCTCGGACGGCGCGGAGACGCGCGCGCAGCAGATCGTGAACTGGAAGGTCGAGCCTTTCCCTGGTTGGCTGGTGACCTCAAGCTGTCCGCCCATCATCTCCACCAGCCGCTTGGAGATGGCGAGACCGAGTCCGGTGCCGCCGTATTGACGGGTGGTGGAGCTATCCGCCTGGGTAAATTCCTCGAACAGCCGCCCGATCTGCTCCGGCGTCATGCCGATGCCGCTATCCTCGACGGCAAGCCGCAGGATGACGTCGCGCGGCGTTTCATGCACCGACTCCAGGATCAGGCGCACATGTCCGGCCGGGGTGAACTTGACCGCGTTCGCGAGCAGGTTGGCCAGCACCTGACGCAGACGCAGCGCATCGCCGAGCAATTCGCCGCCCTGACGGATCGACCAGAGTCCGCGCGCATCGAACAGCAGCTCGATCTCCTTCTCCTGGGCGCGTTGCTGGACCAGCAGCAGGGCCTCGCCGATGACCTGTTCGAGTTGAAACGGGGCGGGATCGAGTTCGAGCCGACCCGCTTCCACCTTGGAAAAATCGAGGATGTCGTTGAGGATGCCGAGCAGCGATTGCGCCGCCACCTGGGTCTTGGCGAGATAGTCGCGCTGCTGCGCGGTAAGCGGGGTGCCGAGCGCCAGATAGAGCATCCCGAGGATGGCGTTCATCGGCGTGCGGATCTCGTGACTCATGTTGGCGAGAAAGCGGCTCTTGGCCTCGGTCGCCGACTCGGCCCGCCGGCGCGCGGTTTCCAGTTCCCGTTGGACCGCCTCGCGTTGATGGATGTCGGCCGCGATGGCGCGGGCCATGTCGTCGAGCGTGCCGCCGAGGACGGCCAATTCCTCTACCCCGTCCACGGTTCCAACGCGGGCATCGTAGTGTCCTTCCGCCAGGCGCCCGGCGATGGCGCGCAGTTGTTGCAAGGGTCGCAGGACGTGACGGGTGAGGAGGCGGATTTCCACCGCGATCAGCGCGGTCATGACCAGGAAGCCCAGGATGGAGGCCAGAATCCAGTCCTGCAGACGGGCACGGGCGCGCAGAAATTCGTCGTTGGTGCGTTGATCGACCCGCTTCAGCAAGGTCTCGATCGCTTCCGAGAGACGCAGTCGTCGCTGATTGTAGTCGCGGCTGGCGATGACTTGCCGGGCATAGGCCGGGTTGGGCTGGCCGTCGGAGACGAAGTCGCGAAGCTCGGGATCGTAGAGTCCCTGGGTCGCGGCGAAGGCGATCTGCTCGATCTCCTTGAGCGCCTCGGTCGCCGCGAAGGCGTGCTCCAGGGCGTCCAGCTCGGCCGCGCTGAAGCCAACCGAGCGCATCCGTTCACGCATGGATTGGCGGCGGCCAGTCGTCGGCAAGATGTGTTCGGCCTCGCCGGCGATGACCTTCTCCCAATAAATGTGCGAGTTGGTGTCCGTGGGCGCCGGTTTCTCCCCTTCGCGAATCCCCAGGATGTCGTAATAGGCGAGCAGGAAGCGCGTTTCCCCCGTGTTTGCATAGAGACCGACGAGACGCGCCAGCAACTCCGATTCCAGACGCAGCTCGCGCACCAGAAGCAGCGCCCGCTGACGGTGTTCCTGCGCCTCGCCGAGCAGGACGTGCGCGTTCCAGACAAAGAGGGTAAAGGCGCCGTTGATCCCCAGCATCAGCAGGAGCGTGGCGGAAAAGATGACCGAGAGTCGGCTGAGTTTCATATCGACAGCCAGCTTGCCGTGGCTCGGGTAGCGGATGAGGCAGGATGGCCTCAACCAGAACGATCGTGGGGAATTCTACAATAGATTCAAATCCTGGAGAGCCAATTCGATGTTGGCGCGTTCCCGAAAACGACGGGGTCGTCCGCTGTCCCTGGACAGGGTTGCTGATTGATCGTTCCATCAAGAAACCGGCGCAACCGGTCTCGATTGGCGAGGAATAGACAGATGCAATGTTCACTGATGTCGGCCCGGCGACCCCTGGGGCTTCTCGTCGCGCTGGCACTGATCGGCGGCTGGCTCGCGTCGGCCAGCCTGTACGGGGCCGAGGCGGACGTGACGGAGCGGCCGGAGTCCGCCTCCGGCATCGTGCTGACGCCCGAGGAACGCGCCTGGCTCGACGCGCATCCCGACATCGTCCTGGGCATGTCGGATCGTTTCCAGCCGGCGCTGATCCGGGCGGACGACGGGCGCTTGTCCGGCATCGTTCCGGACTATCTGGAGCTGATCAATCGGCGTTTGGGGACCAACATCCGACTGGCGGTGAGCAGTTCCTGGGAAGACCTGGGCCAACAGGCCGAACGGCGCGAGATCGACGGGCTTGCCGCGGGCGGGCGCAAGACGGCGCGGGATCGCTTCGTCAATCACACGCTTCCCTACCTCGTCACCTACTACTATCTGTATATCCGCGCCGACGAGACGCTGGCGACGACCCGACTCGACGAACTCGCCGGCAAGCGGATCGGCTATCTCAAGGGGGCGCTGCACCCGCGCTCCATCCTCGATCGCTATCCCGGCGTGATCCCCGTGCCCTTGGCGAATCAGGAGGACATGGCCGCCGCGCTGACGAATCGCCGGGTCGATCTGGTTTTCGACATCCTGTTCCTGGAGTGGTGGCGCAAACAGCACGCCCAGGTGTCGTTCAAGATCGGCGGTCTGGTGGAGGGGCATTCCAATCCGCTGACCTTCGCCATCCGCAACGACTGGCCGCTGCTGCCGGGAATCCTGAATCAGGCGTTGCGGGATATCCCCGAGAGCGAACACGCCCGGATCAAGAACCGCTGGCTGGACGAGGTGGTCCAGGAGCCGGGCTCCCGCCTGACGTTGACCACTGTCGAGCGCGACTGGCTGGCCGAGCATCCGGTCATCCGTTAATGCCGTGGACCCGGACTGGGCACCGGTCGAATTTCTCGATCCGGAGGGGCGGGCGAGCGGGATCGGCCCCGAGTATCTGGCCCGGATCGAGCCGCTGCTGGGCGTGCGTTTCGCGTCCGTGCCGACCGCCAACTGGGCGGAGGCGCTGCGCTGGCTCGACCAGGGCGAAGTCGATCTGCTGCCGTCCGCGTCCCAGACTCCTGAGCGTCGGAAGCGCTTTCATTTCTCCGCGCCCCATCTTGCCTTCCCGATCGCCATCTTCGCGCCCGTCGAGGCGCCCTTTCTGGGAAATCTGGAGGCGCTGGCCGGCAAACAAGTGGGCGTGGTGGACCAGCACGCCGTCCAGGAATGGTTGCGACAGGACTATCCCGAGATCCGCCGGGTGCCGTTCGCCAATACCGAAGCGGCATTGCGCGAGGTGGCCGAACGGCGGGTCGATGCCTTCGTCGACAACCTCGTCACGACCAGTCAGGCGATTGGCCGGACCGGACTCGTGCAGGTCCGCGTGGCCGGCATGACCTCCTATGAATTCGCCCTGTCCATGGCGGTGCGGCAGGACTGGCCGATACTGGCCGGGATTCTGGAGAAGGCCATCGCGGCCATTCCCGAGCGCGACCGTAAAAGCATCTACAGCCGCTGGGTGCAGGTGCAGCCGCCGGCGACGGTCGATTACCGTCTGCTCTGGAACGTGCTGGCGGGTTTCGCGCTCGTGCTGCTCGTCATCCTGCTCTGGAACTGGAGCCTGAGGCGGGAGATGGCAAAACGCCAGCGGGCCGAGCGGATTCTGGCGGAGAGCGAGCGTCGCTATCGGGAGATGGTCGAATCCGCCTCGGCCAACTTCAATTTCTATTCGCTCACGCCGGAAGGCGCCTTTCTCTATATCAGTCCGAGTTTGCGGGACTGGTTCGGCATCGACCCGGCGCGGATTATGGGCATGCCCTGGGACGCCATCGCCCACTGGTCCGCCGACACCCGACGGCGCGGGTTGTCCGCCTTGCGTCAATGTCAGGCGGGCGAGATCCCGGCGCCGGTGACTCTGGAACTCACCGTGCGCGGCGCGCGGTTGCAATTGATTAGCCATGCGCGGCCAGTGAGGGACGATCAGGGGCGTGTCGTCAGGATCGAGGGGATCACGATCAATATGACCGAGCGTTTGAAGCTGGAGGAAGACCTGCGACGCGCCATCGCGACCGCCGAACAGGCCAACCGGACCAAGAGCGAGTTTCTGGCCAACATGAGTCATGAGATCCGCACCCCGATGAACGGGATCATGGGCATGCTCCAGCTCTGTCTGGAGACCGTCCTCAGCGAGCAACAGCGCACCTTTTTGGAAAAAGCGCAGGGGGCGTCGCGATCCCTGCTGGATCTGCTCAACGACATCCTGGATCTCTCCAAGGTGGAGGCCGGCCAGTTGACGCTGGAGTCCACCGGCTTTGCCCTGAAGGAGGTGATCGCGCATCTCGACACAGCGGTTGGGCACAGTGCGCGCGACAAGGGGTTGGCGTTCCGCGTCGAGATCGCGCCCGAGGTGCCGGCATGGCTGGTGGGCGATCCGCTACGTCTGGGCCAGGTTCTGGTCAATCTGAGCGGCAACGCGGTCAAGTTCACCCCGCGGGGCGAGGTGCGGATTTCCATTCGGGTGCTGGATGGCAGGCGCGACAGGATTCATCTGGCGTTTGAGGTGAGGGATACCGGCATCGGTATCGCCGAGGCGCGGATCGGCGAGTTGTTCCAGCCCTTTCAACAGGCGGACAGCTCGATCACGCGCCGCTATGGGGGAACGGGTCTGGGGCTGTCCATCAGCAGGCAACTGGTGGAACGGATGGAGGGCCGCATCCGGGTGGAGAGTCTTCCTGGCGAGGGCAGCAACTTCCGCTTCGATGCCTGGTTTGGCACGGAACCGATGGCGGCCGCCGCTCTCGCCAAGGGGCATGGCCTGGCCCAAGCGGAGCGCCCGCGACAACCGATCCTCGATCTCACCGGGAAGCGCCTTCTGGTGGTGGAGGATAACCTCCTCAATCAAGAGGTGGTCAAGACGTTCCTGGAACAGGCGGGAGCCGGGGTGGAGGTTGCAAACCATGGCGCCGCGGCCGTCGACTTGATTGAACGGCGGGGCGCTGGGGCGTTCGATGCGGTGCTGATGGACATCCAGATGCCGGAGATGGACGGCTATACGGCGACCCGTCGTCTGCGCGAACTGCCGGGGGGCGCGTCAGTGCCCATTATTGGCTTGACCGCCCATGTGCGGCGCGAGGAGATCGCACTGATCCATGCCGCCGGGATGAATGACCATGTCGGTAAGCCGTTCGACCCCGCGATGCTCTTGAGCGTGATCGCTCGCCATCTGCATCTGCCCCTGAACCAGACGGAGGCGGAGACGAGTGCGCCGCGAGACGCGGCGCCCGACGCGCCGCTTCCGGCCAGACCGGGAATCGCTGTCGCGGGAGCGCTCGCGCGGGTCGACGATCAGGTCTCGATCTTGCGAGAGTGACGGCTGCCGATCATCCGGCGCTCGACTCAAGCCACTGATCGCCTTGTCGATCGGGCAGGCGCACGCTGAAGATTGCCCCACGCCCACGGGCGTGTTTGCGATTGGCGCGCGGCGAGTCCGGAGGTACCGGAGACCAGTCAAGGTCGCCGCCGAGCGTCTGCAGAATGGCACGGCACAGGGATAGGGCATTGCCGGTCCCAACCTCGCCGTGCGAGCCGATGCCGCGCTGGGTGCCATCGAGACGAAACAGCTCGGGCACGACCGATGCCGACACGCCGGGACCGTTATCGGCGACCTCGAAACCGGGCTGGCCATTGGCGCGTTCGCGGATCTCGATCTGGTCGCCCGCCCCGCAGAACTTGACCGCATTATTGAGCAGGTTGTCGAGTAGCGTATCCAGCAGGGTCGGATCCGCCCAGCAGTCGAGGTCGCTGGGGATGCGGTTGACGAGTTGGATGTCTTTCTGACGTGCCCGGTCGCGGTAAGCGTCGCAGTGGCTCTCGACGACCTGTCGCAGATTCAGCTCGCTCTCGCCACCCGCGACCAACCCGGCGGGTAATCGGCGTTGCGATTCCAGCCGCTCCAGCAAATGCCCTAACTGTTGTTGCAGCGTCACAATCCCCGGAGACGCATGCGGCGCGATGGCGAGAAAGGCCAGGCTCGTCAGATGGCCGCGCAGATCATGCGCGATCAGGCTGACCATCCGATCGCGATGTTGGTTCACGTGCGCCAACTGCCGCGTGCGTTCCTCGACCTGATGTTCCAGACGATCCAGATACATCCGCCGTAGATCCTTCACCCGCTGGCGCGCCGTGTCGCGCTCGCGGCGGGCGAGAAAAATCCGGTCGGCCAAGGCCAGATTCAGTAACACCATATCCAGGAAGAAACCGACCGGATACGCCAGCGTCAGGACGAGGGGCGGAAGACCCACGACGCCCAAGGAGAACAAGAGGATCGGCAAGCTCCCGAGGACGCCCAGCAGATACGCCGGGGCGAACAGACGGGTCGGGGAATAGTGTCGCCAGCGCTTGAAGATGCTCAGGATCACGACGGCATCGACGAGCAGCCCGCTGACATTGATCAGCGGGCTGAACCATGGCGAATTCGGTGCGATGAGGCTCAGGCAGAGGAGCAGCGCACAGCCCCACTCCAGGACGCGATACAGGGGCAGGACGCGCGGCCAGTGACTGGCCAGATCGAGGAACTGGCGGGTGGCGCGCAAGACGAACCACATCATGAGGCTGACGGCGCCGAAGAGCAGGGTCGCGGCCACCCGTGTCGAGGGCATGTCGAACAGGAGCGTCCAGTTTCCCCAAAAGATCAGCGTGTGCGCGAGGACGCTGGCAACCACCCCCGCCGCCTCGCGGTACACCGGGTCGCGCAGGATTCGCCAGAAAAACAGGTGCGAGATCAGCGCCAGCAGCATCGTGCCCAGCCAGATCCCGCGAAACCAGCCTTCGCCGTGGAGTGCGCTCACGAAGGCCCGGTCGCCATAGGCCATCAGTGGCAGACGCAGCGAAAAATCGGTCGAGACACCGACATAGAGAAGCTGTTCGCCGCGCGCGGGCGTTTCCAGACGAAACACCGGGCGTCCGACCGGAATGCGGCGTGCGGCGCGCGGCGTGGTCAGGGCGATGCGCTCGGGCGGCGACGCGGCGGGTGGCTCCGCTCGGTAGAGCACGGCCTCGGCCAGCAGCGCCTCGCCCAGATCCAGATACCAGACCACGGTCCGGTCGCTCGGGTTACGCACGCGCAGACGCAGCCAGACGCGGTCACGGGTTGGGCCAAACGCGAGGAAACCGCCACGGGTCCAATCGACGAAGGCCGGCGTTTCCGCGGCGGGGGCATCTGGCGTCCAGCGGTGCGTGGGGTCGCGAAAGAACTGCACAGAGTCGCCGAGCGCGACGTGAGCGAGTCCGTCGACCTCCAGGATCCGCGCGGCGTGTCCCGGCGTTGCCCATCCCAAGAAGAAGACGGCCGCCAGGAAAACCCAGTAGACGCCGACGGTACGCCGTGGGGCCAAACGCCAGCCCTGACGTGGTGCGTTCATGACGGGAGGCGAGGCGGATTCGGCTCGATCGCGCGGAATATCAGATACTATTTCGTTCACTTGCAGAGCAAACATGACAGATCCTAGCGATGATGGAGCATCTCCGTCCACGGGTTTTGCTGGTCGACGATGACCTGACCTTCCGCAATCTGGTCGAAACCTATCTGATCGACAACGGCTATCGTGTTCTTCTCGCGGGCTCGGCGCTTGAGATGCTCAGGCAAACCGACGCCTGCGAGCTGATTCTGCTCGATCTGACGTTGCCGGATGAAGACGGTATCGTGCTGTTACGACGCTTTCGCCGTCAATGGAAGGTGCCAGTGATCGTCGTCAGCGGGCGCGATGCCGATGAGAACCGACTCGTCGCCCTGGAATTGGGTGCCGACGACTTTCTGACCAAGCCATTCAGCCCCCGTGAAATGCTGTTACGCATCGAGCATTGCCTGAAGCGAATCCTGCCCCAGGATCAGCCGGTCGAATGGGCGTTCGGCGGTTGGTTACTGAATGTGCCGCAGCGCCAACTGCACAATCCCGCCGGCGTCCTCGTCAAGTTAACGCGCGGCGAATTCGAGGTGCTGCATGCCCTGCTGGCGGCCAAGGGTTCCGTGGTGTCACGGCGTCGTCTGACGGATCTTTTGCCGACCCGTGCCGATCCGCACCCGAACACCCTAACGGTGCTGCTGTCGCGGCTGCGCCGCAAGCTGGACGCGGGTGAAACCGAGGATTCCATCCTGGAGACCGTGCCGGGGATCGGCTACCGTCTGCGCATCCGCGCGCGCGAATCGCTGATCGCTTCCGAGAGCTGGCCGGTCGAGGACATCAGCAGGCGCGACTGATCCTGGCCATGGTCGCAAGCGATGAGACGGCCGCGGTCTTCAGGTCGCCGGTGCCGCGAACCGGAGACCACTGCGGGAGACGGTGAGCGACCGTGTGCATGGTCCATCATTGATCACGATCCGCCATCTGACAGGTGGCCAGGTATCCCAGCTCCCGCAATACCTTGATCAGCGGGTATTCGTTCCTGAGCTTACCGCGAACACGGCAGGCATAAGTCAGTTGTTCATGGGTCACGATTCCGCGTTCCCGCAGGATGGCGGCAATCTGTTCGCTGACATCATCCTGGGGCGGCGGTGCCCTTGACGCAGACGGATCTTGGGTCGACCGATGGTTCATGGCTGCTTTAGGGCTTAAAAGTGAACAATTTATCGAAATTCGCGATCTTGAGAATCTTGCCCACGTTCTCTCCGTAACCGCTGATGGTGACCGGCGCGACTCCAGTTCCCGCGTGCTCGCGCAGGATCAGCAACATCCCCAGGGCCGAGCTGTCCAGATAAGAGGTATTGGACAGATCGACGAAGTAGGTCATGGTCTTGGAATCGATGTTCCGGAAGGCATTCAGGAATTCCTGATGTACTGAATAATCGAAGCGTCCACCGATCGCGATGGTCACCTGGGAGGTCTGTTCATCGATCCGATACGTCACGCTCATCTTGTTTTGGGAACCTGAATGGCCAACTGACGCAGGCGCGATTGCAGGTCCGCTAACCGCCAGTCGTTGGGGTTGGCTTTCTGGACCCGCGCGACATAGCCGCGAACCGCCTGGATGCCCTCGGACGAGGGACCGCGATTCTCCATCTGGATGATCCATGCCTTGGCGGCGTTGAGATTGATCGTCTTGTTGCCCGGCATCTCCTCGGCCGCCTCGCGCAGAAGTTTGACGGCCGCATCGAAGTCGCCCTGTTTGATCAGACCGACGCCCGCATTGTTGGCCCTGACGATGTCTCGTTGAATCTGGCGGATGGCCGTGTCCGCCGCCTCCGCGAGCCCGGTGTCGTGACAGACCCGCACCACCTCGGCCAGAAACGCATGGTCATCGTGGTTGTTGCCGATCGCTTGCTGTAGCAGGGCGGTGGCCTTTTGCGTTTCGCCCAACCGCCAACAGGTCGCCATCATCTCCAGCGACAGTCTGGGGGGCAGACCGCTGCCGAGTTCGACGATCGATTGTTCGGCGGCCTGGAGCGCCGCTGCCGCGCCGCTCGTGTCGCCCTGATCCTGTTTGACGATGGCCATGGCGCTTGCCTGATAGATGGCCGCCTCGCGGTGGTCGACGAAGGTTTTTCCGATGTCCCCAATGATCTTCAATGCTTCGTTATGTTTCTGGTTGACGCTTTTCGATTTCGCCAGCCCGGCATGCAGTGACGGATGATTCAGCACCGAGTGCCTCGCGAGCGCGACGGCCCGTTCGAACACGGCCTCCGCGGCCTTGCCGTCGCCCTGTTTCAAGATCAGCTCGCCGAGTCGCTGCTGACGTTCGATATTGCGTGGCGACAAGGCAACGGCCTTCTTCAGGGTCTGCTCCGCACCGTCGTAGTCCTGTTCGGCCACCTGTGTCTTGGCCAGCCAATCGTAGGCAAGGAGGAAATGGGGCTCGCTGTCGAGCAGCCGCGCGAAGATGTCGCCTGCCTGTCCATACTGTTTGTTCTGAAACAGAATTTTGCCCTTGCCCAGGAGCGCCCAGTTCAGCGCGCGGTTCGCGAGCAGCGCGTCATAGATCGCCATCGCCTCGTCGAGGCGATTGGCCGTGAGGCAGACATCCGCTTTGAGGCGCAGCAAATCGGTGGGATTCCCCGGTTTGGCGGCGAGCAACCGGTTCAGTCCCGCGATCGCCGCGCCATGGTCTCCGGACCGCAGCGCCCGATCGACGCCACCCAGACCGGATTTGCGCTCGAACAGGGTGGCCAGCCGGGTCTTGAGCAGATCCATGGTGAACGGTTTCGTCAGATAAGCGTCGGGCGTGTATTCCACCGCGCCCATCACCATGTCGCGGGTCTTCTCCGCCGTCACCATGATAAAAATGGCCGCGACCCCGATCAGCGCGCGGTGTCGCGCTTCTTCCAGCACCTGCTGGCCGTTCCTGCCCGGACCCAGATTGTAATCGCACAGCACCACGTCATAGCGCTTGCCTTCCATCCGCGCGATTGCCGCGGCACCGGTACTGGCCTGGTCCAGTTGAGTCGCCCCCAGCGTGCGCAGCAGGGTACGTAGGAACTCGCGAATCGATGCCATGTCATCGACGATGAGATAGGTTTGACGGGTAAAATCGGTTTGCGCCATGGCGCGACTCCTCGCAAGCAAAGATGACGATCAGCAGCGCATCTGGAGCAACTCCGCCGGGTTGACGTGCCACTGCTCGGGGGATTCGGCGCGCTCGATCCGTTCCTCCGAGCCTTTCCGCTGGCGTGACAGATCGACGTCCTGAACGGCCAGATAGCGGCGGCGGTCGGCATCCATGAAGACCCGCACCACCGGCTGTAACAGCCCCTCGCGACTGGACTCGACCACGACCCCCAGCCGACCGCTGCGCAGCCGCACCAGGGTGCCTACCGGGTAGATGCCGACGCAGCGGATGAACTGCTGGACCAGTTGCGGATCGACGTGCTGACCGCTCCACTCCAGCAGTTTGCGCAGCGCCAGCGGGGGTTCCATGCCCTTGTGATAGACACGGTCGGAGGTGATGGCGTCATAGATATCGACGATCGCGGCCATCTGCCCGTAACGGGAGATCGCTGCGCCAGCCTTGCCGTCGGGATAACCGCTGCCATCCAGCCGCTCATGATGTTCGGCGGCGACCGCCAGGGCGGCTGCGGGGATACCCGGTGCCACGGCCAGGATCTCGCGGCTGTGGACGACATGACCGCGCATCACGCCGAATTCTTCGTCGCTCAACCGGCCCGGTTTGTTGAGAATGGCGGTCGGCACCAGCGTCTTGCCGAGATCGTGCAGCAGCGCCCCGATCCCGATGTCCTGGATCAGGGGGCGATCCAACTCCAGGCTGCGGGCAAAGGACACCATGAGCACGGCGACGTTCACCGAATGCTCGAAGGTGTAACGGTCCATGTTGCGGATGCGGGTGAGCCCCAGGAGGGCATCCTGATTGCGGAAGATGGAATCCACCATCTCGCCGATCACGGGGTTGGCACGCTCCAGGTCGATCTGTTGTCCGAGCCGGGCGTCCGTCATAAGGCTGCTCACGACGTCGATCGCTTCCGTGTGAATCCGCTTCGCGTGGGCACGCTCGTCGGTCGGTGACGCTTGCCGCGCTGGACTCGATCCTGACTCCGGGGGCTGGGTCGGGGGCTGGTCCTCGGTGCGTGAGATTAGGTTCGAAAGATCCTGTCCCTTCTTCGTGTCGATCGTGAGTTCGTGGATCCCCAGTTGGCGAATCTGCTCCAGATGCGTGTCCGTCTTGAGGAGGAAACGAGGTCTTAGGAATCCATGTTCCATCCAATCGCAGTGCAGATCATGGACATACATGCCCGTTTGGAGTTGATCGACACGAATCTTCTTAAGCATGGCTGTGCTGATCACCGGTGACTGCTCGGTTTGGGGCCGGTGTGACGAGGCGGGTCACGGACGTTACCGTTGCGCTCGTCTTGACAACGTGCTCCATCAGCCTTGAGCTTAATCGGATCCGGTCGATTCCGTATTAACGGGATATAAACAAGAAATAAACGGCTTGGCTGGTTGTTGCGCCGAGCAGGACGTGCGCGTTCCAGACAAAAAGGGCAAAGGCGCCGTCGATCCCCGGCATCACCCGGCGCGTGGCGGAAAAAACGACCGAGAGTCGGCTGAGTTTCAGGTCAACGGCTGGCTCGTCGATTCCGGAACGCGCGTGCCCGGCCAGCGTCTAGGTCTTGGGCGCCAATTGGCGCAGACGCGATTGACTGTCCGCTAGCCGCCAGTCATGGGGGGCGGACGTTCTGACTCGGGCGAGATAGCGACGCACCGTCTGGATGCCTTCGGCCGAGGCGCCCCGGCTCTCCATTTTGATGAGCCATGCCTTTGCCGCGTTGAGATTGAAGGTTTTGTTGCCCGGCATGTTCTCGGCGGCATCGTGTAAGAGTTCGATGGCGGCCTCATAGTCGCCTTCCTCGATCAGACGCTTGCCGGAACGGTTAATCTGGACAATGTACTGCTCAATCTGGCGGATGTCCTGGTCGGCCTGCTGCGCAAGACCGGTGTCGTGGCAGATGCGTACAACCTCTGTCAAAAACTCCTGGTCATCATGGTGGTTGGCGACCGACTGCTGAAGCAGAACGCTGGCCTTTTCCGTTTCGCCTGCCCGGAACCAGGTCATGAGCATCTCCAGCGCAAGTCTGGCGGACATCCCGCCGCCCAGACTGGCGAGCGACCGCTCGGCCGCTTGCAGCGCCGCGGTCGCCCCCTTCGCGTCTCCCTGCTGCCGCTTGACGAAGGCCGTCGCGCTCGCCTCGTAGATGGCCGCCTCCAGGTGATCGATAAAACGTTTATGGATTTCTCCCGCCACCTTGAGTGCCTGAGAACTGTTCTGGTTGAGGCTTTTCGATTTTGCCAATCCGACATACAGCGCGGGATGATTCAACACCGAATGCCGGCCGAGCGCGACGGCCTGCTCGAACGCGGCCTCCGCGGTCTGGCCGTCCTCTCGCTGCAAGGCCAGGTCGCCGAGCCGCCGCTGACGGTCGAGGTTGCGCGGCGATAAGCGCAGGGCCTGTTGCAGCGACTGTTCCGCCTCGCCGAAGGACCGTTCGGCAACCTGCGTTTTGGCCAGCCAATCGTAGGCAAGAATGAAATTGGGATCGCTGTCGAGCAGGCGGGCGAAAACCCCATGTGCCTCGCCATACTGTTGTTGTTGGAAGAGGATCTTGCCCCGGCCAAGCTGGGCCCAGTCGAGCGCGTCATCGGCGAGGATCTCGTCGTAAATGGCCATGGCCTCGCGCTGGCGGCTGGTCGTGAGACAGATGTCGGCCTTCAAGCGTAGCAAATCGATGCGATTTCTCGGATTTCCCGCGATCAGCGCGCTCAATTCGGCGAGCGCCGAGTCATGGTTCGTCGCCAGCAGCGCCTGTTCGACCCCGCCCAGGTTGGATTTACGTTCGAAAAGTCGGAGCAGACGGGTCTTGAGCATCTGGATGGTGAAGGGTTTGGTCAGATAGGTGTCGGGGGTGTATTCCACCGCGCCCATTACCCGCTCGCGACTCGTCTCCCCGGTCACCATCATGAAGATGGCGTCGACCCCGATCAGCGCGCGGTGTCTCGCCTCCTCCAGCACCTGCTGCCCGTCCTTGCCCTGTCCCAGGTTATAGTCGCACAGCACGACGTCATAGCGTTTGCGTTCCATCAGCGCGATCGCCTCGACGCCGTTGCGGGCCTGATCCAGGTGGACCGCCCCAAACGAACGCAGCATGCCGCGCAGGAGCGCGAGCATCGACACGAAATCGTCGACGATCAGATAGGTTTTATCGGAGAAATCGGTTTTTTGGTTCATGACATGCCGAGCGTTGGCGGTGGCTCGTCCCTGATCCGTGACAACCGCTCAGGTGCGTCCGGAACAGACCGGGCAGGCCGGATCGACGCCGAGACGCAGGCGGCGCCAGTCCATCGTTGCCGCATCCAGCAGTAACAGACGCCCGAACAGCGGCACGCCGAGGCCGGTCAGGATCTTGATCGCCTCGGTGGCCTGGATGCTGCCGACAATCCCGACCACGGGGGCCAGCACGCCATTGGCCGAACAGGTTTCGTCGAGATCGCCGTCACGCGGATAGAGGCACTGATAACAGGGGTCGCCGGGCTGGCCCGAGAAGGCCGTCACCTGACCTTCCAGACGGATCGCCGCGCCCGAAACGAGCGGCACGCGGGCGGCGACACAGGCCGCGTTGACGGCGAAACGGGTCGCGAAGTTATCGCAGCAGTCCACCACCAGATCCACGTCCGCGACCAGGCCGGGGAGACGTTCCTCGGTCAGGTGGTGCTTGACGGCGACCAGTTCGACCTCGGGGTTGAGCGCATGCAGCGCCAGACGCGCCGACTCCGCCTTCGGCAGGCCGATGCGTGCGCTAGTGTGAAGGATCTGGCGTTGCAGATTGGAGAGATCGACGGCGTCGAAATCCGCCAGCAGCAGGCGACCGACGCCCGCCGCGGCAAGATACAGGGCGACCGGCGAGCCGAGACCGCCGAGTCCGACGATCAGGACGCTGGCCGCCCGCAGGCGCTCCTGTCCCGCGATCCCGAAGGCGGGCAGCAGAATCTGGCGGCTGTAGCGTAGAAGCTGGTCGTCGGTCACGAGGGGCATTGCCTCCGGAGGGAAAGGCGTGGCGGGGAGGCGAGCCGGTTGCGCGGCCGCCGGGGCGGATGGACCGCGTGGTTTTGCTTGGCGAATAGCTTTTCCGTGACGTTGATGTCGCCAGAGTGGCCGCCGCAGTTGGCTCGGAAGGTTTCTTCCGTGTAGTCATGCAGGGCGCGCATGAGTTTGTGGAAGAGTCGCGTGTCCAGATGCAGGCCAAGTTCGCTCAGCGCCTCTTCGATTTCCCGCAACGTCGTGATGAGCACGTCGTAGCGAATCCGCAGCAGGGCGGGGGAGGCGGGGTCGATGTGCAGGATGCCATCCCTGTCCGCCAGGAAACGCGCCGCGGTCAGCGCCTGGTGCGGATTCGGATGGATGTCCTGAAACGCGATCTCGCGGTGTTTGATGCGTTCGGCGTCGGGGATGTCCATGGCCTCTTAATGCTAATCGGGCGTTGGAAATAATCAAGCTGAAATCCAGATCAGGCCGAGGAGCTTGCCCGCTAGCAGCGCGACAATCGCCAGCAGCAAGGTCGGCGGAAACCGCCGCTCTCGGTGCTCAGGTAGCAGTGCTTCGACTCGAGCGAGCAACTGCGGACCGGTCAATCGGTTGAGCATCGCGGAGGAATCGGCTGTGTCGACGGAGTGTTCAACGCATCGCGGTTGCCCCGTTGCAGGGCGATGGCGAGGATGCATGTGGGCCGGCTCCTCGGGTGGTTGCTGCTGATTCGCAACCTCCAACTTACCATTCGGGGTCGCCGGCCCCCATCCATGCTCCCCGCTAACTCAAGCAGTTGGGCTTATCTCAGTGTTATTCGCACCAGTCACCCTTCTGGATCTAGACGCCGAGGCTCCCCGGACAGCGGAAAAGACGCTCGGTCCCTGGCTCGACCGAGCCCCATGCTGAGATCCGCGCTTACAGCTCTTTGGCTCCTCCGCGGGGAGGTCCAACGCCTTGCCTGGTTGCCTGACAGAGGCGCATTAGTCTCGCGGCTCAACCCCACGACATCGGGAACGGGAACGGGAGGCCACGGCAGTCAAATCGGATCTGGCGGTTATTGGCCAACCTGATGGCGAGCTTGCCGTGCCAGGAATGGTGTGTTCTGTGACATGGTTCACCTCGGCATCGACGGTTGAGTCACTATCATCGAGGTGTCGTGGACATGGTGAGGAAGTGACCGCTAGCGGATCGCCAAACGAGTGTTCATGTTGCCTGAAGAAATCCCGCACTCTGTGGTGTCTGACGCAAAATTAACAAATAATCAAAAGGTTAAAGTCATGTATTCGCGATCGGCAGTCCCTGGATCACTCATGAGCTTTAACTCGGCCTTGAGCAGACCTTTTGCAATGCGAAGAATGGCCCTCGCGGCATCCGTCCAGCATGGAACGCGACAGCGTCTCAGTTCGTCATGGCTTGCGGTGAGCTTATTTCCGCTCATGATTGGGCTCCTCTTGGCCACTGTGGATGTCAGAGCCCAGGGCGATGCCATTCATCTGTTATGGCCTGCGCCCGATTCAGCCGCGCGAGCGGCTTCCTCCCACAGGCCGCAAGCCGATACTGAACCCTACGTCTCGCGAATTGGGAGCGCTTTCCTGGCTGTAGATCAACTCTTGCTCCAATCCGCCGAAACGGGACAGCGAACCGTCGCCCCTGCGTCTTTCCAGCGTCTTTCACTCACCCTGGATTTTTTCCCCGACGTTAGCGTTGAGATTGTGGTGTCTTCCGAGTCCCGTCCAAGTTTCGACGTTCTATCGATCACCGGGCATGCTGCAGGAAGTGAGCTTGCAATCTTCTCGATGACGGTGACCACCAAGAGTTATCTGATGACTTTCGACAATCCCGAAACAGCCCGCATCTATCGAGTCGTCGGAGAGACCAGCACTGGCATTGGAGAAGTCATCGAAATCGATCGGCGTGCCATGCCGCCGATAATTCACTCGTCGCCCATCATACCGCCGAACCTGTGAAATAAAGGGCAATCAGGCTCATGGGAATTCAATCTGTTTCGAGAAAACAGCGCGAGACATTCAGCGTGACTCGACCAATCATCGGATTATCTCGATATCATCCGCCGGCCATCATGCTAGCGATTTTTTTGAGTATTTTTTTATGGGGCAAGTCGGCCCAGGCAACCGACATCGATATCATGCTCGTCTATGATACGACCGCAAGCTCTTGGGTCGATTCCAATGGCGGCATGGCGGCTTTTTCCGAAGATGCGATCAATCGCATGAACCTGGCCATGCAGAACAGCGGTGTGGGTATTACCTTCCGCTTGGCGCATGCAATGGCGATCGCTTATACGACAACATCGAATTCATCGACACCATTGACGAATGATCTCTACGCCTTATTGGGTGGCTCGGGTCTGTTCGCGTCCGTGCATGCGGCGCGCGAAGCCTACGGTGCCGATCTGGTCGCCATGCTGGTGGATCATGGATCTCCCTATGGGTACGTTGGACAGGGATTCCTGCTTGGCGACTGGTCGGGAAACCCCGATTATGGATTTACGGTAAACGCGATTCAATCGGTTGCGATCAGTCACACGCTGACTCATGAGGTGGGACACAATCTGGGTGCCCATCACGCAAAAAGTCAATATTCGGATCCTGGCCCGAACGATTATCTTGATGGCGAATACTCGGCGGGCTGGTATTTCAGAGGCACGAACGGCACTGACTACCACACCATCATGGCTTATAACGACGATGGTTTCGGCGGTTCCTACGACTCGGCTCCACTCTTCTCGACACCACTGAAAAACTATCAGGGCACACCCGCCGGCGACACACGCGATGCCGACAATGCGCGCCTTCTCAATGAAACAAAAGACATCGTCGCCGGCTACCGCGCCAGCATGCTCGTGCCTGCGGCACCAGTAGCGCTCGCGGCCAGCGCCATCGCCACGAATGGCTTTACCGCCAACTGGAGCAGCGCCAGCGGCGCAACCGGCTATCGGCTGGATGTCTCCACCAGCAGTACCTTCGAAGGCTATACCACTGGATATGACGATCTGGATGCGGGTATTGCAACCAGCCTCACGGTGACTGGAGTCACGCTCGACCAGCCTTATTACTACCGTGTGCGCGCCTACAATGCGTCAGGCGTCAGCGGATACTCCAATGTCATCGTTGTGATGACAAATCCTGTCGAGCGCGACGACGCTTGGCGCGTCACTGAAATCTATCTCGGCACCATGGGGTATGCGCCGGATTATGAGGGACTGGATTACTGGGTCCGGCAGATTGAGACGAATCCGCAATGGAACCCGACCACGGTTGCGCAAAGCTTCTTCGACCAGCCGCTTGTTCAGGAACAATATCCCGAGGGTCAGGGATACGGTGCCTTGATTGACGCCTTGTATCAAAACATCTACGGTCGCGCGGCGGACGACAAGGGCTATGCTTACTGGCTTGCCGATCTTACATCCGGTCGTGTGCAACGCAAGCAGATGATCATCGCGCTGATCGAGGGGGGGTGGGCCAACCCCGAGGCCGCCAACGACATGGCCCGCTTTCAGAATCGGATCGAGGTCGCCCTGGCCTTCGCCGACTACCAGGCCGAGCAGGAGATCCGATATAGTGATCTCTGCGCTTCCGATCAGGCTTATCTGCGTCAGGCGGGCCAAGAGGTTGTCGCGCAGGTCACGGCGACCACGGCAAGTCGGGATAGCGCGATCGCAGCGATCGCGTGGTTGTTGGCGCCGCTGCTTTAGCCTTCCTCGGCTCACCTGAGCCCTGCGAATCGCCACGCATGATCGTCTTCGCGAGTGCATGGATAGCATCAAGCCTTCTGTTTTTCAGCAGGAACACCTCAGGTTTGTCGTGACAGGCGCATTTTTGGCTTGATACCTGCAATCCTAAAATACGCAATGAGTCGGCGTATCGACAATTTTGAGGATGTCTTCCATGCACAAGCCTTTCGTTCATGTTCCCCTGTTCGCGGCAGTGTTTTGCCTGTCCCTGGTTCTCCCCCGTACCCCGCAAACGTTTGCCGCGGAGACTCCCCAGCAACTCAAGTCATTGAATGATCGAGTTGCGCCGGCGAACGTCCAGAGACTTTCCGGCTTTCCGCTGCGGTTTGTGCCAAATCAGGGACAATGGGATCAAGGGTTTGAGTTTCTTGTCCAAATCGCGAACGCGGATGTTTTTTTCACCCCCCGGGATGTCGTGCTCAAGATGCACGACGGCGGACTGAAGGCATCCGTGCTGCGGATGCGGCCGCTCAACGCGGCACCGACAATGCATCTCGTGCCGGGCGAGCGCCTGCCGACGCGGGTCAGCTATTTCTGCGGACAGGATCCCGCCCAGTGGCGCACTGCGGTCCCCACCTATGCCAATGTTCGGTATCAAGCCGTCTATCCAGGGGTTGATCTGCTTTTCCGTGATGATGGCCAGCAGATGGCCTATGACTTCGTGCTGGCGCCGGGGGCCGATCCGTCCCAGATTCGGGTTGCCATGGAAGGCGTCAAGAAACTGGCATTGGACGAGGACGGCGTCATGATCATGACCCTGCCCAATGGTTTGGAGGTGCGTCAGAAGGCGCCGTCGATCTATCAGATGCTGGCGGGCGAGCGGGTTCGGGTCGAGGGTCATTTTGAGATTCCGCCAGGCAACGCGGACCTCGCCGCGCCTGTTTTCGGTTTCCAGGTGGCCGGATATGACCCGACCCAGCCATTGATCATCGATCCGACGCTCGACTATTCAACCTTCGTGGGAGGGGCTAAGGACGAGGATGCCCGCGCCATGGACGTGACCGCTGCTGGAGAGGTGATCATCGCGGGGAGTACCCTGTCGCCGACCTTCCCCGAGGTCCCCGAAGAGCAGGTCATTCTCAAAAAAGATGCCGTGGTTTATCAGGTCAGCGCGGATGGGTCGGCTCTTGATTATGTCGTCATCCTGGGCGGTGCCGGAGACGAACAGATCAATGGCGTGGCCCTGGATGGGGATGAACTCTATCTGACCGGTCAAACCAATTCGACCAATTTTCCGGTCAGCCTTGACGCCATGTATCCCCTTCTCCCTGGCGGCAAGGCGCAGGCGGCCTTCGTCGCGAAATTGGCGTCTGATCAAACGATCGACTTCTCGACCTATTTTGGTGGGTCAGGGGTGGATGCCGGGCATGCGATCAGCCTGGAATTCGATACGACGGGGACCACGGTCCAAAGTATCTATGTCGCCGGCGAGACTGCCTCCAGCGATCTGGTGATCCGCAACGCGCTGTATCCCGTCAATAAAGGAATTACGGATGGTTTTCTGCTGAAACTCAGCGCCAATGGCGACATTCTGTATTCATCCTCCTTTTTTGGCGGCACCAAGAGAGACGTGATCAAATTCATCTCGGTTCAGGGGGATGGCAGCCTTTATCTGGCGGGCGAAACCGCATCGACCGATTTGCCGGTGAAAAATCAGCTACAGGCGTATGGCGGTGACATCGATGTCTTCGTGACCCGCATGGCGCGCGCCGGTCTGGAACTGGTGTCCTCGACCTTTCTTGGCGGCAAGAAAAACGATATCCTGACTGGAATGGTCCTGGATGACGATAAAAACATCCTGCTCTCCGGCTATACCGCGTCCACCGATTTCCCACTGAAGAACGCGCTCTACGGCAAATATGCCGGAGGCACGAACGACGGTTTTCTCGCCAAGATCGATTATTCCGCGCGCTTCCTGCATTTTTCCACCTATCTAGGTGACTCGGCGGACGATAAGGCGATGGCCATCGCGCTGGATCAAACGGCCGATACCGATGGATTGAAGTACCTCTATGTCGCCGGCGAGACGGCATCCAATAATTTTCCAACGGAAAACGCCTACCAGACCTATTACGCCGGGGGCAAGGATGGCTTCCTGATGAAGCTGGATCCCCGAGGGTTGCGCGTGGTGAACTCAACCTACTTTGGCGGGACCAAGGATGAGACCGTCACGCTGCTCGGGACGCCATCTTTAGCGGCAAAACAAGCCTTTCTAGCCGGAAACACGAAATCGACATCGACGGATTCCTTCCCCCTGAGCGAGAGTCCCGCCTACGCGGTCCATGCTGGCAGCATCGATAACTTTGTCGCGAAACTGACTGATATCGAAGACGATCCCTTTATTCCGATTTTGGGGCTGGAGTTCAACAGCCTGAACCCAGAATTCCCTGTTGCCCCGTTTGTCACTGCCATGGTTGAGGTCGCTTTGACCCTTGACAAACATAACGGAAGCGAGATCAGCGCCTTTTCGACCGTCCTGAATTACGACGCAAAGGAATTGGAATATCAATCCGTTGTTTGGACTGGTCCGATTCCCGGTGGAAGCCAGGCCGTGGCAAGTCGCATCGATTCCACCGTTCCTGGGAAACTGACGATTCGTGTTTATCAAGATGCTAACCCCGTCTCTCTGGATGGTTTGACGGCGACGCTAACATTCGAGGTTCTGAATGTCGGTATCGTGACTGGTCCTCCATTGGCCTCCAGCCAACTCCTGCTGACGCTCGATCAGCCGTGGGCCGCCGATATGGACGGGTTGGATACCTTCATTCATGGTGCCGCCGGAGGGATCTTGGTCGACCGACGCCGTAATAAGCTGCTTGGAGATTGCGATGTCAGCGGCCAAGTGAGGATTTGGGAATTTGAGCAAGCCGTGCTTCTCTATCTGGATGCGCTCATCACAGATCCAGTCTGTGTGAAGCTCGATTATGCAACTCCGTCGATGGATGCAGCGGATCTGCAGGCGATCCTAACTGACTATCTATCCAATACAGTCGCTGCCATTACGGGTGCTAGCCCGGGCGAAAGCGGCGGATTCCTGTCCAACGTTTCAACGAGCACTGAAATCGGCGGATCCCTGTCTTTCGCTCCAGCCAGGCTGGATAGCGGCGGCATCGGAACCGATCTGGTCCTGAATGCGGGCGGTCACGACATCTCGACCCTGATGACGGATGTGACCTATGATCCGAGTCTCTTTGCCGCTGCCGACGCCGTGATCGCGCCTTCCGTCCAAGCGGCCGGAAAAGGCTTGGTCACCAACCTTGTCAAGCCCGGTTGGCTGCGGATCCTGATCTATGGTCTTAACCTGACGGCCATCCCCGATGGCGTGGTGGCGACCGTGAAGCTGGACCCGATTGCGGGTGCCGGACTGACGAATACCCATCTGTCCCAGACGCCGGATGCCTCGACGCCTGACGCCAAACCCGTCCCTCTGCGCGGTAACACGCTGGTCGCCGGTGTCCTCTCGCCACGGAACGACCCCTGGCGGGTCGCCGAGATCTATATGGCCACCCTCGGCTACGCCCCAGACAACGAAGGCTTGCAATACTGGGTCGACCAGATCGCCACCAGGCCCGAGTGGACGCCAACCACGGTGGCACAAAGTTTCTTCGACCAGCCGCTGGTGCAGGCCGAGTATCCCGATGCGCTCGGTAACACGGGGCTGATCGATGCCCTGTATCGGAACCTCTTTGGCCGCGCGCCGGACGCCGAAGGCAAGGCCTACTGGCTGGCCGATCTGCAAGCCGGGCGCATTCGCCGCAACGAGATGATCGTCGCCCTGATCGAGGGCGGCTGGAGCAACCCCGAGGCGGCGAGTGACATGGCTCGTTTTGGCAACCGGGTGGATGTCGCCCTGGCCTTCGCCGCCTATCAGTCCGAGCATCGCATCGTCTACAGCCGGCTCTCCGCGGCGGATCGGGACAGCCTGCGGCAGATTGGGCAGGATGTGCTGAGCAATGTCACGGATGACCCGGAGACGGCCGGCAGCGCGATCGCGAGGATCCCAGAGCTGCTGGAGCCGTTTTTGTACTGAGCCTCTCTCTGCGCGCGGTCACTGACATCATCGACAGGATTCAACATGCCAACCATCGTCGCCGTCTCCCGCGAACGACACGCGGACAAACGCTGGAAACGCTACGTTTCACATGCCTTCGCAAGCCAATCGTCGCTGGCCCCGCTGGTGGCCGCCGAGATCCCGAAGGCGGCGATGGCCATGCCGCTGGCCTTCGTCCGCCAGGGCGATGACTATGTGCCCGTGGCGCTCATGGGGCTTGAACCGGCCAGGAATCTCCTGGTCGCCCCGGATGGCCGCTGGCTGGGCCGCTACGTGCCATCGGTGCTCCGCGGCTACCCCTTCAGTCTGCTCAAGACACAAGACAACACACTGGTCCTCTGTATCGACGAGGACAGTGGCCTGGTGGCGAATGGCCACGAGGGCGAGCCTTTTTTCAACGCCACCGGAGAACCCGCCGATAGCCTGAATCAAATCATGGACTTTTTACAGCAGATCGAGAAGAATCGCGCCCTGACCGCCATTGCCTGCGGGGCGCTCGCGCGTCACGCCCTCATCCGCCCCTGGCCGATCACGCTCAAGGGCGAGTCTGGCGAACGCCAGCTCGAAGGCATCTTCCAGGTCGACGAGGCCGCGCTGAATCAATTGCCCGACGACGCCTTTCTCAACCTGCGTCAAGCGGCGGCGCTGCCGATCGTCTATTGTCAGCTCCTGTCGATGCAGCATTTGGCGATGCTGGGCGAACTGGCGGCGGTCAAGGCGCCGACGCCCGCCTTGTCCAAATCGGCGAGCGGTTTTGTCTTACAGGACGATGACCTGCTTCAGTTCGACTGGGATCGATTCAGCGCGCGCTGAGTCCACTCAATTGCCGGCGTTTCGGGCTATACTTCGTTTTCTGCTTTTGCAGCGCGTCGCACTCCATCCGCGTCCCCGTTATTTTCCACCTAATCGGCTTGTCATACGTGAAACAGATCAATCGTCATCACGACGAGTTGCGCGCAGCACTTCAGGCCAGCCGCGACTCCTTTCTATTCGCCGGATTATTTAGTCTCTTCATCAACCTGTTGATGCTGGTTCCGGCACTCTACATGCTCCAGGTCTATGATCGGGTGCTGGCGAGTAGCAGCACCCCGACGCTCGTGATGCTGACCCTTCTCGTGGTCTTTCTGTTTGCGGTCATGGGACTGCTGGAAGTCCTGCGTGCCCGGATTCTGGTGCGGGTCAGCGCTCGTCTGGACATGCTGCTGAACCCCCGTCTGTTCACGGCGATGTTCGACTCAAAACTCCGCGATGGCCGGGGCGCCGGCTCGCAACCCATTGACGATTTGACCAATCTGCGCCAGTTTCTGACCGGAAACGGCCTCTTCGCCTTCTTCGACGTGCCCTGGATGCCGGTGTACATCACGGTCCTGTTCCTGATGCATCCCTGGTTCGGCTGGTTCGCGATCGTCGGATCCCTGCTGCTGTTCGCCCTGGCGACCGCCAATGAGATCATGACCCGGCAACCGCTGGGCAAGGCAAACTCCCTCGCTATCGGCGCGCGCAATTATCTCGGCGGCAACCTGCGCAACGCCGAAGCCATGGAGGCCATGGGTATGCTGGAGCGGGTCCATCAACGCTGGTTCGCGCGTCATCACGAAGTCCTCAAACTTCAGGCGTTGGCAAGCGACCGCGCCGGTTTCCTGACGAGCGCCAGTAAAGTGTTGCGTATGACGCTCCAGTCGCTGATTCTCGGGCTTGGCGCCTACCTTGTCATCCTGCAGGTCTCCACGCCCGGGATCATGATCGCGGCCTCGATCCTCCTCGGCCGTGCCCTGGCGCCGGTCGATCTACTGATCGGAAGTTGGAAAGGGTTCCTGTCCGCCCGCTCGGCCTATCAGCGTCTGCACGATCTACTTCGCCTGATCCCGGAACGCCCCCGCTTTATGAGTCTGCCCGCCCCGGACGGAACCCTCTCGCTCGATGGCGTGCTAGCTGCCCCGCCCGGCTCCAATGTTCCGGTACTCCGAGGCATCCGCTTCGACATTCCCGCCGGCGAGATCGTGGGCGTCATCGGGCCGAGCGCCGCGGGGAAATCGACCCTGGCGCGCGTCATTCTTGGCGTCTGGCCCGTCGCCGCCGGCAAGGTACGACTGAACGGCGCGGATATCAGTCACTGGAATCGCGAGGAACTCGGCCCCTACGTCGGGTATCTACCTCAAGATATCGAATTATTCGATGGGACGGTCAGCGAGAATATTGCTCGCTTTGGCGAGGTAGATTCCGAGAAGGTTGTGGCTGCCGCGCAACGCGCGCAGGTTCACGAGATGATCCTGCATCTTCCCAAGGGCTATGACACGTCGATCGGCGAGGGCGGCGCGGTGCTTTCCGGCGGTCAGCGCCAGCGTATCGGGCTCGCCCGAGCTATGTATGGAAACCCCGTGCTGGCGGTGCTCGACGAACCGAATTCCAACCTCGACGATCAGGGAGAAGCGGCGCTCGTCAGGGCCATTGCGCAATTGAAGGCGGATGGTTCGACCGTGCTGATCATTACGCATCGTCCCAGCATCTTGAATTCGGTCGACAAGATTCTCGTGCTGCGGGAAGGTATGGTGGAAATGTTCGGCCCCCGCGATCAGGTTTTGGCCCAGTTCGCACGACCAACCGCCGTTGCGCGCCCAGCGACACTCCCCTCCCAAGCCGCCAGGTAGGATGGGTAGAGCGGCCGGCACGGGAGGCAAGAACCGTGCTAACGTCGGAGGCCGCGAAACCCATCGATGCGTCCTGCAAACGACAAACCACAGTCAACCCAAATCAAATCAGGTCTCTGAATCAACGATGGATATCACGGTCATTCCCCGTCAGGTTGAAGAAACCGAGGACTCCGCGAGCGTGCCCACCAGCGATCGGCCAGAGCGAATCGCAGGCCTGCTGTTGCTCCTCGTGGCCTTTGGCGGTTTCGGCCTCTGGGCGGCATTCGCCCCTATCGACGGCGCCGCGGTCGCCTCCGGCGTAGTCGCGGTTGAGTCCGCTCGCAAGACGATCCAGCACCTCGATGGAGGCACTGTCAGCGAGATCCTGGTGCGCGAAGGCGATCGAGTGGCCGCTGGCGACATCATTATTCGTCTGGACGACACGCAGGCTAGCGCGCAGCTCGAAATCACCCGCGGCCAATATCTCTCGCTCCGTGCTCAAGAATCTCGTCTGGTGGCCGAACGGGACGATCTGCCAGAAATCGTGTTTTCCGAGGATCTCCTCACCGCTAGGGACGATCCCCGTATCCACGAGGCAATCATCGGGGAGAAGCGCGTTTTCGACGCCCGGCGCGGGGCACTGATCGGCGAGCAACAGGTGTTGCAACAGCGTCGCGAACAACTGGAACAGCAGATTCAAGGGCTTGAGGCGTTGGCCGCAAGCAAGCTGAAGCGACTCAATCTTTATCAGGAAGAAATCACCGGTCTCGACAAACTCTTCGCGAAGGGCCTGGGCGATAAAAGCCGTTTATTGGAGTGGGAACGACTGGCCGCCGAGGTGGATGGCGAGCGGGGTCAGCATCAATCGGATATTGCCAGCGCGCGTGTACAGATCGGCGAGACCGAGATTCAGAGCGCCCAACTGAAACGTAAATTCACCAGTGAAGTCGTCACCGAACTGCGCGATATCGAGACCAAGCTGGCCGATCTGCGCGAACGCATGAGAGCCTTGCAACAAACGCTGGAACGCACGGTGATCAGGGCGCCCGTGGCCGGCGCTGTCGTCGGGTCCAGCATTCACACCATCGGGGGTGTGATTCGCCCAGGAGATCAACTCTTGGACATCGTTCCCGAAAACGAGTCATTCATTATCGAAGCTCAGGTTCAACCCATGGACATCGACCGGGTGTCCCCCGGCCTTGAGGCGGATCTGCATATGAGTGCCTTTAATACCCGGACCACGCCTGTGATCCCAGGGACCGTCCTGACGGTCTCGGCGGATCGCCTGATCGACAAAGCCACCAACAGGCCCTATTACCTGGCCCGTATTCGGGTCAACCCCGAGGGCATGGAACAACTGAAGGCACGTCCACTGCAAGCCGGAATGCCGGTGGAAGCCATGATCAAAACCGGCGAACGTACCTTTTTCGATTATCTCATTCGGCCCTTCACCGATCGGCTCGCCCGGGCATTCAGAGAGGAATAGTCCGGAGATACGTTTCGTGCCGCCGGCTCACTTGCTGGATGTCTCATCAATGAATTTGCTGTTGTTACTCGATTTCACTCGCCAGGACTTCGTCGACCGTTATTCGGGTTCGGCGCTCGGCGCTCTTTGGGCGTGGATCCATCCATTGGTGATGATTTTTATCTTTACCGTGATTTTCGCCAATGTCATGGGTGCGCGTTTACCTGGCGTTGCCGGCAATTACAGCTATGCGATTTATCTCGTCAGTGGATTGCTACCCTGGATGGCGTTTGCCAACACCATTACCCGTGGCTCAACCGTCTTTCTTGACAAACGCCACATCATTGGGAAAATCCCGATCGCGCTCGCGTATCTGCCGCTTTACATCGTCGTCTCGGAAGGAATCGCCTTTGCGATTTCACTGCTCATTTTCATGGTGTTCATGCTCATCATTGGCGCATTTCCCGGAAAATCGTTTCTGCTACTCCCGTTCATCTTTCTCTTGCAGCAAATCTTCGCCTTCGGGCTTGGACTTCTGTTCGGCGTCCTCAATGTTTTTTTACGCGACATCAAAGAGATGGTGGGTATCCTTCTGACCTTCTGGTTCTGGCTCACTCCGATCGTCTGGGTACCGGATGTCGCACCGCCTCTCGTCCAGCAGATGCAAGACTCATTCAACCCGGCGTATCTTTTCATTGCCGCGTATCACGGTATCCTGGTACATGGTCAGATGCCTGATTTCGATGCGCTATTTCGACTGGTTCTGATTGCGCACATCACTCTTTTACTCGCCTGGCTGCTGCTGAAATGGCTGGAGCGAGATGTTCGGGATTTTTTATGATGCTCTTTCTGTTCGCCGTGGCGGGTCTGTCGCTCGTGGTTTTCATGACGGCTCGGAGGCTGCTCCGGCTGCTCAGCGGGCTACAAACGACGCTGGCGATGATCGTTCTCTCCACGGCCTATTTCTCCGCCGTTCTGTATCTCGCGCGGAAACTCCTTGGTGACGACCAATGATCCATGCCGAGCACATCAGTAAACGGTTCCGTCTTTACCGAAAGCCTTCCGATCGGCTCAAGGAAATCATCCGTCGCCGCTCTTATCACACCGTTTACGAGGCGTTGAATGACATTTCATTTCAGGTCGAAGACGGTCAGACGTTCGGAATCATTGGACAGAACGGGGCGGGCAAATCGACTCTTCTCAAGATTCTGACCGGCGTTCTGCTACCCGACAGCGGTCGCATTCAAATCTCCGGGCGTATTACCGGCTTGCTCGAACTTGGTACCGGTTTCAATATGGAGATGAGTGGAATCGATAATATTCGAGCCAATGCCATGCTCCTTGGAATGACCATCGAGCAGATTGCGGCCCGGCGTTCAGCCATCATCGATTTTGCCGAGCTGGGCGAATTTATCCATGAACCGCTGAAGACTTATTCCTCTGGCATGGTCATGCGCCTGGCCTTTTCCATTGCCATTCACGCGGATCCTAGTTGCTTCGTGGTCGATGAAGCGCTCTCGGTCGGAGACGCCTATTTCCAACAGAAATGTATGCGGGCCATCCAGGATTTTCGTGCTCGCGGGGGTAGCATACTGCTCGTCTCCCACGACATGAGTTCGATCAAGACACTGTGCGATCAGGCGATTTTGCTGGAAAACGGGCACATCGTCGATCAAGGCAGTCCCAAGGATGTCGTCGATCACTATCACGCCATGCTCTTGCATAGAAGCCACCAGGGCGACGTGCCAGTGTCGATCGCTCGTCCTTCCGCGCGGACTGAGGCTTTACCAATCAAGCGTCATGCGCAGGCGCCACTCGCGGGAACCGGAGAGATCGAACTTGTTCATCTTGAGCTGAATAACGGCCAGGGGCAGGCGATCGAATCCATTGTCAGCGAAGAATCCTTGATCATTGTCGCTCATTTGCGGACGCGGCGGGACCTGGGCAGCCCACACTATGGGATTGGGATCCGTAACCGCTTTGGCCATTCCGTGTTCGAAACCAACGCCTATTGCATGGGGAAGACTCCGCCACCCCTTGCCGCCAGCGAAACGGTGCGCGTCGAGTGGCGCATTGACGCTAACCTGATCAAGGGCGACTACTCGATCACCGTTGGCGTCGGGAACCGCCCTTATGGCACCGGCAACTTCGATGAAATCCTCTTTTTCTCGCATGATCTCGCCATGCTGAACGTTGAAATCAACCCGGATGCCATCCGCTACGATGGCTACTTCAACATGCGCCCCGAGGTCAAGATCGCATCGCAATGAACGCGGAGCCGACATCGACGCCGGCTTGTTCGTTCATTGCCACTTGCTCGTCAGCGCTCGATACCAGACGGCATAGGGCTGCGCGAGCCACCATTTCATGGGTACCCGTCCGTGATGCCGGCGGACGACATTCATCGCTTCCCGATAGTGCAGGCGCCGTAGGGTGCCGGTCTTTGTCTTTGCATGTTCGCGGTTGACCGCCGTGTATTCGTCGACGAAACACAATGGACCGCAGGTCTTGTAAAGGCGCCACCAGAGGTCGTAATCCATCGCCATGTGGAGAGTCGGGTCGAGTCCGCCAACGGACTCCCAGGCCGTACGACGGATCAGGGTTGCGGGTTGGGTAATGAAGCAGTAGTTCGCGAACCAGCGTTCGCTGAATGGCCGCACCCACATTGATCGCTGGACGCCTGTTCTTTGCAGAAAATTCCAGGCCCGGCCATAGACGGCGGAGGCGTCCGGTGCCCTCCGCAAGGCATGCAACAAGGTCTCAAGTCCTCTAGGCAACAGCCAATCGTCGCTGTTGAGCCAGCAGACGAAAGGCGCGCGGCCTGCCGCGATGCCTTCGTTGATGGCTGCGGATTGCCCCTGATCGGGATAGCTGCGCCAGCCCGCGAGGCGATCCGCCCATCGCTCGATGATCTCGATGGAACCGTCCGTCGAGCCGCCATCGACGAGGAAAACTTCCACCGAGAGATTCTGCCGAAAGATCGAGGCTAAGGCGTCATTCAGATAGCGCCCCTGATTGAACGAGGGGACGGCGAGCGTAATGAGTGGATCCGCAGCCATTCCGCTCTATTCGTGGTGGTCGAATGCCTTGTAACCGTGTTTTTTGACCAGCTCGTCACGTTCGGTTGCCTTGAGATCTTCCCTGACCATCTCGCGGACCAGTTCGTCAAACCCGATGCGGGGAACCCAGCCGAGTTTTTCCCTGGCCTTCGACGCGTCTCCAAGCAGGGTCTCGACCTCGGTCGGACGGAAGTAGCGCGGATCGACTCGGACGATGATCTGGCCCTGTGCGTCGGTGCCGGTTTCATCGACGCCCTGTCCAATCCAGGCGATGGAGATGCCAAGCTCTTGCGCGGCGGCATCGACGAAGTCACGCACGCTGTATTGCACGCCGGTGGCGATGACGAAATCCTCCGGCTGCTCCTGTTGGAGCATGAGCCATTGCATTTCGACATAATCGCGTGCGTGTCCCCAATCCCGCTTGGAATCAAGGTTGCCAAGATAGAGACAGTCCTGCAGACCGAGCTTGATGCGCGCGAGCGCGCGGGTGACTTTGCGGGTGACGAACGTCTCGCCGCGAAGCGGCGATTCATGATTGAACAGGATGCCATTACAGGCATACAGGCCATAGGCTTCGCGGTAATTCACCGTGATCCAATAAGCATAGAGTTTGGCGACCGCATAAGGGCTCCGCGGGTAAAAAGGCGTGGTTTCCTTTTGCGGGGTCTCCTGCACCAGACCGTAGAGTTCGGAGGTAGATGCTTGATAGAAGCGCGTCTTTTTCTCCAAGCCAAGAATCCGGATCGCCTCCAGGATGCGCAAAGCGCCGAGCGCGTCCGAATTGGCGGTGTATTCCGGTTCCTCGAACGAGACGGCGACATGACTCTGCGCGGCGAGGTTATAGACCTCGTCCGGTTGGGTCTGCTGGATGATGCGAATCAGGCTGCTGGAGTCGGTGAGGTCGCCGTGATGCAGGATGAAGCGGCGTTCGATCTCGTGAGGATCCTGATAGAGGTGGTCGATCCGATCAGTATTGAACAATGAGCTGCGACGCTTGATTCCATGCACCAGATAGCCTTTATTCAGCAGGAATTCAGCCAGGTAGGCGCCATCCTGGCCCGTGATGCCGGTAATGAGGGCGGTTTTTCGATTGGACATGATGACGCGTTTCCTTATGAGTTGGTTTGTGAAAGGTGGTCCAGTTCCGCCTCGGTCATTTCCTGGATCAGTTCCTGGAAAGAAGTTCGGGGCGTCCAGCCGAGCGCGGTCTTGGCCTTGCTGGCATCGCCCACGAGATGGAGCGGTTCGGCCGGTCGCAGGAAATGACTGTTGAACCGGACGTATTCCCGCCAGTCAAGCGCGACCGTCGCAAAGGCGTTTTCGATCACCTGCTGCACCGTATGCAGCTTCCCGGTGGCGAGGATGTAATCGTCGGGCGTCTCATGATTGAGCGCCATCCACATACCGCGAACATAATCCCGGGCGTGCCCCCAATCGCGCAATGCGCTGGTATCGCCGAGCACGAGTTCTTTCTGCTGGTTCAATTTGATCGCGGCGGCGGCATGACAGATTTTGCGGGTCACGAAATTTTCGCCGCGGCGTGGCGATTCATGGTTATACAGAATGCCATTGACCGCGAACAGCCCGTGACTTTCACGATAGACCCGCACCATCTGGGTCGCGAACGCCTTGGCGCAGCCATAGGGGTTGATTGGGGCCATCGGGGTGGTTTCGGTCTGCGGATTCTGGGTGGGACGCCCGAAGATCTCGCTGGAGGTAGCATGAAAGAAGCGCGGCGATTCGGGGAGATCGCGCAGGATTTCGAGCAGCCGCAGGGTGCCCATGGCGGTGAACTCGCAAGTCGTCTCCGGGATCTCGAAACTCAGTCCCACATGACTCTGCCCGGCGAGGTGATAGAGTTCCCGTGGTTGGACCTTGGTGAGCACACGCCTCAACGTGGTTGGATCGTCAAGGTCGGCATAGTGCAAAAAAAGCCTTTGGTTGTAGATGGCCGGATCGGCGTAGAGGTGCGCGAGCCGGCTCCGTTCAAGCGATCTGGCGCGGCGAACCGCGCCATGCACCTCGTAGCCCTGCTCTAGGAGCAGTTCGCTCAAATAGGAGCCATCCTGCCCGGTGATGCCGGTGATAAATGCTTTTTTAGTCACTTTGTATGTCCATGGTCCGGGTTGGGGTCAGAAACGAACCCCAACGATGTTTAGGCGAGTGCGTCCTGGAAGACACCCCAATACTCGGTGGCCATCCGCCGCGTATCCGAGAACTCGCGTGCGCGCGCGCTTCCTTCCTGAATCAGTCGGTTACGTATTTTTTCATCCTGCGCCAGGGAAAGCATCGCCGCCGCGATTTGCGGCGTGCTGGTCGGGTCGAACAGGACGGCGGCATTGCCCGCGATTTCAGGGAGTGCGGTGCCGTGGCTACAGGCGACCGGAACCCCAACGGCCATCGCCTCGATGATCGGC